>NZ_QHHW01000056.1:0-119165 GCF_003947325.1 Amycolatopsis sp. WAC 01375
CAGTGTTTCGGTGGTCATAGCGTCAGGGAAACGCCCGGTCCCATTCCGAACCCGGAAGCTAAGCCTGACAGCGCCGATGGTACTGCAACCGAAGGGTTGTGGGAGAGTAGGACACCGCCGGACTAACATTGAACAAGGTCTGGGACCTGGTCGAGAACCCCGAGTTCTCCCAGGTCCCAGACCTTTTTCATACCCACCTCCGCCAGGTGACAGCAAAGGTCCCCTGCTCTCTCCGCGACCTCGCTCAGCGCTGCCGGCCGACCGCACGTCGGCGCACAGGCGACGAGAAGACCAGCGAAGTCGTCGTCTCTCCATAGCGCTGCATCCGCTCTACGAGCTCCTCCAACTCCGCGGTGTTCCGACAGGCAACTCGCACGAGCCAGCACTCGTCACCCGTGACGTGATCGGCGTCGAGCACCTGTGGCAGGGCCAGGATGGTTTCGCGGAAGCGAGCCGTATCGAGGCTCCGTACCTTCGCCCGGACTATCGCCTCGATCGGTAGCCCGAGCTTCGCCAGGTCGACCCCGGCCGAGTAGCCGGTGATTATCCCCCTCTCCTCGAGCCGGCGGACCCGCTCGGTCACCGCGGGTGCGGACAGCGACACCCGTCGGCCGAGCTCCGAGAAGGTCAGCCGGCCGTCGGCCTGGAGCAGTTCGAGTAACTGCCAGTCGAGATCATCGAGGTTCACGGAACTCCAGGTCGATCGTCATGCCCGCCAGGGATCTCCAGGCTAACCGGCGGTGAGACCTGGCTTCTCCGATGTTCGGACCGAACAGTGAGCAGCAGGATTGAGGTATGACGACCGAACCCCGCATACTGATGTTTCCAGCCCTGGACAGTGCGACCGCGGCCGCGCACCTGCGAGCCGAACTCGCACTCGAGGTGGACCCCGACGACCTTGTCCAAGACCTCACGTCTGATGCTCAGCACGGGTACGTGATCGTCGAGACCCGAGCAGCCGAAGCCTTCGCGTCGGCTCGCATCCCTGGTGCGATCAACCTCCCGTATCGGGACATGACGCCCGAGTCGGTCAGTGAGTTGGACCGCGGCCTCGTCTACGTCTGCTACTGCGAGAGCATCCACTGCAATGCCGCGACCAAGGGAGCCCTGAAACTTGCTGAGCTCGGCTTCAAGGTCAAACGCCTGTCCGGCGGCATCACCGCCTGGCAAGCAGCCGGCTATCCCGTTGACCGGGATACCTTGGCACCCGCCCTCACCTCCGCGCCCACCCCACGCTGCGCCTGCTGACCAGAGGGAGCAGGGGACCTTTGCTATCGCTCCGGGCCGGGCGGTAGCAAAGGTCCCCTGCTCTCCCGGGGTCGTAGGCTGGTGAGGTGACCGCTCTCAAGTTGCTCGTCATCCAGCCGGATATATCAGACCCGATCGGCCCACTCGGCGACTGGCTCACCGAGGTGGGAGCCGAGCTCGACATCCGGTTGCTGCCCGATCAGACCCTCCCCGCCGATCTTGATGGGTACGGGGGCGTCGTATGCCTCGGCGGCGGGATGGGCGCCAACGATGACGACGCACACCCGTGGCTCGCGGACGTGCGGAAGCTTCTTTCGAAGGCTGCTGGCGCGCGTATCCCGACGCTCGCGATCTGCCTCGGCGGTCAGCTCCTGGCGGTGGCGTTGGGCGGCAGCGTCGCGACAGGCGATCAAGGGCCTGAGGTCGGCCCAGGGCTCGTGTCCAAGAAGGACGCAGCCTGGATCGACCCGCTCTTCGCGGAACTGCCGCTCATGCAAGACGTCCTCCAGTTCCACAACGACGCGATCACCCGGCTGCCCGCGGGCGCCGAGCTTCTGGCCTCGTCGCCGCGGTATGCCTACCAGGCGTTCCGGTTCGACCGTTGTGCCTACGGTGTCCAGTTCCATGTCGAGACGACGCCGGATGTGGTCCTCGACTGGGCGCGGCAATCGCCGGAAATGGCGGAACTCACCCGGCCGGACGTACTGACCCCGGAAAACCTCGCCCGAGTGCATGCCGATATCACCGAAACCTGGCGACCGTTCGCCCACCGCTTCGTCCGACTGGTGTCCGGTGACCTCGCCCCGGCTGCGGACCGTCAACGTACATTGCCGATGGCTTAACGACTTATGTCTCAAATGCGTATGGGTTATTAACACTCCGGTCTTGCCGTCAGGTACCTTGCGAAGGGAATTTCGAAGGGTTCGGAGGTCGGGGTGGAGCCCTCAGTGTTGGTCGTGCTCGTCGTCGTCACGGCCCTAATTTTCGATTTCACGAACGGGTTCCACGACACGGCCAACTCGATGGCGACGTCGATCGCCACCGGGGCGTTGCGTCCCAAAGTCGCGGTGACGATCTCCGCGGTCCTGAACCTGGTCGGTGCCTTCCTCTCGGTCGAAGTGGCCAAGACCATCTCGAATGGACTGGTCGACGACACCAAGATCGGACCGGCGATCGTGTTCGGTGGCCTGGTCGGGGCGATCGTATGGAACCTGGTCACCTGGTTCGTCGGACTGCCGTCCAGCTCGTCCCATGCGCTGTTCGGAGGGCTGATCGGTGCCACGTGGGTGTCGGCCGGAACGGACTCCGTCCATTTCGGAAAGATCGTCGAGAAGGTGCTGGTCCCAGCGGCGCTGTCGCCGGTCTTGGCAGGCCTCGCCGCGATGATCGTGACGTACTTCGTCTACCGGATCTTCGTCCGCCGCGGCCGCACTGCGGGCTTCCGAGTCGGGCAGATCATTTCGGCTTCGCTGGTCTCGCTCGCCCACGGTACGAACGACGCGCAGAAGACCATGGGTGTCATCACACTGACGATGATCACCGCAGGAACCCTCCCCGCCGGGGCCGGGCCGCCGCTCTGGGTGATCGTCAGCGCGGCGTTGGCGCTGGCGCTCGGCACGTACCTTGGCGGCTGGCGAATCACCTACACGCTGGGTAAAGGGCTGACGGACATTGCCGGCCCGCAGGGCTTCGCCGCGCAGACCAGCTCGGCGGCGGTCATCCTCGCTTCGACGAACTTCGGCTTTCCGCTTTCGACCACTCACGTCTGTTCCGGAGGCATCGTCGGCTCCGGCGTGGGCAGGAACGAGTCACCGGTGCGCTGGCGCACGGCCGGCCGCATGGTGATCGCCTGGCTGTTCACGCTTCCGGCAGCGGCCATCGTCGGTGCCGGGGCCGGTCTCGTGACCTCGACGGGCACGGTGGGCACGATCTCCGTCGGCGTCGCCGGCCTGGCGATCGGCATCGGGATCTATCTCCTTTCCCGGCGGAGTCCCGTCAACGCCGGCAGCTTCACCACTCCCGCCCCGACCCGTCCTGAACCGGAAGTAGGCAGGATCGCCGCATAACGAAGCAAGGGACCTTTGGTACCGCCGCGCGAAGGCGACACCAAAGGTCCCTTGCTCCCTTGCGCGTCCGTCTGGCCATGGCCGGAAGGGCGACTACGGTGGAAGCCGATGGTTGAGCGCGCCAGGCCGACCGCTTCCGTGGCGAGATACGGCTTCACCGACCCCCGTGCCGACGGGCAGCTGCGTGCTGCCGGTTGGTGGACCGAATCCGGCCCGGACGGCTCCGCCGTCGACGTGTTGTCGGCACTCTCCCGTGCGGCGGATCCCGATCTCGCCCTGAGTGGGCTGGACCGGATCCGGGAAGCAGAGCCGTCCGCCTGGGACGAGCTCGACCAGGCGCTCCGCACCAACCGCACCTTCCGCGGCCGGATGCTCGGTGTCTTAGGCACTTCGAGCGCGCTCGCGGACTTCCTCGTCGCGAACACCGACTGCTGGAAGACCCTTGAACGCGAGAAGAGCGCCGAGCCGGATCAGTACGTGAATAGCCTGCTCGAGCATCTTCGGCCGGAAGGGGAACTGCTCACAGGGCTTGAGTCGGAGCAGGCTCTTCGCATCGGGTATCGCGAGCTGCTCCTCGGAATCGCGGCCGCGGACCTCGGTCATCTGGTCGAACCAGGCCTCCGCCAGCCGCCCTATGCCGAAATCGGCGCACAGCTCACCACGCTGGCCGAGGCCGCGCTTTCGGTAGGACTTCTGGTCGCGGAGGCCGAGGTGGGCGCCGGGGTTGACGGCCGCCTCGCCGTGATCGCGATGGGTAAATGCGGTGGTCGAGAGCTGAACTACGTAAGTGACGTGGATGTCATCTTCGTCGGTGACGGCGATCTTTCGGTTTCCACGCGGCTGGCCAGCACGATGATGCGCGTGGTCGGCAAGGCCTGTTTCGAGGTCGATGCGGCGTTGCGTCCCGAGGGCAAGGCGGGCGCCTTGGTCCGGACTCTCGACGGACATGCCACCTACTATCAGAAGTGGGCTAAGACCTGGGAGTTCCAGGCCTTGCTCAAGGCACGGCCGGTCGCGGGCGATGCCGAGCTCGGGCGCCAGTACGCGGAGATGGTCGCGCCGAAGGTGTGGGCAGCGGCCGATCGGGAGAATTTCGTTCCCGAGGTGCAGAAGATGCGGCGCCGCGTCGAAGGCCATGTGCCGTCCGCGCACGCCGAGCGGGAGCTGAAGCTGGGACGTGGAGGCCTTCGCGACGTCGAGTTCGCCGTGCAGTTGCTGCAATTGGTCCACGGCCGGATCGACGCGGAGCTACGTTCTCCGTCCACGTTGGACGCACTCGCCGCCTTGGGAGAAGGCGGGTACGTCGGCCGTAAGGATGCCGCGGAGCTCACCTCCTCGTACGTGTTTCTCCGGACGATCGAGCATCGGCTCCAGCTTCGCCGACTACGGCGTACGCACCTGTTCCCGGCCGCCTCCGACTCCAGCGAGCTGCGAACGATCGCGAGGGCGAGCGGTGTGCGGCCCGCCCGTGGCAGAAGCGAAGGCGACGCGTTGTTGGCGGAATTCCGCCGTCACCTGCAGAGCATCCGCCGCCTTCACGAGAAACTCTTCTACCGGCCGCTGCTGCAATCGGTCGCGAACGTGCCGACCGAAGCGCTACGGCTGACTACGAAACAGGCGGAGAGCCGCCTCGCCGCGCTCGGCTATGCCGCGCCGGACGGGGCGCTGCAGCACATCAAGGCGCTGACCGCGGGAATGTCCCGTCGGGCGGCCATTCAGCAGGCACTGCTGCCGGTCCTGCTGGATCTCATCGCTGACACCCCGGACCCTGACCGTGGACTTCTGTCCTACCGGAAGGTCTCGGAAGCGCTCGAAGAAACGCCTTGGTACCTCAGGGTCCTCCGTGACGAGGGGGCTGTCGTCGAGCGGCTCGCGTTCCTGCTGGGCACGTCGCGGCTGGTGCCGGACCTGCTGGCGAGAGCGCCGGAAGTCCTGCAGCTGCTCGGTGATCCCGCGCGGCTGGCCGGTCGCACTCCGGCCGAAGTAGCCACCTCGCTGCGAGCTGCGGTGCGGCGCCAGCCCGGTTTGAACGCCGCGGTCGCGGCCGCGAGATCACTTCGCCGACATGAGATGTTGCGGATCGCATCGGCAGACCTGCTGGGTCTGCTCGACGTCCCAGCCGTCTGTGAGGCGTTGTCGAGTGTGTGGGCCGCGGTGTTGCAGGGCGCCTTGGCCGCTGCTTTTCGCCAGCGTCAGGCGGAACTCGGCCAGACGCCCGCGAAGATCGCTGTCATCGGGATGGGGCGTCTCGGTGGGGCCGAACTCGGCTATGGATCCGACGCGGATGTCCTCTTCGTATGCGAGCCGGCCGAAGGGGTGTCGGACTCCGAAGCGGCGAAGTTCGCTTCCTCTGTTGCCGAGACGGTGCGCAAGATCCTCGGTGCGCCCAGCCCCGACCCGGCGTTGGTAGTCGACGCCGATCTCCGGCCGGAGGGGAGGAGCGGTCCCTTGGTGCGGACCCTCGAGTCCTATCGCAGCTACTACGGGCGGTGGGCAGAGGTCTGGGAATCCCAAGCGCTGCTCCGCGCCCGGTTCATCGCCGGCGATGACGACCTCGGTGCGCGGTTCATCGAGATGATCGACCCCATTCGCTACCCGCAGGAAGGCCTCGACGCGGTCCGGGTGAGGGAGATCAGGCGGATCAAGGCGCGGGTGGAGACCGAACGGATGCCCAAGGGCGCCGACCCGACACGGCACACGAAGCTCGGGCGTGGAGGGCTCGCCGACGTGGAGTGGACCGTGCAGCTCATGCAGCTGCGTCACGGGCATCAGGTCGAAGGGCTTCGGACCACCTCGACGATCGAGGCGCTGAAGGCCGCGGGGGAGGCCGGGCTCGCCGACCCCGCCGAGATCGAATCCCTGACCGAGGCATGGTTGCTGGCGACGCGTGTCCGTAACGCCGGGATGCTGGTCAGGGGTAAAGCCGTCGACGAGATCCCCAGCTCCGGTCGAGACCTCGCCGCGGTCGCACGAGTGCTCGGCTACTCAGCCGACGACGATCCAGGCGAGTTCCTCGATGCCTACCGGCGGACGACGCGACGTGCCCACGCAGTTGTGGAGACCCTCTTCTACCAGGGCTGACCGGTGGTGACCTGCGGTAAGTGAGCAAGGGACCTTTGCTGTCACCTGCTCACGGGTGGCCGAAACGGCAGCAAAGGTCCCTTGCTCACACTCGGCGTCGCGGACGGAGAGCGGCCCTTACAGTGGACCGGTGACTGTGCGCGAGCCATTTCGCACCCGGATCAAGGTGCGCCACTACGAGCTGGACACTCTCGGCCATCTCAACCACGCCGTTTACCACTCGTACGGCGAGGTCTCCAGACTCGAGCTGATGGAGCTCGCAGGTGGCCTGAACTCGGGCATGCGCGACGCGAATCTTGCCTTTGTGCTGCTCGAATCCCACATCGTGTTCCGGCGCGAGCTTCGGGCAGGCGATGTCGTCGACGTGACCTGCGACGCCAAGTTCGGTACCGGCAAGACCTTCCACATGGACTCGAACATCTACAAGATCGACGGCACCCTCTCCGCGGAGATCACTTGCACCTTGGGACTGATGGATCTCGAGCGACGCAAACTCGTGGATGACCCGCGTGGCCGTATCGAGCGGGCGGGCGTCGACCTGAAGGTTCTTTCCACTTCGGAGTAGTCGCGCCGCGTAGATCCAAATAAGAAACGCCGGTGGTGAGGGCGTTTCCGCACCTCACCACCGGCGTGCTCTGGGTGTTGCTACCGCACGACTTACACGTCGTAGTACAGCGAGAACTCGTACGGGTGCGGACGCAGCCGCAGCGGGTCGATCTCGTTCTCACGCTTGTAGGAGATCCACGTGTCGATCACGTCGGGGGTGAACACGCCACCCTCGAGCAGGTAGTCGTGGTCGGCTTCCAGCGTGTCGAGAACCGCGCCGAGGTCGCCAGGGACGAGCTTGACGTTCTGGGCCTCCTCCGGCGGGAGTTCGTAGAGGTCCTTGTCGATGGGCTCCGGCGGCTCGATCTTGTTCTTGATGCCGTCGAGGCCGGCCATCATCATCGCCGAGAACGCCAGGTACGGGTTGCCGGACGAGTCCGGGCACCGGAACTCGGCGCGCTTGGCCTTCGGGTTGTTGCCCGTGATGGGGATACGGACACAAGCCGACCGGTTCCGCTGCGAGTACACCAGGCTGACCGGTGCCTCGAAGCCCGGCACGAGCCGGTGGTACGAGTTGACGGTCGGGTTGGTGAAGGCCAGCAGGCTCGGCGCGTGCTTGAGCAGACCACCGATGTAGTGACGGGCCGTGTCGGACAGGCCCGCGTACCCCGACTCGTCGTGGAACAGCGGCGTGCCGTCCTTCCACAGCGACTGGTGGCAGTGCATGCCCGAGCCATTGTCACCGGCGAGCGGCTTCGGCATGAAGGTCGCGGTCTTGCCGGCGGCGAACACGGTGTTCTTCACGATGTACTTGAACAGCTGCAGGTCGTCCGCAGCGTGCAACAGCGTGTTGAACTTGTAGTTGATCTCGGTCTGACCGGCGGTGCCCACCTCGTGGTGCGCGCGCTCGATCTCGAAACCGGAGCCCTGCAGGTTGCGGACGATCTCGTCACGCAGGTCGGCGAAGTGGTCGACCGGCGGGACGGGGAAGTAGCCGCCCTTGAACTTCGTCTTGTAACCCTGGTTGCCGCCCGGCACGTCGGCACCGGTGTTCCACCAGCCCTCGACGGAGTCGATCTCGTGGAACGAGGCGTGCTCGGCGGAGTCGAACCGGATCGAGTCGAAGATGTAGAACTCGGCTTCCGGACCGAAGAACACGTTGTCTGCGACGCCGTACTCGGAGATGTACTGCTCGGCCTTACGCGCGATGTTGCGCGGGTCGCGGCTGTACGCCTCACGGGTGAACGGGTCGTGCACGAAGAAGTTCAGCGAGAGCGTCTTCGCCTTGCGGAACGGGTCGATACGCGCCGTTTCGGGGTCCGGGAGGAGCAGCATGTCGGATTCGTGGATCGACTGGAACCCGCGCACCGAGGAGCCGTCGAAGGCAAGGCCTTCTTCATAAGCTTCCTCGTTGAACGCCTTCGCCGGAACGGTGAAGTGCTGCATAACGCCGGGCAGGTCGCAGAACCTGACGTCGACGACCTCTACGTTCTCGTCGGCGATTAGGCGCTGAATGTCGTCTGGAGTAGTGGGCACCCTCGGTGACTCCTTCTCGTTCGTTGCCGGCGGCAGTACTCTCTTCGGCTCACGCTAAGAGCGCGGTGTTGCCCGACCGTCACCCGTATGTTTCGCCGGTGTTAACGGGGCGGCGATATCGGGTAGTCGACCAGGGCGAATGTGGCCCGCGCCACCGGCATACCCTGGATGGGTGGCGAGATGGACCGGAGAATGGCTTCCCGGAGCCGGGGATGGAACGACGGCCGGTGGCGAGGGTACGCAGCGGTGGCGTGGTGAGCGACTCGGCTTGCCCCAATCGGGTGTCGGCTCGGTGGCGGGCGGCGGCGCACGTCTTCTGGGGCTGATAATCGATTTGGTTCTCGCCTCGCTGGTCACCACCCTGTTCGTGACACCCAGCCTTCAGGATCCGGCTGTCATGCAGACGTTCAATCTCTGGTCAGTCGGCGTCTGGGCGGCGATCACGGCCATTCCCGCGGCTTTCTTCGGCTTCACCCCCGGTATGGCAGCGGTCGGGATCCGCGTCGCCAGGCTCGACGGCGCGCAAATGGTCGGTGTGTGGCGTGCTGTCGTTCGGGCGGCGTTGACCTTCGTGATCATTCCGGCGGCGATCCGCAACATCGACGGCCGAAGCTGGCTCGACCGGCTGACCGGCACCGTCGTGATCCGCATGCGATGACCGCGGATGGAGAGCAAGGGACCTTTGCTCTCGCCGGAGGAAACGGCTGCCGAACCGGCTGTGGTCAGGCGGCCGGTGCTGTAGGTGTGCAGCCGACATCCGGAGGTGGGCGTTGACGAGCGCGGCGGTGGGCTGCTCGCAGCTCCTGGATCACTACCAGTGGCTCGTCTCGTAGCCGCGCGGGACTTATCTGGACGACGATAAGGCCTGGTGCGACAAGCGCCGGCGCCTCGCGCACCTTGCCCGGTTCGAGAGCGACCTCGTCATAGCGAACTTGCACGGCGACGCCGACCTGCGGCCACCAGGCGTCGGCGACCCCGACTACCTTCCCGTCCGAAGTTCGTAGCTCTGCATTCCGCGCGGGGCAGGGCAAGCCGCTGCGCTCGAGTACGGACTCCAGCCATTGCTCGACGGCGGAGTTGACGCCGTCCTGGAGGGCGTTGACGACGATTCGGGGCAGTGCCGAGCCGATCGTGCTGGCTTGCGCCAGTTCGTCTCGAAGTTCCTCTGGAGTGCAGAGCCCACGATGGACCGCGTCGTGGATCATCTCGCGCACCGTCTTGAGTTCGTCCATGCGCCTAGCCGCGTCGATCAGGGCCCGGGCGAGTGGGGCTACGGGCAGTCCGTCGATCTCAACTGGTTCCGGCAGGTGGATCGTTCGCTCGACGACGGCGAACCCCCAGGTGGCGACCTTGCTCCGATGAGGAATCAAGGTGTGGGCCCGTCTTTCGGGCGGGAGTCTTCGGACTCCGTACAGCCTGGCGGCCTGTACTCCGGTGAGCATCGCCTCTGGGCCTGCGTGGGTCAGGGCGACCTTCAAAAGTTGGCGGCTGGTCGGTGTGGCGTTGGTCAGGAGGATGACGCCGGGGATCGGACGTCGCCATGGACCGCCTTCGCGGCAACGGCGAGAGATCCAGGAATGGGAGTGCCCCAGGGCGACAAGCTTCGCCCGGGCGGCCACGCCGTCCGGGAACATCGCTGCCAGCGCCGTCTCCCGGGCGCTTGAGGTTTTGTCCACTCAGTGATCATGCGACCACGCACCGACAGTTTTTGTCCGGAGATGAATCAGGGGTCCTTTGCTACCGCATGCGGTAGCAAAGGACCCCTGATTCTCGCTTGGTCAGCGGCGGCGGATGGTGCGCTGGACGTTGCGCATCTTCGCGCCGGCAGGCATCGGACCCTTGGGCATCGCGGCGCCGCGGCTGCCGAGGGCGGCCAGCTTCGCTTCCAGTGCGTCGACCTGGGCAGGCTTGAGGTTCCGCGGGAGCTTCATGAGGTGGCTCTGCAGCTTCTTCAGCGGCACCTGCTGGTCTTCGTTCCCGATGATCACGTTGTAGATCGGGGTCTCACCGATCAAGCGGGACACACGCTTCTTCTCCTGCGCGAGCAGGGACTTCACGCGGTGCGGCGCGCCCTCGGCGACGAGCACGACGCCCGGCCCGCCGAGCACCCGGTGCACGGCGTCGAGCTGAGTCGTGGCAGCGACGGTCGGCGTCACCTTCCAGCGGCCTCGCATGTTTTCGAGCGCCCAGGCCGCGGCGCCCGGCTGTCCGTCGGCCTTCGAGTACACGGTCTTCTGGACCCGCCTGCCGAAGATGATCACAGCGGCGAGCGCGCCGAGCAGAATGCCCAGCGGCAGCACGACCCAGTGGACGTCGAAGATGAACCCGATGCCGAACACGACACCCGTGATGACCAGGAGTGATCCGGCCATCCAGGGGATGAGCGCCTTGTCTTCCTTGCGCTGCATCTTGAAGGCCTCGAAGATCTGCCCGCGGCGAGCCTTGCTCGCGGCACGCTTCTCCTTCTTGGCCAGCTTCGCTGCTTCCTTGTCCTGCTTTCCCGCCATGTGTCCAGGATACGGCCGCGTGCCCTGCGACGATCCCGTCGGGCCCTCTGCGAGGATCGGGGCGTGGTTAGCGCATCGTCCCCGAAGAGTCGTCCAGGCCTGCTCGATGGGCTCGATCCCGAGCAACGTGCCGCCGCCTGCGCGCCGAGGGGGCCGGTCTGTGTCCTCGCCGGAGCGGGGACCGGCAAGACGCGGACGATCACGCATCGCATCGCCCATCTGGTCCGTTCCGGCCATGTCGCCGCTGGTCAGGTGCTCGCAGTCACTTTCACGACCCGTGCCGCGGGCGAGATGCGCGCTCGCCTTCGGGGTCTGGGTGTCGACGCCGCCCAGGCGCTCACCTTCCACGCGGCCGCCCGCCGCCAGCTTCGGTACTTCTGGCCGCAGGTAGTCGGGGATCGGCCTTGGGAGCTGCTCGAGAACAAGTTCCGTTACATCAGCCAAGCCGCCAACAAGGCCGGTCTCGGCACCGAGACGGAACTGCTGCGCGACCTCGCCAGTGAGATCGAGTGGAGCAAGGCCTCTTTGGTGTCGCCGGACGACTATCCGGCGGTCGCCGCGCGGACACAGCGGGACACGCCGGCGCCCGCGTCGCAGGTAGCGGAGGTCTACCGCAACTACGAGAAGGTCAAGAACGCCGCCCAGGTTCTCGACTTCGACGACCTGCTCCTGCACACAACCGCAGTCCTCGAGGAGCACACGGTGGTGGCCCAGGAGTTCCGCGAGCGCTACCGCTGCTTCGTCGTCGACGAGTACCAGGACGTCACCCCGCTGCAGCAGCGGCTGCTCGACGCGTGGCTCGGTGGCCGCGACGACTTGACCGTCGTCGGCGACGCCAATCAGACCATCTATTCGTTCGGTGGTGCCTCTCCGCGGCCCCTGCTGGAGTTCACACGAAGGTTCCCCGAGGCGACGGTCGTGAGGCTGGAGCGGGACTACCGGTCGACGCCGGAGGTCGTGGCTCTCGCCAATCAGGTGATCGGTGCCGCGCGTGGCCGTCCCGCTGGTTCGAGGCTGAAACTCGTCGGCCAGCGTCCTTCGGGTCCGGTCCCGCGTTTCGCCGAGTACGACGACGAGACCGCCGAGGCGGCCGCTGTCGCACGCAGGATCCGTGATCTGCTCGACAGTGGAGTGGCGGCCAGCGAGATCGCGGTGCTCTACCGCGTGAACGCCCAGTCGGAGGCCTACGAGCAGGCGCTGGCGGAGGTCGGAATTCCGTACCTGGTCCGTGGTGGCGAGCGCTTCTTCGCCAGGGCCGAGGTCCGGCAGGCGATGTCGGCGTTGCGGATGGCGTCGACCGATGCTGACACCGGGGAGCTGGTGACCCGGGTTCGCTCCGTCCTGGCGAAGGTCGGACTCACCGATCAGCCTCCTGCCGGAGGTGCGGCGAAAGAGCGGTGGGACGCGCTTCTGTCGATCGTCGAGTTGGCCGAAGAGCTGGCCTCCACCGTCGATGACGCGGATCTGCCCCGCTTCGTGGCGGAGCTCGAGCAGCGGGCGACCGCGCAGCATCCGCCGACGGTGGAGGGCATCACCCTGGCCTCGCTTCACGCGGCGAAAGGTCTCGAATGGGATGCCGTGTTCCTCGTGGGGCTCGCCGAGGGGACCGTGCCGATCCTTCACGCTGACGGTGATGACGCGGCCATCGAAGAAGAGCGTCGACTCTTCTATGTCGGTGTCACTCGAGCACGAGAGCACCTGTCGCTGTCGTGGGCCTTGGCCAGGACGTCGGGAAACCGCCGCAATCGGCGGCGCAGCCGCTTCCTCTACGGCCTCATCCCCGAAGACCACCCGGCGGCGAGGGTCGCCCGATCGCAACAGCCGAAGCAGTCCGGCAACAAGGCCCGGTGCCGGGTGTGCGGTGGGCCGCTGCTGGAGACACTGGACATCAAGCTGGGTCGTTGCTCCCGTTGCCCGTCCAACGTGGATGAACAACTGCTCGAGAAGTTGAAGTCTTGGCGTGGCGAGCGGTCTCGTGAGCTCAAGGTGCCGGCGTTCGTCGTTTTCACGGACGCGACGCTGGTCGCCATCGCCGAGCAGCGACCGACCGATGACACTGCCTTGTGCGCCATCTCCGGGATCGGCGCGACGAAGCTAGAACGCTTCGGAGCGGAGGTTCTCGACGTCGTACGGGCCTCTGTGGAGACTTGACCGCGTCCCAGGCTTGATCCACGCGGCGAACCTGCTGCTCAGAGCCGATCTTCGTAGCTTCGACGGATTTTCTGGAAAATAAGTTGCCCCGGTGCGGCCGGTGGCAATAACCTGCAGGTACCGGGCGGGAAGCGCCTGGTCTGGGGAAGAACTTCTACAACACAGCGTAGACCGCAGGGCGGTTCGCGCGCGACAGAGAAAGGTGGTGCCGGTGAAATGACGATCAACATGATGCTCACGAACCCTGGCACCCGTCTGTCTTGCGTCGCGGAAGTCCCGCAGGCACAGCGCCAGGGCACCTTCATGCCCGTGAGCATCCTTGCCGCCCGCGGCACTCAGCGTCTCAACCGGACCTGGGTTACCGCCGACGAGGCCTTCACGCACGCTGCCGCCTTCGGTGGAGCGTACGTGAACGGCGGCGTCGATCTGCCGGTCATCAAGCAGTTCCGTGTTCCGTTGTCCAAACGGGAGCGAAGTTCCTGACCTAGTCAGGATCAGAGGCTCACGAAGGCCGCGGAACCGGTTACCGGATCCGCGGCCTTCGTGTTTTTTGCTGCACAAACAAGTTGGCTGCACAACCTAATTGGGGTTCAGCGTTGTCCAGTTCCACCGTGAGTACGAAATCCGTTACGGCACAGAGGAGTGCACTTATGTCATCGGCCATAGCTTTCGCGCCGGGGGAGGCCCTGCCTTTCGCCGACGCAGGCGTCGTCGACCTGCTCGACGCCATCGACTCGCCTGAGTCGATGCTTCCCTGCCGTTCGGGCGACGCGGACCTTTGGTTCGCCGAGTCGCCGGCAGAACTCGAGCGCGCGAAGGCGTTCTGCGCGGACTGCCCGGTCCGTTCCGCGTGCCTCGCGGGCGCCCTTTCGCGGCGGGAGCCGTGGGGTGTCTGGGGCGGCGAAATCTTCGAGCGTGGCGTTGTCGTCGCGCGGAAGCGGCCCCGTGGCCGCCCCCGGAAGAACCCGGTCGTCGAGCCCGCCGCCGAGGCTCGTCCCGTCGCCCGCAAGGTCGAGCGGAGCGCAGCGGCATGACCGTCGAACTCATCACCACCAGGGATTACGAGGCGCGGACGGGTTACCGCACTGTCGCGCCGGCCAAGTTGAACGAGATCAAGGTCGAGGAGACCAGCGAGATGTTGCTTTATGAAGAACTGTCCAGGGCCCGAATACGAGACCTTGAGGAGGGAGTCCGCGCGCAGCGGGCTCGGAGCGGTCCACGCGCCTCACGCAGGTGGACCAAGGTCGCCCGCTGGGCGACCCGACGAGCCGAGCGCTTCCAGGCCTGACCACTCGGGGGAGCGGGGGACCTTTGCTATCGCGCCGCGACAGCAAAGGTCCCCCGCTCCCTTTTGGGGCGTGGTGGGGCTTGGCGTGGTGTTCACTGGGGGAATGGCCGTACACACGCATGACGACATCGACTGGGCCGATCGGCTTCGATCGCTTCGCATGGCCGAGACACTCGACGCCGAGCCGATGCGGGCGGCGGCCCGGCGGCTGTTGGAGGGCATGCCGGAGGGGCCGACCATCCTCGATGTCGGCTGCGGCGCGGGTGGGATGAGCGTGCTTTTCGCCGAGGAGCTCGCTGCTGTCGGCGCCAAGATCGTGCTGGTCGACGCGACCGAGCACCTGCTGGCCGAAGCACACCGGGTCGTCAGTGCGGCCGCGGGGGACAGGGCCGCCGTCGAGACGATCCATGCCGACGTGGCCGACGAAGGGTTGCCCGCCAAGCTCCCTCCCGCCGATCTGGTCTGGGCTTCCCGCGTGGTCCATCACCTGCCCGATCAGCAGGCGGCCATCGGCATCCTCGCCCGGCTCGCCCGCCCCGGCGGGCTGGTCGCCATCGCCGAGGGCGGTTTGGACTTCAACTGCCTTCCCTGGGATCTCGGCATCGGCCGTCCCGGGCTCGAGGAGAGGCTGCTCGCCGCGCGTGGCGAGTGGTTCGCCGAGATGCGGGCAGGAATCCCCGCCTCCGTTTCCATGCCCTACGGCTGGAACATCGCGCTCCAACGGGCCGGCCTCGACGACGTCGATTCCTTCGGTGTGCTCATCCACCACCCGGCGCCCGGACCGGAGCTGCTGCGCGAGTTCGTCCTCGAACGGGTGACCTGGCTGAACGAGGTGGCAGGCGACCGCCTCGACGCCGAAGACCATGAGACCGCGGCAGCATTGGTTGATCCGGCGAACCCCGCCTTCCTCGGCGCACGCCGGGACTTGTTCCTGTTGGGGGCGAAAACGGTCCACTGTGGACGGCGATCGTGAGTGATCAGCCCGGCTGCTCCTTGTGTGGCCGGATCCGCGGCGTCGACGAGGAGTCCGCGCAGACGCTCGCCTGGGTTTCCACCCGTGAGAAGAACGTCGTGCGCTGGATGTGCCCTGCCTGCGCCCGCCGCCACACCCGTGACATCGAGGGAAAGCTGCCCGACGAGTACTGGTGAAGCACTCAGGCTGCGTCGATCCGGCCGATCGTGAGGACCTTCGGCCGTGGTGTCCGTGCCGCTTCGGCGAACGCTCTGACGAGCTCGGCCGCCACTTCCATCGGGACCTTCTTCAGCTGGTCGATGGTGCAGCGGACCAAGACGGTTCCGGTCGCGGTCAGCGCCAGCGGGTGGAAATTCGCGGCGCCCTCTTTCGGGGCGCGGAACTGCCACGCCAGACCGATGTCGTCCCACCAGGCATCGGCAGAGCCGATGGGCCGCCCTCGTCTGTCGCAGAGCGTCGTGTTCCACGACGGCGAGGGCAGTGGGCAGCCGCTGAGGACCTTTTTCGCCAGCCCATGCGCGTAGGTCTCTTCGGGGTCGACCCGCCGCAGAGCCGCTCGGACCGCAGCCGAACCTCTCCGGTTACCGGAATCGAGCTCCTCGCTGAGTTCTTCGAGCGTGCACAGACCCCAGTACAGGGGTAGTGAGATCAGCTCGTCGATCCGCGCGGGATCGAGCTCCAGCCGGGCCAGATCGAGTGCGGCCCGGGCCGGCGGGGCGAACGGGACGCCGTCGATCAAGGTCGGCGGCGGCATTCGCGTGGTTCTTCGGGGCAGCATGCCAGGCTCCGCCGGGGCGCGCCGATAGTCGGGGACAAGGAGATGGACCTCCTGTGTTCCCTGGCAGTCGACGCCTCGTGCGCGCAGCGCGTCGGCACCCGTCACCACCACGTCCGGCCCGAACCGTGCGACAGCGGCTTGTAGCAGCTGAAGCCGGGTGGGCGCGGAGTCGCGCAACAAGATCACACCCGGCATCAGTCTTCGCCAAGGACCGCCAGGCCCACAGAGCTTCGCGGCGTAACGCGCGGTGACGCCCGCCTTCCGCAGCTCGCGGCTGGTGATGATCCCGGATTCGTTGGTGTTACTGAGCGCCATGAGTCGGGCGCTTCGTGTAGTGGCCATGAATCGAGGATGACCGCTGGGCCGACCGGGTGGAACCACTTCCGCGAAGTTGTGGACAACTCGCCCGGGCGACCCCGATTTCGGCTCAGTCGCCCCGTTCCCTGTGGATAACTGCTCAGGTCGCGAAGCCCGGCTGCCACCGTTCGACGATCGCGCGAGCGGGGATCTCCGCGTCGAGCTGACAGAGGATGCCGGTCGATCCGGCGGTCACCCGGTGGATCATCAGATACTCGGGCGGCAGATTGAGAGAGCGGCCGATCCGGAAATCCCGGCCGCGGGTGTCGCCGACCCGGCCTGCCTGCCGTTGCATCCAGCGGCGCGTGAAGTGGAACGTGTCGCCCGCCAGCGGTTCGGTGAACGGCGCCAGGTACGCGAGCACGTCATCGGCCTGCAGATCCGCGTCGGCCCGGATGAAGCCGGACTCCCTGAGCAGCCGCATGAGCTTCGCGGACTCGCCGTCGAGCGCCAGCCTGGTCATCTCACCGAGGTGCTGCGGAATCCCCTCGGGCAGCCGGGACACGCCGCCGAAGTCGATGACGCACAGCCTGTCGTCGGCGGTCAGCATGAAGTTGCCGGGATGCGGGTCCGAATGCAGGAGCCGGGCACGTTCCGGCGAGGAATAGTGGAACTCGGTGAGCAGGCGGCCGGCACGGTCTCGCGTCTCCTTGTCGCCGCCGGCGATGATCTTCGACAGAGGGGTGCCGGTGACCCACTCCGTGACGATGACCTTCGGAGCGCTGGCGACCACGCGAGGGATCAGGAACCCGGACACGCCTTCGAACGCCTTCACGAAAGCACGCTGGTTCTGGGCTTCCGCCTGGTAGTCGAGTTCTTCGTTCATCCGCTCGGCGAGTTCCGCCAGGAGCGGTTTCACTTCGGTTCCTGGCACGAAGGCCTGGAACAGCCTGCTGAAACGCTGGAGCTGTCGAAGGTCGCTCCGCAGGGCGTCGTCGGCTCCGGGGTATTGCACCTTGACGGCGACTTCGCGGCCGTCGTGCCAGGTCGCGCGGTGGACTTGGCCGATGCTCGCGGACGCGGCCGGTTCGTCGTCGAAGGCCGCGAACCGCTGCTTCCACGTGCGTCCGAGCTGCTCGGCCAGCACCCGATGGGTCTGCCGGGTGGGCATGGGCGGCGCGGCTGCCTGCAGCTTCGTCAGAGCCTCGCGGTACGGCTTGGCCATCTCGTCCGGCACCGCGGCCTCGAAGACGCTCAGCGCCTGGCCGAATTTCATCGCGCCGCCCTTGAGCGTGCCCAAGACCTCGAAGAGCTGCTCCGCCGCCTTTGCGGACAGCGTCGCGTTGACCTCTTCGGCGCTTTGCCCGGTCAGCCGCCTGCCCCAGCCGCCGACCGCCCGCCCCGCTATGCCGAGCGGGATACTGGCCAGCTTCGCCGTTCGCGCGGCCCCGTTGCGGGGGATGGCGGCTTCACGGTCCTCGGCGTTGCGGGAGTCGGTCACCTTCGCGATTCTGCCTTGATTCACTCCGCCCGCGCAGCCTGTTGGGGGAGTGTGTGTGGGCTACATCGCTCGGCGTATCACCGAGCGCCACAACCACATCCGGTGTGCGGCGGCCAGTCGCGATGGCGGATCGCCCCGTCGAAGAAGTCGATCTCGAGGGTGGCGTTCCACGCGGGCGGCGCCTGATCGGCGGGGGAGAGAAGCCGGAGGGCTTGTGCCGAGGCCAGCGCGGCGCACGCATGCACGGCGCCGAGGTCCGGCCGTTGCACGCGTCCCGCGAGCTGGGTCGCCACCCTCGGCCAGGAATCGTCGCGGGCGGCGCGATGCAGATCGGCGCAGCGCAGACAGCTGCTGCGACCGGGCACCACCAGCGGTCCGACGATGCCGATCCCGTCCCGGACGCGTACCGGCAGGTGACTGACTCCGTCACGGACGAGTTCGTCGACCAGTTCGGGGGGCGGTACGACCGCGTCGGTGAGCAGGACGAGCTCAGGTTGACGGTCCGAGTAGAGCCGGGTGGTCGACGTGTCCGCACCGGCGCGGCGCACCACCTGCGCCATCGCATCCCGGCGCGGCATGCCGACCTCGGCTTCGGTGTAGCCCGAGCCCAGGTCGCGTTCGCGAACGGTGCCCGACGCCCGGATGTCGATATGCCCGACCCCGCCGTTGGCGAGCAGGACGGCGATGGCCACGGCCAGCCTGCCGTCGCCGTGGATCGCCACCGCGGCGCGTTTTCGGCGTGCCGTCATGGCCGCTTGGTGATGGCGGGCACGGAGCGACCAGAGCCCTGTCTCCGCCCTCGGTCTCGGATGTCGCTGAGGCTGCCCCGCGTCGGTCAAGAGCCCGCGGGCCGTCAGATCGGTCATCAGGTCCCGCAGCTGTTCGTCGTGTTCGCTTTGCGCGAGCACGATGTCGTCCACGGCTCGCGTGCCGTCCAGTCCGCGGAGTGCTTCGGCCACCTCGGAGGCGACCCCGGCGAGCACCACCGCGTGTGCGGGGTCGAGGCCGATCTGGAGCTCGCCGCTTCCCCGTTCCAGCACCTCCAGGCCGGGAAGCAGGGCCGGGAAGGCGGGCAGGATGATCGATCGCAGATCCGGTTCGCGCAGGTTCATGATCGCAGGATCGCACCGGCCCGCTAACCGCCCGCTAAGAAAACGCGAGTTATCCACAGGTTGACCCCGTTGTGGACAACTCGAGGCTGTGACCTTTCGGCCCTCGGAGTTGTCGGTGACTGGCCTTACCGTGGTCGAGTGGTCGAAGCACGGACGCCCTCGCTGAGGGGCCGGGACACGACGAATCCGTCGGACACTCCCGAACACAAGGTCGAGGTACGGCGTAGCCAACGCCGTCACCGGACCGTCACCGCGTACTGGGACGAGGACACCCTCGTCGTGCTGATCCCTGCCCGGATGACCCGGGCAGAGGAGAAGCACTGGGTAGCCGAGATGCAGCGCAAACTGCTGCGCAAGGGCCCGCGGCAGGCCTCGCCGCCGAAAGCCTCCGACGAGGCGCTGCTGGCGCGCTGCGCCGTGCTCTCGGCGAAGTATCTGGACGGAAAGGCGATACCCGCGAGCGTTCGCTGGGTGCCGCCGATGCGGACGAGGTGGGCGTCCTGCACACCGGTCGACGCGACGATCAGGGTCAGTGATCGCCTGCGCCGGGTGCCGGGATGGGTGCTGGACTACGTCCTCGTGCACGAACTCGCGCATCTGAAGGAACCAGGGCACAACGCGGCGTTCTGGGAGCTCGTTCGCCGTTATCCCAAGACCGAACGCGCCATCGGCTATCTGGAGGGCCTGTCCTCCGCCGCCGGTTGGGGCATCGCGGCGGAGGACTGACGTGCCTCAGCTGTTGTCTTCGTCGTCCTTGGGCTTGTTCTTCTCGCGCTCGGCGCGTTCGATCTCGGCGATCGGGTCGATGCCTTCCAGCGTCGACTCGCCGTCGCCGAGACGCTCGGAGAAGTCGAGCGGCTCGTCGAGGTCCTCGGCGGTCGGCATGAGGTCGGGGTGGGACCAGAGGCCGTCCCGCTTCTCGATGCCGTGCTGGTCACCGACGAGCTTCCACAGCGAGGAAGCCGCCCGCATCCGCCTAGGCCGGAGCTCGAGGCCCACCAAGGTGGCGAAGGTCTGCTCCGCCGGGCCGCCTGTGGCCCGGCGGCGGCGCAGTGTCTCCCGGAGCGCGTCCGCGCCCGGAAGGCGGTCGCCGATCGCCTCGGCGACCACGACGTCGACCCAGCCTTCGACCAGCGCGAGCAGGGTCTCCAGGCGGTTCAGTGCCGCCTTCTGCTCGGGCGAGGTCTGGGGTTCGAGCAGGCCGGAGGACATGGCTTCTTCGATGCTGGCCGGGTTCGACGGGTCGATCTGGCCAGCGAGCTGTTCCAGCGCCGAGGTGTCGACGGAGATACCGCTCGCGAACTCCTCGACGGTGGCCAGCAGTCGCTGCCGCAGCCAGGGAACGTGGGCGAACAGCCGCTGGTGGGCGGCCTCGCGCGCGGCGATGAAGACCAGCACCTCGCTGGTCGGCAGCTCCAGGCCCTCAGTGAACTTCTCGATGTTCGCCGGCAGCAGCGCGGAGGTGGCCGCGGGGCCGAGCGGGAGACCGACTTCGGTGGAGGTGAGCACTTCGGAAGCCAACTGAGCCAGGGCGTTACCGAGCTGGGAGCCGAAGGCCATCCCGCCCATCTGCCCCATCATCGAGAGGAGCGGGCCGGCGGCCTGCTTGGCCTCCTCGGGCAGGGCCTGGACCCACGCGCCTGAGACCTGCTGGGCGACGGGGTCGCAGAGGCGCTGCCACGTGGGCAGGGTCTTCTCGACCCAGGTGCGCGCGGACCACGCGACGGTCGACGTTGCTCCGGCGGGCAGGATCGTCGCGGCGTCGAGCCACAGCTCTGCCAGGTGGGCGGCATCACGGATGGCCGTGCTCGAATCGCCGCCGCCGGATGACGAAAAGCCGAGCTTGACGTCGCTGTCGTCACTGCTGCTGAGGTTCTGCAACGCGATCTGTTTCGCCAGGTCGTAATTGACCGGTCCGGTCGAGCTGCCGGCCTGGCTGAGCATCTGGCCCAGCTGGCTGAGCATCTGACCGAGCTGATTGAAGGCCTCGGCGCCGGAGGGCTGGCCGCCGGAGTCCGACGGCTCGTTCTCGCCTCGTTTGTCGGGATCGGGCGGTCCGAAGCCGAACGGGGGTTTGCTCATGGCACCACCGTACGCGGGTCATGGGATCCAGAGCTCGTCAAGTGGAGTGATGAGCGTGGCCTTCACCGAGAAGCGAACACAGTCACCGTACGCTGTCACGCGTGACAGAGCCCTCGGAGCAGACCACAGCAGCGCGGAGCCGTGCGGGCTCCGCGAGTGACCAGGACCGCTCCGAGCGGCGACTGACCCGGCGCGGTTGGACGTTGCTGGTCAGCGGGGCGTTGTTCGTCGCCTTCGCACTGGTCGGGTTCTTCATCCCGGTGCCGTACGTGGCGATCAGCCCCGGACCGACCTACGACACGCTCGGCAAGGACGCCGCCGGACAGCCCGTGATCCAGGTCAACGGGCACGAGATCTTCCAGACCTCCGGCGAGCTGCGGATGACGACCGTCTCCCTGCGCGATGGCGGCATCACGCTCTTCAACGCGCTCGGGCTCTGGGCGAGTGGCCGGTATGCGCTGGCGCCGCGCGAGGAGTATTTCAAGCCGGGCGAAACCAACGAGCAGGTCCGCCAGGAGAACATCCAGCAGCTGCAGGACTCGCAGACCGCTGCTCAGGTCGCCGCGTTGCGTCGCAAGTCCCCGGTGAAGGTGCTCGCGAAGACGATCGTCTCCGGCAGCCCGGCAGACAAGGTGCTCGCTCCGGGGGACCGGCTCCTGGTGGTCAACGGGCAGACGGTCAAGGAAGCGACCGACGTGCGTGCCGCGCTGAACGGGACGAAGCCCGGCCAGACCGTCCAGATCACTTTCAAATCCGATGGGCAAGCCGAACGCACCGTGCCGCTCACGCTCGCGCAGCGGCCCGACGGCCCGGAAGGCTTCATGGGCCTGACGGCAGTGGACCGCGCCGATGTCCCCTTCGACGTGAAGATCTCGCTGCAGGACGTCGGCGGCCCGTCGGCGGGCCTGATGTTCGCGCTCGCGATCGTCGACAAGATGGAGCCCGGCGATCTCGCCGGTGGCAGGCATATCGCCGGGACGGGCGAGATCTCGGAGAAGGGCGTCGTCGGTGCGATCGGCGGCATCTCGTTCAAGGTGGTCGGCGCTCGCGAGGCCGGCGCCACCGACTTCCTCGTGCCCGCGCACAACTGCGCCGAGGCGAAGACCGCCGCGCCCGATGGCCTGAACCTGATCAAGGTGGCCACGCTGGACGAGGCGATCGCGCAGCTCGAGAACCTCAAGGCGGGACGGCCCACCGCCTCGTGCTGACAGCCGGGGAGCAAGGGACCTTTGCTATCGCCTCACAGGTCTGATCGAAGAGAGCAAGGGACCTTTGGTATCGCCCGGCTCGCGTCTCGAGGCCGGCGATAGCAAAGGTCCCTTGCTCTCTTTTCGCAGGTCAGGGCAGAAAAGTCGCCTTCAGGGCTTCGAGCAGGTTGGGAGCCAACTCCGGGTTCTCGATGATCTCGTCGACAGGGACATCACCTGGCTCCTCGGACTGCCCGGCACCGCGAAGCCGCATGACGCACGCTCCGGCGCCATCTCGCAGGACAGCGGCGACGAGCCGGGCTTCGGTACGGCGCGGGTGGTCGGCGGCCGCTTGACGCAGGCGTTCGGCATCGGTCTCGGGGACGACCGGAAGCTCGGCTTCGGCGTCCGGCGGCAGCACGATGATCTCCTGCGCGAGCGCGCACCCCAACACCAGATCGGGCCACGCGATCTGCGCCAGCGCTTCGCCGAGGTCACCCTCCGGCAGCGCCTCCTGGGCGACCGGCGTCAGCGGGGCCGACGTGTCGAGCTGACCGGCCAGTTCGGGCTGTTCGTCCAGCAGTGCCGCGGTAGGGACCAGCGCGAACAACTGCGGCGGCTGATCCCATCCTCCGGAGGCGACGAACTCCTCGACTTCGCGGGCCAGGCCGGCCACGCCCTGCTGCTCACTCGATGCCATTGGCACATCGTTCCAGGCGGCCGGAGCGGCGGCCTTCCGAGTCCGGTTTGGGCGGGTTCCGGGAACTTCCGACGGCATCCGTAGAGTTAGAGCATCAGGGGCCGCACGCGGTACGCGCGCCCCAGCGAAAAGTTCACCAAACCAGGAGCGTGTGCAGTGGCCACTCGGCCCCCCGTGAGCCTGCCGAAGCTGTCCCGGCGCAGCCGGATACTGCTCATCATCGCCGCCGTAGTCATTCTGGCCCTGCTGCTGGGCGCGAGACTGCTGAACACCTACGTCGACTGGTTGTGGTTCGGCGAGGTCGGCGCCCGGACGGTGTTCAGCACGGTGTTGATCACCCGTGTCGTCTTGTTCTTCGCCGTAGGGCTCTTGGTGGGAGGTTCGCTCGCGGTCAGTTTGATGATCGCGTACCGGTCCAGGCCCGTCTTCGTGCCGATTTCCGGCAACGACGACCCGCTTGCGCGCTATAGGTCGGCGATCGTCGGCCGGATCCGGCTGTTCGGCATCGGTATCCCGGTGCTCACCGGGCTCATCGCCGGCGCGTCCGCGCAGAGCGACTGGCAGGTCGTGCAGCTGTTCCTGAACGGCACACCGTTCGGCCAGACCGATCCCGAATTCGGGAACGACGTCGGCTTTTACGCCTTCGACCTGCCGTTCTACAACTGGATCCTGGGCTGGCTGTTCATCTCGGTCGTCATCGCGTTCTTCGGTGCGCTGATCTCGCACTACATCTTCGGGGGCATCCGGCTCGCGGGTAAGGGCGGCCAGCTCGCCGGGCCGACCCGCGCCCAGCTCGCCATCACCATCGGCATCTTCGTGCTACTGAAGGCTGTCGAGTACTTCTTCGACCGCTACAACCTGCTGCTCTCGGACCGGGGTGCGCCGCTGTTCGTCGGTGCGACCTACACCGACCTGAACGCGGTCCTGCCCGCGAAGCTGATCCTTCTGTGCATCTCGGTGATCTGCGCCGTCGCGTTCTTCGCCGGTGCGTTCCTGCGCAACCTGCAGCTGCCCGCGATCGCGTTGGTGCTGCTGATCCTGTCGAACGTCCTGGTCGGCGTCGCGTGGCCCGCGGTGCTCGACCAGTTCTCCGTGAAGCCCAACGCGAACGAGAAGGAATCCGCGTCGATCCAGCGCAACATGGACGCGACCCGTCAGGCGTTCGGCCTGACCAACGTCGAGTACAAGGACTACACCGGCAAGTCCGAGGCGACCTCCGCGGAGATCAAGGCGGACAAGGGGACCGTCCCGAACATCCGGCTGCTCGACCCGAACGTCCTCAGCGACACCTTCACCCAGCGCGTCGGCCGTGAGAACTTCTACGGCTTCCCGTCCAAGCTGGACATCGACCGCTACACCCTCAACGGTGTCACGCAGGACTACATCGTCGCCGCCAAGGAGATCAAGACCGAAGGCCTTACCGGCAACCAGACGAACTGGATCAACAAGCACCTCGTCTACACGCACGGAAACGGCTTCGTCGCCGCGCCGGCCAACACGATCGACCGCGCGCTGAAGGACGCCAACTCCGACGGCGGCTACCCGATCGCCACCACCAGCGACACCCAGAACCCGGCAGGCGCCGGCTCGACCGACCCGAACAAGCCGGGCATCAAGGTGGACGAACCTCGCATCTACTACGGCGAGCTCGCGACCGACGCCGCGTACGCGATCGTCGGCGGCAAGGCAGGGCAGGCGCCCGGCGAATACGACACCGCCGTCGACCGCGCCTACATCTACAAGGGCTCCGGCGGCGTGCCGATCGACAACTGGTTCAACCGTCTGGTCTTCGCCGCCGAGTACGGAGAGCGGAACATTCTCTTCTCCGACGCCATCGGCGACGGATCCAAGATCATGTTCAACCGCGAACCCCGGGATCGAGTCGCCAAGATCGCCCCGTGGCTGACCCTCGACGGTGACCCGTACCCGGCGGTCGTCGACGGCAAGATCAAGTGGATCGTCGACGGCTACACGACGATGAACAACTTCCCGTACGCCCAGCAGACCCAGCTCGGCCAGGCGACCAACGACTCGCTCAGCGGCACCACGCGCCAGGCGAACTCCTCGATCAACTACATCCGCAACTCGGTCAAGGCCACCGTCGACGCGTTCGACGGCACCGTGACGCTGTACGGGGTTGAGGACAACGAGCCGGTGCTCAACGCCTGGAAGAAGGTCTTCCCGGGCCTGGTCAAGCCGAGCAGCGAGATCTCTCCGGATCTGCGGTCGCACTTCCGCTACCCCGAAGACCTCTTCAAGGTGCAGCGGGAACTCCTCTCGAAGTACCACGTGAACAACCCCGCGGAGTTCTACGCGCAGCAGGCCTTCTGGAGCGTTCCGCAGGACCCGACGCAGGAAGGCGGCGTGAACGCGTCGGCCTCCGGGATCGCCAACCAGCCCGGCTACTACGTCCTGGCGACCGCGCCGGGCGACACCAAGTCGCGGTTCCAGCTCACCAGTTCGTTGACCGGTCTCCAAAGGCAGTACCTGGCGGCGTGGATGTCGGTGTCTTCGGATCCCGAAGACTACGGGCGGATGCGGGTCCTGAGACTGCCCACAGGGGCGAGTGGCTCCACTCAGGTCGACGGGCCGGTCCAGGTCCAGAACAGATTCCAAAGTGACCCGCGGGTCGCGCAGGACCGGACACTGTTCAACAACCCGAACGTCACCGTCACCTACGGAAACCTGATCACGCTGCCCGTCGCCAACGGTTTCCTCTACGTGGAACCGGTCTACATCCGGCAACGGAACCAGCTGAGCTATCCGCAGCTGGCCCGCGTCCTGGTCTCCTACGGCACCAAGATCGGCTTCGCGCCGACACTTAACGAAGCGCTCGACCAGGTCTTCGGCGCGGGAACCGGCTCCGGGGTCACACCGCCGCAGAGCGGTGGCACACCGGGGCCCACGGCTCCGCCGCCGGGCACGACGACACCGCAGCCGCCCGCCAGCGGCAACCCGGCGCTCGACAAGGCCGCGGGCGACATGCACGACGCCTGGCTCAAGTTCCGCGCCGCCCAGCAATCCGGCAACTACGCCGACCAGGGTGCCGCCCTGGCCGCCCTCGAAGCAGCTTCCAAGGCTTACGAGTCGGCCAAGGCAAACCCGCCGGCGACCAGTGCGCCGCCGACCTCCGGCCAGCCCGGAGGGTGACGTCGCTTACCTAAAGGGCACCTGCTTTGCGCCTGCTGGAAACACAGGCGTAAGGTAGGTGCTACGACGCGGGGTGGAGCAGCTCGGTAGCTCGCTGGGCTCATAACCCAGAGGTCGCAGGTTCAAATCCTGTCCCCGCTACAGACGAAAGAGGCCCGTGTTCGCGGAAACGCGAACACGGGCCTCTTTCGTATTTCACCGTGGGTCGAACCCCCAGACCCCCTCCAGGAGGGCTCCGTCTCCTGGACCCCCGTGTGTTCGGATGTGTGGGGTGCCCGAGGTAGCGAGGGACCTTTGGTGCCGTGAGGGAGCAGGGGACCTTTGGTATCGCCGAGGGAGCGGGGGACCTTTGCTATCGCGTGGGGGCGGCGACCCAGCAGGCGTAGCCGTCGGGGCGGTACAGGACGGCCTCGATGGAGGGCCACGGCAGGTCGGTGACGAGCTGGACGGTCAGGCGCGGCGAGTGGGCCCGGGCGGCCTCGACGTGGGCCTGAGTGGTCGTCAGGAGCACGAAGTCGCCGGTGTGGAAGAGCGTGCTCGGGCGAAGCGGGCCGGCCTCTGTGGCGACGTCCTGGTCGTTGAGCCGCGAGCCGAGTGCCGGGTGCGACGTCCCGTAGGTCGGGTAGCGGATCCCGAGACCCGAGACCATGCCCGCCAGGTACCGGTTCACCTCGGGCAGCTTGGTCAGTTCAGCGAAAAAGTCCCTAAGCGCGCGAGACTCGTGAGACCGCGGAGTCAGTCCTAGCTGAGCGGCGACGTTGTGCAGTACCTGAGCACCGACAGGGTGCCGTTCGGCCTCGTAGGTGTCCAGCAGGTCGTCACCGGCCCAGCCGCGCACTGTCGCGGCGAGCTTCCAGCCCAGGTTCATGGCGTCCTGCACGCCGAGGTTCAATCCCTGGCCGCCTGCCGGGAAGTGGATGTGCGCGGCATCGCCCGCCAGCAGCACCCGCCCGACGCGGTAGTGCTCCGCCTGCCGCGCGGCGTCGGAGAACTGTGACGCCCATCGGATTTCCGAGACGGTCGCGGAGTCGCCGTACGAGTCGTGCAGTGCCTGCCTGACTTCGTCGTGGGAGATGGCGGACCGGATGTCCGCCGGCCGCGAGGCCCGGTCGCCGTACACGAAGCGGTAGAGACCGGGTTCTCCCAACGGAATCAGGCCTTTGAACGTGGTCGCACCGGTCGGCTGCCCGATGTTCCGCATCGTTCGCCACTGTTTTTGCGCGCCGTCAGGGGTTTTGTCGAACAGGACGTCTGCGACCACGCCGAAGCCTTCACCGTCCACGCCGGGGAAGACGACGCCGAGTCCTTTGCGTACAACGCTTCGAGAGCCGTCGCAGCCGACGAGGAACTTCGCGTGCAGCCGATTTTCGCCACTGTCTGTTCGGTACCGAACGGAAACAGAGTCCTTGTCCTGTACGAAATCGATTACTTCGGCGCCCCGGATCACCTTCGTTCCTTGCGTGGCCAGCCGTTCCTCCAGGTACTCCTCGACCTGGGCCTGCGGAATGCCCAGCTGGAAAGGGAATCGAGTGTCCCATCCGTCGTAGTCGACGGGGATCATCGCGAAATGTCCGTCCTGCACCGTCGCGTACGAACGCTCCTCGACGCCGTCCAGAAGTCCGCGCAGCGCCAGCATTTCCGCGGTGCGCGGCTGCACGTTCAGCGCCTTCGACAGTCCTGTGCGTTCGTGAAGCCGTTCCAGTATCACGACATCGACACCGGCGAGCGCGAGTTCGTGAGCCAGCATCAGCCCGGTGGGGCCCGCCCCGGCCACGACCACGTCCGTCCCCAGGTTGTTCATACCACTCCTTAACGTTGTTAAATTGACCTGCGCCCAGCGTGCACTTAACATCGTTAAATTGTCAAGATGCTCTCACTGGAAGAAGGTTGAATGTGGGTCTGACCAGGCAGGACATCGTCCGCGCCGGGCTTCGGCTGCTCAACGACGTCGGGCTCAACGGGTTGACGCTCCGCCTGATCGCGCAGGAACTCGGCGTCAAGGCGCCCGCGTTGTACTGGCACGTGAAGAACAAGCAGGAGCTGCTCGACGAGATGGCGACGCTGATGTACGCCGACGCGATGCCGGGCCGGGTGCCGGAAGGCTTGGGGGAGCGGGGCTCGCTCGAGCTGGCATCACGGGGTTTGCGCCGGATGATGCTTGCTTACCGTGACGGGGCGAAGGTCTTCTCCGGGACTTTCCTCACCGACGACAGCCTTCTCGGTGACAATCCGTTTCAAGGACGCGTCGACGCGGGGCTTGAGCCGCATCTGGCCGGCCGGGCGTTGTTCACCGTCTACAGCTATGTCGTCGGGTTCACCATCGAAGAGCAGGCCGTCTATCCGATTCCGGGCGAACGCGACCCTCGTTACGACACCACGCCCACGGCGTGGGTCTTCGACGAGGACGTCGAGGGCAGGTTCGGCGACGGGCTGACCATGGTCCTCGACGGCGTCTTCGGCTGGCTGGATGACAAAGTCGCGCCATAAAGGCAGGTCAAGGACCCTTTGCCGAGTTAAGGGGTACCCCCCTGAAACCGGGTTTCGCCCCCATGTAATCTATTAACACAACGACGCGGGGTGGAGCAGCTCGGTAGCTCGCTGGGCTCATAACCCAGAGGTCGCAGGTTCAAATCCTGTCCCCGCTACAGAGAAAACGAAGCGCGGATCTGCGGAAATCGCAGATCCGCGCTTCTTCTTTTCCGGTTCGGTGCCCTGCACCCCCTCCGGGGCGATCACCCGCTGTTGTTGGTCGGGGCGGGGATGTGTGCCGCTGCCCGTGGCCGTCGCCGGTTGCGCAGCGTGTCCGGTCCTTTGTGGACAGGCGTAGTCCGTTGGGCCGAATGAGCGCATATCACTAGCCACAATGGACAGATGTGCTGACCACAGTGGACACAGGTTCCGAAAAGTGGGACCGTAGAGTACGTGTCCGAATTGAATGCAACAGCCGCCGCACTGCTCGGTCTTCTCCACGACGGTCCCGCCACGGGCGGGCAACTGGTCGCGGGGGCGGGTGAGCGTTTCGGCGCCTTCTTCAGCGTGACCCGCAGCCAGGTGTACCGGGAGCTTCCCGCCTTGTCGAAGGAGGGCCTCGTCCGCCTCGGCAAGCAGGGCCCGCGGTCGAGCCAGCAGTACCTCATCACTGCGGCGGGCAAGAAGGCGTTCAAGACGTGGCTGACCTCCGAAGCCGGTCCTGACCACCTCCGCAGCCCGCTGATCCTGCGTCTCGTGCACGCCGGTTCGCTGACGGTGAAGCAGCGCTCGGCGCTGCTCGAGTCGGCGCGCGCCAGCTACACCCAGCAGCTCGACGAAGCCAAGGTCGCCACCAAGGCCGCCGACGGCCCCTACGCCAAGGCGGTCGCCGAGTTCGCTCAGGCGCAGGCGAAAGCGGCACTGAAACTGCTGGATTCCATCCCCCAGTCCTGACCCGGACAGGTGCCCACGACCGGTTCCTCGCAACCGGTCGTGGGTTTTGCCGTAACCTTGGCCGACGTGAGTGATGAGTTCGATGCGGCACTGAAGGACCTGGCCGGCAAGCTGAAGCAGATCGAGTCGGTGATGGACCTGGATGCGCTGCGTGCCCAGGTGGCCGAGCTGGAGGAACAGGCGTCCAGCCCGAACCTCTGGGACGACCCCGAAGCGGCGCAGAAGGTCACCAGCCAGTTGTCCCACCGGCAGAGTGAGCTGCGACGCATATCCGAGCTGCGGCAGCGGCTCGACGACCTGGGCGTCCTCTATGAGCTGGCCGAGGCCGAGGGCGACTCCGCCAGTGTGGCCGAGTCCGAGTCCGAGCTCACGGCCCTCACCAAGGACATCGACGGGCTCGAGGTCCGCACCCTGCTGTCGGGTGAATACGACCCGCGGAACGCCGTGGTCACCATCCGGTCCGAAGCGGGCGGCGTCGACGCGGCCGACTGGGCCGAGATGCTGCTCCGGATGTACCTGCGCTGGGCGGAGCGGCACGGCTACCCGACGGACGTCTACGACATCTCCTACGCCGAAGAGGCGGGCATCAAGTCCGCCACGTTCAAGGTGACGGCGCCCTACGTCTACGGCACGCTCTCGGTCGAGCAGGGCACGCACCGGCTGGTGCGCATCTCGCCGTTCGACAACCAGAGCCGCCGCCAGACCTCCTTCGCGCACGTCGAGGTGATGCCCGAGGTCGAGGAGGTCGACCACGTCGACATCCCCGAGAAGGACATCCGTGTCGACGTGTACCGCTCGTCCGGCCCCGGCGGCCAGAGCGTCAACACGACGGACTCGGCGGTGCGGATCACGCATATCCCGACCGGCGTGGTCGTGTCGTGCCAGAACGAGAAGTCGCAGCTGCAGAACAAGGCGGCGGCGATGAAGGTCCTCCAGGCGCGGCTGCTGCTGCGGAAGAAGGAGGAGGAGCGCGCCGAGATGGACGCGCTCAAGGACGGCGGCTCCAGCTGGGGCAACCAGATGCGCTCCTACGTGCTGCACCCGTACCAGATGGTCAAGGACCTGCGGACCGAGTTCGAGGTCGGCAACCCGTCGTCCGTGCTCGACGGCGATATCGACGGTTTCCTCGAGGCGGGCATCCGCTGGCGCAAGCAGTCCGGAGCCGCGTAGCAACCCTGCGTGAGAGAGCAAGGGACCTTTGCTGTCACTCTCCGGAAGAGAGTGACAGCAAAGGTCCCTTGCTCGCTTGGCCGCCGGTACCGGGCTACCCGGGCTTAACGGCGGGCATGGGTAGTATGCCGAACCGTGATCCGGCTCGAAGAGGTTTCCAAGGTCTACAAGACCTCGACCCGTCCCGCCCTCGAAAGGGTGTCGGTCGAGATCGACAAAGGTGAGTTCGTCTTCCTGATCGGTCCCTCGGGGTCCGGGAAGTCGACGTTCCTGCGTCTCCTGCTGCGCGAAGAGGTGCCGAGCAAGGGTCGCGTGATGGTCTCCAACTTCGACGTCGCCAAGCTCGCCCGTCGCCGGGTGCCGCGGCTGCGGCAGACCATCGGCTGCGTCTTCCAGGACTTCCGTCTGCTGTCGAACAAGACCGTCGCCGAGAACGTCGCGTTCGCGCTCGAAGTCATCGGCAAGCCGCGCCCCACGATCCGCAAGGTCGTGCCCGAGGTGCTCGAACTCGTCGGCCTCGACGGCAAGGCCGACCGTCTCCCCAACGAACTTTCCGGTGGTGAGCAGCAGCGCGTCGCGATCGCCCGCGCGTTCGTGAACCGCCCGCTCGTGCTGCTCGCCGACGAGCCGACCGGGAACCTGGACCCCGACACCAGCCAGGACATCATGTTGCTGCTGGAGCGGATCAACCGCACCGGCACGACGGTGCTGATGGCCACCCACGACCATTCGATCGTGGACTCGATGCGGCGCAGGGTCGTCGAGCTCCAGCTCGGCAAGGTCATCCGTGACGACGCCCGAGGCGTCTACGGCATCGGCCGCTGACCGGCCCCGCCCTCCTCCGTTACCCACGACTTCCAAGGGACATCAACCCCGATGCGCGCCAGTTTCGTCTTCAGCGAGGTAGTCACCGGCTTGCGCCGGAACGTCACGATGACCATCGCGATGATCCTCACCACCGCGGTCTCCCTCGCCATGCTCGGCTTCGGCCTGCTGGCCGTCGGCACGATCGACAAGATGAAGGCCAACTTCCTCGCCGACGTCGAGGTTTCGGTCTATCTGGTCAACGACATCAGCTCCGGTGACCCGAACTGCTCGCAGTCCGCCTGCCAGTCGCTGCGCCAGGACCTGCAGGGCAACGACGGCGTCGAGTCGGTCGTGTTCGAGAACCGTGAGCAGTCCTACGAGCGGTTCAAGAAGATGTTCGAGAGCCAGCCCGAACTGCTCGCGCTGACCGGACCGGAGGCGCTGCCCGCGTCGCTGCACGTCAAGCTGAAGAATCCCGAGCGCAGCCAGGCGATCATCCAGGAGTACACCGGGAAACCCGGCGTCAGCAAGGTCGATGACCAGCAGAAGGCACTGGACCGCGTGTTCAACGCGCTCAACGGTGTGCGGAACCTGGCCTTCGGCGCCGCGCTGATCATGGCCATCGCCGCGCTGCTGCTGATCGCCAACACGATCCAGGTGTCGGCGTTCACCCGGCGTACCGAGGTCGGCATCATGCGGCTGGTCGGCGCGACCCGCTGGTACACGCAGCTGCCGTTCCTCCTGGAGGCGGTGGTCGCCGGCCTCGTCGGTGCGATCATCGGCATCGTCTTCCTCGTGCTCACCAAGGTGCTGTTGCTCGACTTGGTGCTCACCGGAGACGTGTTCCCCGCGGTCGGCATGCTCGAATTGCTGTTCCCGGTGGCGCCGATCCTGCTCGCCGTCTCGGTCATCATTTCCGCGATCACCGGCTACGTGACGCTGCGCCTGTACGTGCGCCACTAACCGCCCCGATAACCACCTGCCCGAACACAGAAACTCACGTAGAGTCGCCGCTATGCCCAAGGAACGTGGACACAAGGTGATCGTGTCGAACCGCAAGGCTCGCCACGATTACTCCATCCTCGATACCTACGAAGCCGGTCTCGTGCTCGTCGGTACCGAGGTGAAGAGCCTGCGTGAAGGACGGGCATCGCTGGCCGACGCGTTCGCCACGGTGGACGACGGCGAGGTCTGGCTGCGCAACGTGCACATCCCGGAGTACGTGCAGGGCACGTGGACGAACCACACGCCGCGCCGCACCCGGAAGCTGCTGTTGCACCGCCAGGAGATCGAGCGGCTCATCGGCAAGACCAAGGAGAGCGGGCTTTCCTTGGTCCCGCTGTCGATGTATTTCAAGGACGGCAAGGTCAAGGTCGAGATCGCGCTGGCCAAGGGCAAGAAGTCCTACGACAAGCGGCAGGACATCTCCAAGCGCGACGCGGACCGCACCATCAGCAGGGCCTTGGGCCGGGCGCTGAAGGGCCGGTACAACGATTGATCCACGGGCCCGCTTCGGACGCCGAGATCCCTGACTGGATCTCGGCCCTCGGCATCGACGGGCTCGTGGACCTTCATCTGCACTTCCTGCCGAAACCGGTCATGGACAAGGTGTGGGCCTACTTCGACCAGGCCGAAGAGCACTACGGCATGGCCTGGCCGGTGTACTACCGCACGTCGGAAGAAGAACGCATCGAAACCCTGCGGTCCTTCGGCGTACGCAAGTTCGCGCCGCTGGTTTATCCGCACAAACCCGGGATGGCCGAATGGCTGACGTCGTGGGCGCTGGAGTTCGCCGAACGCGTCCCGGATGCCGTGCCGACGGGCACGTTCTACCCGGAGCCCTCGGCATTGTCCGTTGTGGACGGTGCGCTGCGGGCGGGTGCGCGCTGTTTCAAGGCGCACGTCCAGGTCGGCGCCTACGACCCGCGTGACGAGCTGCTGGACGGCGTCTGGGGCGCGCTGGCGGACGCCGGTGTCCCCGTGGTCGTCCACTGTGGACACGGTCCGTTGAAGGGTGCCTACACCGGGCTACGGTTGTTCGAAGAGATCCTGGTGCGGCATCCGGAGCTGACGCTGGTCCTGGCACACGCGGGTATGCCGGAGATCGACTTCGCGTTCGAGCTGGCCAGGAAGTATCCACGCGTGTACCTCGACACCACGATGGTCGGCGTGGACTTCACCTCGCGCGGCAACCCGCTCCCGCCGGACTGGACCGACCTGCTGGCGGAGTTCCCGGATCGCGTCGTGCTCGGCACCGACTTCCCCAACATCCCGTACTCGTACGCCACGCAGCTGCAGGCGATCGCCGGCTGGGCAGCCGACGATCGCCTGGGTGAGCCGTTCCTGCGGGCGGTGCTGCACGACACCCCCGCCAAACTGCTCAGCGTTTGAGCTGCGCCACCTCGCTGACCGAGACGGCACGGCCGAGCAGTCGCGTCCCCAGTTCCGTGACCGGGATCTGCTTGCCCGCCAGAAGGAATCCGCCCGTCGCCAGCGCCACCCACGGCACCGGGCCCTGTGCGAGACCGTCGCTCAGCGGGGCGAAACCGTGCGCGGCGAGACCGAGCAGGCCGCCTGCGATCGCCAGTCCGGCCAGCACCAGCTGAGGCGTGGGCGCCGTCGAGGCCGGGCCGGAGCTCTGTGTTTCGAACCGGGCGAACAGGCGCAGCAGGCCGAGGAGCACCAGTCCGCAGGCGCCGAGCCAGGCCGGGACCATCGTCAGCCACAGCACGGAACCCGGTTCGGGGGTCTCATAACCCAGGCCGTAGACCGCGACACCGGAGACGACGATCAGCGCCGGCATGTGCCACAGGTAGACGCTCATGAACCGCGGGCCGATCCACTTCAGGGCGGCGTCGAGGTTCGGCCGGGCGGCGAGTGCGTTCAGCTGCGGTTTGAAGGCCAGCAGGAGCCCGATCTGGCCGATCGCGAGGAAGGCCAGCAGCACGGTCGGCGGGCTCATGTTCGACACCGGGGCGCCCGGCATGCCGATCATGCTGGCCGGGTACGGACCGAAAGCGACCATCAGCGCGGTGATACCGAAACCGGCGGCGGACATGCCCAGCGCGGCGCGGCGGCCGAGCGAACCGAGACGGCCTTGGGTGTAGTGGAAACCGAGCTGATGCACGGCCATCCAGACGAAGATCGCGTTCGCGAAACCGATCAGGCCGAGGTCGTTGAAGCGGGCGACGTCGACGAGGACGGCGGCGGCGAGCATCACGAGCGGGACCTTGAGGCCCCAGCGCCGATGCGCGGCGGCCATCAGCGGGGTGAGCAGCACAGTGAGCACGTACACGGCCAGGAACCACAGCAGCTGCGCGGCGATCGCGCCACCCACCTGCAACGGCTGCTCCGGAATGCCCATCCCGCGCAGGATGTCCGGGACGAACAGCCAGACGGCCACCAGCGGCAGCACCGGGATCATCAGCCGCTTGAGCCGGGCCGCGAGCCAGGAACGGGAACTTTCCGCGCGGCTCAGCGAGATCAGGTTCGCCGCGCCGCCCGCGAAGAAGACCAGCGGCATGACCTGACTGAGCCAGGTGATGACCCACCAGCCGGGCGTCGCGAGAGCGTTCCCGGTCGAGAGATGGCCGTCGGCGTACGAGAGCACCGGCATTCCCCAGTGCTGAACGACGACCGCGAGGATCGCGACCGCTCGGACGATGTCCAGGAACCTGTCCCGGCCCTGCTTCTGGCTCGTGTGCATGGGAAAGAGCCTGGTGCTTCGGGGCCGCGAAAACAGCGGTGCGGGCCGCCGTATCGATCTTCCTGTTTTCGCCCTCGGAAGGTGGAGTTTTCCCTACCCCACGCCGTCCGGTTCGGGCTCGGGCCGCGGCGCGGGCTCCGGGACGGGGGCGGAACAGAGCCGGAATTCCCAGCAGTCGTCCTCGGCGAGGCCGAGTTCGTAGCGGGTCTCGATCTTCGGCCCGTCGTGCAGATGGACGTGTTTGAGGACGGTGCCCGCGACCGGCTCGGTGTCACCGAGTTCCTGGACGCGGCCGTCGAGGGGGCCGCCGAAGAAGCGGACGCTGTGGGAGGGCCTGCCGGTCATGGGTCCTCCTCGGTTCGGCTCGTCGCTCACCAACAGTCTGCCCATGTTAGGTGAGTGACGGGTTCGCCACCAAGAGCTACTCGGGCTGCTTCGTGGAGCCGTCCCGGGAGTGACAGCAAAGGTCCCTTGCTCTCTTTCCCCAGGTCAGCGCCCTAAGTAAGTGAGCACCGCGCGGACCCGGCGATGTTCCACCGAACTCGCTTCGAGGCCGAGCTTCGAGAAGATGTTGCCGATGTGCTTCTCGACCGCGCCGTGCGAGACGACGAGCGAGTTCGCGATCGCGGTATTCGACAGGCCCTGCGCCATCAGCCCCAGCACCTCGGACTCGCGGGCCGTGAGGGCGTCGAGGGGGTTCTTGCGGCCCCGCGCCATCAGTTGCGCGATGACGTCCGGGTCGATGGCCGTACCACCGCCGGCGACCCGCTTGACCGCGTCGAGGAAGTCCCCGACGTCCGCGACGCGTTCCTTGAGCAGGTAACCGACTCCGCCTGCGCCCCCGGACAGCAGTTCGACGGCGTAGCTCTCCTCGACGTACTGGGAAAGCACGAGAACCGGCAGGCCCGGGATGACCTCGCGAGCGCCCAGCGCCGCCCGCAAGCCCTCGTCCGTGAATGTGGGCGGCATCCGCACATCGACGATCGCGAGATCCGGCCGGTGCTCCTTGACCGCGCCCAGCAGGTCGTCACCGTTGTCCACGGCCGCGACGGTCTCGATGTTCTCGTCGGCGAGGAGGCGGATCACCCCCGCGCGCAACAGAACCGCGTCTTCGGCGATGACAACCCGCATGCTGCCCCCAGCGTCGTGAGTGAATGGCAGAGCCTATTCACTCACGAGCTGGTCACCATTGGCACGGCAGGTCCGCACGAATCACCGTCGGACCGCCGGGCGGGCTGACGACGGTGATCACACCGTCGATCGTGGCCGCCCGGTCGGCGAGCCCCGCCAGGCCGCCACCTGGCCGGACTTCGGCGCCACCGTGCCCGTTGTCGGTGATCTCGACGATGACCATCGAGTCGGTGCGCCACACCTTCACACCCGCTTCGGTCGCTCCCGAGTGCTTCGCGATGTTCGTCAGCGTCTCGCCGACGATGAAGTACGCGGTCGACTCGACCGCCGCCGGCGGCCTCGGCTCGACGTCCACCTCGACATCGACGTGGATCGGCGACTTCGCGGCCTGTGCGGACAAGGCGGCGTCGAGGCCGCGGTCGCCGAGCACGGCCGGGTAGATCCCCCGGGCGAGATCGCGCAGTTCCGATACCGCGAGCTTGGCGTCGAGGTGCGCTTCGTCGATCAACTCGCGTACGGCGTCCGGGTCGTGGTCGAACTTCGACTTCGCCCGGCCCAGGCTCATCGCGACGGCGACCAGGCGCTGCTGTGCGCCGTCGTGCAGGTCGCGTTCGATGCGGCGGCGTTCGGCCTCGGCGGCGTCGACTCCTCGTGCCCGCGACGACTGCAACCGTTCGGCCTTCTGCTCCAGCCGCTGCGTGCGGTTCGGGCCGAGCAGCGAGTACGCCAGGTTGCCGTGCAGCCAGCCGAGCCACGGGGTGACCCAGATCGCCATCGGCAGCAGCACGATCGACGCGATCGCGATCGGGAGCTCCAAGCAGGCCAGCGGGAACGCCGCCATCAGGTACGCGAGGTCGCGCCACGTCGTCGCGTCGGTCAGCCGGGTCAGCCAGCGCTTGACCAGCGAAAGCCCTTCGACGGGGAGCCGCTCGATCGGTCCCAGCGGAGTCTCGAGCATCGTCCGCGCCCAGCCTCGCTCCCGGTCGGCGGACCAGCGGATGAAGTTGGTCGTGGCCATGAGGATCGGGAAGCCGACCCACACCACCGCCGTCGCGATGCCGACCGCCAGGCCCACGACGATCAAAACGAACTGAAGCAGCCGGAACACGAAGCTGACGATCATGTAGACGATCGACCGCAACGGCCGCGGCCGAGGAATCCCCACCTGCTGTACCTGCTGGTCGATCGTCATCCGTGAACCTCGCCCCATGAATCCTTCAGACGGCCGCGCTGGGCGCGGGTCGGCCCGAGCAGCGCCGTCGCCAGCCGGGCATGCGAGCCCGCCAGCGCCTTCGTCAACGCTACCGACAGGGCGATGCACAGCACTCCGAGAGCGGCCCAAGGCAGCGCCGAGACCGTCGAATCGACGGTGAACCAGGCGTTTTCCCAGGTCGGGAAGCGGTACTCGCCACCAGGCAGGAAGCGGTAGTAGATCGGCAGGCCCGCGAGACCGAGACTGGTCGACCAGAATACCGTGACCAGCACGAACTCGATGATCCCGAGCGGGAAGAGCAGGAAGAAGTAGCCGAGGTCGCGCCACGTCGAGGCGTCCTTCAGCCGAGCCCTCCACCGCACGGTCTGGCCCGCGTCGGGCAACGGCAGGTACGGCAGGTCGATGTAGCGATCGAGCAGCGCGTACACCCTGGCGCGCTCCATCCGGGCGGCTCCACGGACCGACAGGATCACCAGCGCGAGGATCGGCAGCCCGATCCAGACGACCGCCGTACCGATGCCCACCCAGAAGAACGTCATCAGGAGCGCGAACGCCACGATGCCCATCGGCAGGTTCATCAACAGGTAGACCAGCGAGCCGCCGAACGACGGATCGGACCTGCTCAGCTCCCGCTCGGCCGCTAGCGCACTCATGGTCGTGCTCCTCTCTGGTGCGAGGAGACCAGCATCTTCCCTCAGGAGGGGCAGGCGACATGGTGCCCGCGGGCATCTCCCCGGTGGGGCTAGCCCCACCTGCGGGAATAACCCGGTTGCCGTCCGAGCTATGATGGGGAGGTTGTATCCCACAAGGGGGTGAACGGTTTCGACTTTGGACGTTGAATCAGGAGAAGCGTGCCGGTGCAGGCGAGAGACCACCGTAAGCGTCATCGCAAACCAATAAGCGCCGAGCCTAAGAGCCAGCGCGAGTTCGCTCTTGCTGCCTAAGCAGTAGAGCAACTCTGTCGGTCCGGGGTCGCCTCCGACCCGGTCACCGGCATCAGCTAGGAGGCTTACCGCCGCGCTCGGCTACGGGGTGTGGTTGGGAAACAAACAGTGGCTGGGCTCGTCACTTCAGCTTGTTCGCGTGACTGAAGGGGCCAAGTAGAGACATAGCGGACTGCGCACGGAGAAGCCCTGGTGATACGCCAGAGGACCCGGGTTCAATTCCCGGCACCTCCACTGGTCGACGGAAGCGGCTCTGCCCCTCGGGGTAGGGCCGCTTCTTCATGTATGGGGCGCCGCGGTTCCCTTGTGGCTCACCTTGGCATGACTCCGCAATGGGTGTCGAGATGCCGCCTATTGCGAAGACGCTTAAAGCGACTTACGGTCCTTCGCGCCTTAGGCGCGCTTCGCTGCTTTCTCAGCACGTGCATTTCGGATCTTCTTCTCGATGGGCCGTTCGGGTTCGCACTCCTGTTCGATTTGGTGTAGTGTCGAGGTCGTGGCCAGCGAAGATGCATCCCTGAAGGCGGCCTCCGGGAGAGGGGGCGGCTCATCCACTACGGCGAATGGAAAGGTCAAAATGGCCCAAGAAAGACTTCCCGGATTCACCTCGCCGGGGCACTGAGGCGGAACATCATGCGCTCACGGACATAGGCCGATCCCGTTTCGGCGAATAGGCCCAGGACCATGCGGCTTCATGTGCATCAGTGGGATCCGGACCGCGTCGTTCTCGTGCACGGTGTGCTGCTCGGCGGCAGGGAAGCGTGGCGGACTCAGCGTCCGTTGACCGAGCGGTGGACGTTGCTCGCGCCGGACCGGCCCGGTTGCGGGAAATCGCCGTAAGGAGTGCGGGATTTCGAGGCCGATGCCGCACTGATCGCGGAGCAGGTGCTCGACGAGCCCGCGCATCTGGTCGGGCTGTCCTACGGCGCGATCGTCGCGCTGCTCGCCGCCGTGCGGCGGCCGGAGATGGTCCGGACGCTCACCGTGGTCGAGCCGCCCGCGGCCGGGGTCGTTCGTGGTGATGAGGTCGTCGATGCGTGGGACGCCGAACTGAGGCAGCTCCTCGACGGCTCGCTGGAAGATCCTCGCGAGGTCTTCTTCCCTCTCGCCGGTGTGCCGTTGCCTATTGCGGATCCGGTGCCGAAAACGCTGCGACGTGGCGCTGGGCGTCGGTCGGGATGCGGCCGCCGGGAGACGTCGAGCTGTCACTAGAAGTGCTGACCTCCGCGGATTTCCCGATGCTCGTGATCACCGGCAGGAGTACTAGATCGTTGCCGACGCGATCGCGGACGGGACCGGCGCGCGCCGCGAGATCGTCGGGGGGGGGGCATCTGGTGCCGGACACGGGGGGAGCCGTTCAATGCCGGCTCGAGTCCTGTTGAATCACGGAGAGTAGTGGAAACTAGATCATTTTTGTCTCAATTCACCCGCGCCGGGAACTGCCGCGGGGTGGGATGTCATGCTGAGTGTCCGACCATGGCCCTCTTTCGAACCGACCCCGTGTCGCCGGAGGGCCGGAAGAAGGTGGCAGATGACCTGGGCTAGGCATTCCAGTCGTCCCGATCCCGCAGAAGACCAGAGCCGCATGGCAGGTGTGCGGGCTGAAGAAGAAATCCGCCTCACCGTGCAGAACGGCAGGGCCGCAAGGACCGTCGCCGGGCACTCTTCGGACGCACTCGACTGCGCCGAACTACTGGCGATGCTCGGGCTCGAGGGAGTACAGAAGAAGCACGCTCAGCGCACCTGACCCCCGATCCGGGTAGTCAGTTCGGCCGCGGTCAGGCGGACCTCTTCGGCGAGGTCGGGCCAAGTTTCCTCGCATCCCTCGCCCCCCGGGCAGAGGTGGCGGAGGGTCACGCTGATCGCGGCCAACGGCCGGCCGCCGTGGTCGAAGACCGGGCAAGCCACCGAGGCGAACCCTTCGGTGACGTGACCGTCTTCGACCGCCCAGCCGAGCCTTCCTTCCGCGTTCAGCGTGCGGCGTAGTTCGGCGAGGGTGCGCGGGCCGCGACCGGTGCGCAGCACGAACGCCGACGCGGCAGGGAAGAGCGCGCGTACGTGCGGCGAGGGCAGGTGCCGCAGTATCGCCCTGCCTGACGCCGTGAGCTGCCCGGGCAGCCGGACACCGACCTCGGTGACCAGGGTTTCCGGGCGCGTAGGGCGTTCTTTGACCAGGTAGAGCGACTCGTTGCCGTGTAGCACGCCGAGGTGCGCGGTGTGACCGACCCGATCGGCGAGTTTGCGCAGCAGCGGGACCGCGAGCCGTTCCAGCGGATCGTGCCGCAGGTAGGCCGAGCCGAGCTCGAACGCGGCGATGCCGAGGCCGTACCGGCGCTCGGCGGGCAAGTGCGCCACGAAACCGGCGGCTTCCAGTTCGGCGAGCAGGTGATACGTCGTCGAACGCGGGAGGCCGAGTTCGCGCGCGATCGCGGCCGCCGACACCGGACCCGGCCGGGCGGCCAGGGCCCGAAGAATTCCGAGGCCGCGTCGCAGAGCCGGTACTTCGCTGCTCTCACCCATGCTGACCTCCTGTTTCGCTCGGCGCGGTAGCAAGGGACCTTTGCTACCGCTTCTCTCAGCGTTGAGGTAAGCGGTAGCAAAGGTCCCTTGCTCTCTTTCTGCAGGTGACCGTGTGGGTTTTGGGACGTCAGATGTCCCAAAACCCACACAGTCAGTGCGCACCGCTACGCGGAGTACAGGGTGTGTGGATATAGGGACACTCAACGTCCCTATATCCACACACCTCCGTCGCCCGCGATAGCAAGGGTCCTTTGCTATCACCGTGCGTGTCTTGGATACCAGACACAACCACCGGTTGGGGCCGCCCACCAGCGGGCATGGCGTTGTCCAATGGGGTTATGCCGGAAACCGTACTTCTGGGCTCCGAACCGCTTCGGCCCGAACAGGTCGTCGCGGTCGCCCGTGACCACTCGCCCGTCGCGGTCAGCGAAGCGGCCGAGAAGAACCTCGCCGCGACACGTCAGCACATCGACGACCTCGCCCACGCCGAGACGCCGACTTACGGCGTTTCGACGGGCTTCGGGGCGCTCGCGACCAGGCACATTCCGCTCGAAAGCCGCACTGCCCTGCAGCGGTCGCTGATCCGATCGCATGCGGCGGGCGCGGGCCCGGTCGTGGAGACCGAGGTCGTGCGCGCGCTGATGCTGCTGCGTCTCCGCACGCTCGCCAGTGGGTACACCGGTATCCGGCCGCAGACCGCGCAAGCGCTTGCGGCCCTGCTCAACGCCGGGATCACCCCGCTCGTCCACGAGTACGGCTCTCTCGGCTGCTCCGGCGACCTCGCGCCTCTCGCCGCCGTCGCACTCGCGCTGATGGGAGAGGGTGAAGTCGAGTACAACGGCGAAGTCGTCCAGGCGGGTGTCGCGCTGAAGCACGCCGGCATCGAGCCGGTCGTTCTCGCGGAGAAGGAGGGCCTCGCCCTCACGAACGGGACCGACGGCATGCTCGGCATGCTCTTGCTCGCCGCGGCCGATCTGCGCAAGCTTCTCGACACCGCCGACATCACCGCGGCGATGAGCGTCGAGGCGCTCCTCGGTACCGATCGTGCCTTCGCCGCCGATCTCCAGGCGCTGCGCCCGCATCCCGGGCAGGCACGGAGCGCCCAGCGCATGTGGACGGCGCTTCAGGACTCGAAGATCGTCGAGAGCCACCGCGGTCCGGACTGCAACCGCGTCCAGGACGCGTACTCCCTCCGCTGCGCGCCGCAGGTGCACGGCGGCGCACGCGACAGCCTCACGCACGCCGAACTCGTCGCTGAGCGTGAGCTTCACTCCGCGGTCGACAACCCGGTCGTGCTGTCCGACGGCCGCGTCGAGTCGAACGGCAACTTCCACGGCGCCCCGGTCGCGTACGTGCTCGACTTCCTCGCCATCCCGCTCGCGGACGTCGCCAGCATCGCCGAGCGCCGCACCGACCGGATGCTCGACAAGGCCCGTTCGCACGGCCTGCCGCCGTTCCTCGCGTTCGACCCCGGCGTCGATTCGGGCCACATGATCGCCCAGTACACGCAGGCGGCCATCGTCAGCGAACTCAAGCGTCTCGCGGTGCCGGCGTCGGTCGATTCGATCCCGAGCAGCGCCATGCAGGAGGACCACGTCTCCATGGGCTGGTCCGCCGCGCGCAAGTTGCGTAAGGCCGTCGAGGGGCTCAACACCGTCCTCGCCATCGAACTGCTCACCGCCGCGCGGGCACTCGACATGCGCGCGCCCCTGGTCCCGTCGCCGGTCACCGGCCGGGTCCGGGATCTCGTCCGCACCAAGGTCGAGGGCCCCGGCCCCGACCGTCATCTGGCGCCGGAGATCGCCGCCGCCGAAGAACTCGTCGCGTCGGGTGCCGTCCTCGCCGCGGCCCAACTGGAGGTCTGAGCCCATGTCCCGCACGGTCCGTGCCGCCCGAGGCACCACGCTCACCGCGAAGAACTGGCAGACCGAAGCCGCGTTGCGGATGTTCCACAACAACCTCGACCCCGAGGTCGCCGAGCGCCCGGAGGACCTGGTCGTCTACGGCGGCACCGGCAAGGCCGCCCGCAACTGGGCCAGCTTCGACGCGATCACCCGCGAGCTGACCGGTTTGGAGCGGGACGAGACGCTGCTCGTCCAGTCCGGTAAGCCGGTCGGCGTGTTCCGCACGCACGAATGGGCGCCGCGCGTGCTCATCGCGAACTCCAACCTCGTCGGCGACTGGGCGACGTGGCCCGAGTTCCGCCGCCTGGAGGCGCAGGGCCTGACCATGTACGGCCAGATGACCGCGGGGTCCTGGATCTACATCGGCACGCAGGGAATCCTTCAGGGCACGTACGAAACCTTCGCCGCCGTCGCGAAGAAGCGGTTCGGGGGCAGCCTCAAGGGCACGCTCACCGTCACCGCCGGTCTCGGCGGCATGGGTGGCGCGCAGCCGCTGGCCGTCACGATGAACGACGGCGTCGCCCTCGTCATCGAATGCGACCCGCAGCGTGCTCGCCGCCGCGTCGAGACTCGCTACCTCGACGAGGTCGCCGACGACCTCGACGACGCGATCCGCCGGGTAGAGGCCGCGAAGAAGGAGAAGCGCGCGCTGTCCGTCGGCGTGGTCGGCAACGCCGCCGAGGTGCTGCCCGAACTGCTGCGCCGCGGCGTCGAGGTCGACATCGTCACTGACCAGACTTCCGCGCACGACCCGCTTTCGTACCTGCCCAAGGGCATCGGTGTCGATGAGTGGCAGGACTACGCGGACAAGAAGCCCGACGAGTTCACCGAGCGCGCCCGCGAGTCGATGGCGGAGCACGTGGAGGCGATGCTCGGCTTCCTCGACAAGGGCGCCGAGGTCTTCGACTACGGCAACTCCCTGCGCGGCGAGGCGAAACTCGGCGGCTGCGAGCGCGCGTTCGACTTCCCGGGGTTCGTGCCCGCCTACATCCGCCCGCTGTTCTGCGAGGGCAACGGCCCGTTCCGCTGGGCGGCGCTGTCGGGCGATCCCGAGGACATCGCGGCGACCGACCGCGCGATGCTGGAACTGTTCCCGGAGAACGAATCCCTCGCACGCTGGATCAAGCTGGCGGGCGAACGCGTCGCGTTCCAGGGGCTTCCGTCGCGGATCTGCTGGCTCGGCTACGGCGAGCGGCACCTCGCCGGCCTGCGGTTCAACGAGATGGTCGCCAGCGGTGAGCTGAAGGCACCGGTCGTCATCGGCCGTGACCACCTCGACTCGGGCAGTGTCGCCTCGCCGTACCGCGAGACCGAGGGCATGGCCGACGGCTCCGACGCGATCGCCGACTGGCCGTTGCTGAACGCGCTGGTCAACACCTCGTCGGGCGCCACCTGGGTGTCGATCCACCACGGCGGCGGGGTCGGCATGGGCCGCTCCATCCACGCCGGCCAGGTCAGCGTGGCCGACGGAACCCTGCTGGCCGCGCAGAAACTCGAACGCGTGCTCACCAACGATCCGGGCATGGGCGTCATCCGGCACGTCGACGCCGGATACGACCGCGCCGCCGACGTCGCCGACGAGCGCGGCGTGCGCGTGCCGATGCGGGACGCCGAGTGACCGCGTCCTCGCTGCTGGAGGAGATCTCGGGCGTCGGCCGCGACCCGAAGCGCGGCGGCTACTCCCGCCACGCCTTCGACGCGGCCGAAACCGAACTGCGCGCGTGGTTCGTCGAGCGCGCGGGACGGCTGGGGCTGGGTGTCGAGACCGATCGCAACGGCAACATCTGGGCTTGGTGGGGCACACCCGGGCCGGACGCCGTGGTCACCGGGAGCCACCTCGATTCGGTGCCCGGCGGCGGCGCCTTCGACGGCCCGCTCGGCGTCGCGAGCGCACTCGACGCGGTGGAGATCTTGCAGGCCAAGGGATTCCGGCCCGCCAAACCGTTCGCCGTCGTGGTCTTCGCGGAAGAGGAAGGCGGCCGTTTCGGCGTGCCGTGCCTCGGCTCGCGGCTGCTGACCGGCACCATCGACGCGGACAAGGCGCGCGGCCTGCGTGATCCGGACGGCGTCACGTTCGCCGAAGCGGCGGCGAAATCCGGCCTCGATCCCGATCGTGTCGGCCGGGACGCCGAGCGACTCGGCCTGATCGGGCGGTTCCTCGAACTGCACGTCGAGCAGGGGCGCGGGCTGATCGACCTCGGTTCGCCGGTCGCCGTCGGCAATACGGTGATCGCCCACGGCCGATGGCGATTCTCCTTCCAGGGGCAGGGAAACCACGCCGGCGCGACGCTGATCGGTGATCGTCGTGACCCGATGATCCCGGCGGCCGAGACCGTGCTCGCCGTGCGGAAACTGGCGAAGGCGACTGCCGACGCCAGAGCCACCGTCGGCAGATTGGTACCCACTCCCGGCGGGACCAACGTCATCGCGTCCACTGTGGATCTGTGGCTGGACGCGCGGGTGCCGGGCACGGACACGCCCGAACTGGTCGCGGAGATCGCGAAGCTGGCCGAAGAGGCGGCCGGGCAGGAAGGCTGTCGCGTCGAGGTCACCAGAGAGTCGTACTCGGACGACGTGGTCTTCGACGACGCGCTGCGCCGCGACCTGGGCACCTGGCTCGGCGGACCGCCGGAGCTGCCGACCGGTGCCGGGCACGACGCCGCGGTCCTCGCCGGATTCGTCCCGTCCGGGATGCTCTACGTGCGTAATCCGACCGGGATCAGCCATTCCCCCGAGGAGTTCTCCGAGGCGGCGGATGTCGACCACGGTGCCCGTGCGCTCGCGGACGCCCTGGAGAAACTGTCGACATGACGACATATTGGTGTGAACGTGCCTGGCTGCCGGACGGGATCGCCGACGCTGTCCGGATCGAAGTCGACGCCGGGAAGATCGCTTCCGTGACGGCGAACGCGCCTCGCGAAGGAACTGTCCTGAATGGACTGACCTTGCCCGGCTTCGCCAACGGGCACTCGCACGCGTTCCACCGTGCGTTGCGCGGCCGGACGCACCATGACCGCGGGACCTTCTGGACGTGGCGCGAGCGGATGTACTCGCTCGCGTCGCGGCTCGATCCGGACACGTACTACCGGCTGGCGCGTGGGGTCTACGCCGAGATGGTGCTGGCCGGATACACGAGTGTCGGCGAGTTTCACTACCTGCACCACGCGCCGGGCGGAAAGCCTTACCGCGAGCCGAACGCGATGGGCGAGGCGCTGCGGCAGGCGGCCAGGGACGCCGGGATCCGGCTGACGTTGCTCGACACGTGCTACCTCGCGGGCGGCATCGGCGTCGAGCCCGACGAGGTGCAGCAGCGGTTCTCCGACGGTTCCGCGGCGCACTGGGCGCGGCGAGTCGGCGAGCTGCGGGAGGACGAGACGTTCCGGGTCGGTGGCGCGATCCATTCCGTGCGCGCCGTTCCTGAAGATCAACTGTCCGAAGTGGATCGTGGAGCCGGGCCGCTGCACATCCACCTTTCCGAGCAGCGGGGCGAGAACGAGCAGTGCCTTGCGGCCTATGGCCGGACGCCGACGGGGCTGCTCCATGACCGCGGCGTGCTCGGCGAGCGGCTCACCGCGGTGCACGCGACGCATCTGACGCCGCTCGACATCGAGCAACTCGGCGAGGCGCGGAGTCGTGCCTGCTTCTGCCCGACGACCGAACGGGATCTCGGCGACGGCATCGGTCCCGCGCGGACGTTGCTGGACGCGGGTGTGCGGCTGTCGCTCGGCAGCGACAGCAACGCGGTCGTCGACGCGTTCGAGGAGACCAGGGCGCTGGAACTGAACGAGCGGCTCGCCAGCGAGAAGCGCGGCCGATTCACCGCCGGGGAACTGCTCGCGGCGGCGACGGATCACGGCGCGATCGGCTGGGACGAGGTCGGCGAGCTGGCCGTGGGGGCGGGCGCGGACCTGGTCACGGTCGGCCTCGCGTCGGTGCGGACCGCGGGGATCGAGCCGTCCGGGGTGGTCTTCGCCGCCTCCGGCGCGGATGTCCGGGATGTCGTCGTCGCCGGACGTGAGATCGTCCGCGACGGCGCGCATCAGCTGATCGACCGGCCGGAAACGGTCTTGGCCAAGGAGATCGAGGCATTGTGGCAGTCCTGATCACGGGTATCGGCGAGCTCACCACGAACGACGCCGAACTGGGCAAACTCCGCGACGCGGCCGTCATCGTCGAGGGCGAAACGATCACCTGGGCCGGTTCGGCGGCGGACGCGCCCGACGCGGACGAGCGGGTCGACGTCGACGGCCGCGCGGTGCTGCCCGGCTGGGTGGACAGCCACACGCACCTCGTCTTCGCCGGGGATCGGACGGCCGAGTTCGAGGCACGGATGGCCGGGAAGGCGTACAGCGCCGGAGGGATCGCGGTCACCGTCGACGCGACGCGATCGGCTTCCGACGAGCAGCTTGCGGCGAACCTGCGGCGTCACGTCGACGAAGCGGCGAAGCAGGGCACGACGTGTCTGGAGACGAAGACCGGATACGGGCTCAACGTCGAAGACGAGGTGCGCTCAGCGCGGATCGCCGCCGACGTGGCCGACGAGGTCACCTTCCTCGGCGCGCATCTGGTACCGCCGGGCGCGGACGCGGAGTCCTATGTGGACCTGGTGTGCGGTGACATGCTCGACGCGGTGGCGCCGCTCGTGCGATGGGCGGACGTGTTCTGCGAGACCGGCGCTTTCGACGAGGCGCAGTCCGCGCGGGTGCTGAAGGCGGCGCGGGAACGCGGGCTCGGGCTGCGGGTGCACGGGAACCAGCTGGGGGAGGGGCCGGGGGTGCGGCTCGCCGTCGAGCTGGGGGCCGCGAGTGTCGACCACTGCACGTACCTGAGCGAAGCGGACGTCGAGGCTCTCGCTGCTTCGGACACTGTCGCCACCCTTCTGCCGGCGTGTGACCTGTCGACCCGGCAGCCGCTGGCGCCGGCGCGGCGGCTCCTGGACGCGGGGGCGACGGTCGCGCTGGCGAGCAACGCGAACCCGGGCAGCTCGTACACGACCTCGATGGCGTTCTGCGTCACGACCGCGGTGCTACAGATGCGGATGACGATCGAGGAGGCCGTCTGGTCGGCGACGGCGGGCGGCGCGCGGGCTCTGCGGAGGGACGACGTCGGGGTGATCCGGCCCGGCGCGCGGGCGGACCTTCAGGTGCTCGAGGCGCCTTCGGTCACGCACCTCGCGTATCGGCCCGGGGTGCCGCTGACGGCCGCCGTGTGGCGGCGCGGGAAGCTTCTGACCAGTGGTTTCGCCTCAAAGTGATAGCAAAGGTCCCTTGCTCCTCCGCGGGGGAGCGACCCCGCGACGATGGAGGATTCGGGACACTCAACGTCCCGATTCCTCCATCGTCAGCCCCGCCAGTCACTCACGACCACCCGCGCCGACACATCGAGAACGGCACCGAACAGCGGCTATGCGACTTTGCCGGATTCCTTGCCCCCCCCGCTGAGGTCAAGAGGCTCGGCCGAGGGTTTCCTCGACGCGCAGGCGTAGCGCGGGCGGGAGTTCGCCGAGCAAATGGGACCACTGCTCGACCCGCTTCTCGCTCAGGTGGGTGAGCAGGTCGAGCACCGGCGGCCACAGGTCCTCGTCGGCGGCCGCCACCCGCAGCAGGCCGCGGAACCGGGCCTCGGAGAGCAGCCCGAGGACGTGATCGATCCGGTTCTTGTCGTCGAGGACGAACGCGATCCGGATCAGCGCCTCGTCGCCGATGACGTCGAGTGCCCTGCGCACCGTCGGATCGGGCAGGTGGCCGACGAACCGGCCGACGGTGATCCAGTCCTCGCGGCGCACGAGTTCACCGGCGACCGCGACCACGGTGTCGAGCGGGATCCGCCCGATGATCGCGCTCGCGCGGCGCGGGTCCAGTTCGGCCGCGACGTCGGCCAGGAAGGGCGGCTTCAGCCGCTTCGCGACGTCGACGCCCCGGGAGACGTCCACCAGCCCGGCGATCCGCGCGCACAGAAGCGGGCCGAAGACCTTCTCGGCGATCTTCGCGAGGATCGGGCTCGGGACGAGCTTGCTCGCCATCGCCATCCGCTCGAGGGCGGCGCGGTTGGCGTCGAACAGCGTGTCCGTGACCTGCTCGCGGAACGCCTGGAGTTCGGCGGCGTCCACCTTCTCCAGATAAGCGAGCCGCTCGGGGGTGGTGCCGAGGACGCGGGCGAGTTTGAGGATCTCCGCCCGCGAGGCGAAGTTTTCGGTGGTCACAGGCCCACCACCTTACGAACGGTGCCCCGCAGAAGCGCGGGTACGTACTTCAGGCCCTCTTCGCCCGCTTCGGCCAAGGCCTTGGCCTGACGGTGGCGCGCGTCGCGCAACGCGTCGGAGAGGTCCTGCTTCTCGTTGTCGGCCAGCGCTTCGATGCCTGCCGGGACAGGACCGCCTAGCTGACCGGTGAGTGTGCGCTCGGCCATGGTGGATCATCATGCCCCATCGGGCTGGGAAAGCAGGGGACCTTTACTTTCGTCCATGGCGGTCCGCTCGTCACGGCTTGTAGCGTCCAGGTCTGTGATGGACGGAGAGGAGCCCGTGCGGCGCGGGCGGCGGCTGGTCATGGACGTCGCGCTGTGGCTCGGGCTTTGTGGCTGGGTGACCATCGACGCCGGATCCAGTACGAAGCACTGGGAGCTGCTCTTCGGGCTCACCGCGACCACGGCCGCGATCGCGGTGTCGCGCCGGTACCCGCTGGTCTCGCTCGCCATCGCCATGATCGCGAGCTTCATCGTGCTGGGCAGCTTCGGTGGCCGGGTGCCGATCTGGGAAGGGTTCCTCCTCGTCGCCGTGAGCTACCTCGCGGGTTACCGGCAGCCGGTCGCGAAGCCGATGTTGCGCGTCTTCACCGTCGTCTCCGTGATCGCGGTGCCGGTGGCGCTGCTGTGGAGCGAGGACGGCTTCTCGGCGTGGGGCGCGTTGCTCGGCATCCTGGTCTTCGCCTCGGTGACGCCGTGGCTGCTGGGCCGCTACATCCGGCAGCGCGAGGACATGGCGCGTGACGGCTGGCGCCGTGCAGAGGAGATGGAGAGCCGCCAGCGGCTCATCGCCGACCGCGCGCGGCTGCGCGAACGGACGAGGATCGCCAGCGACATGCACGACTCGCTGGGCCATGAGCTGAGCCTGATCGCGGTGCGCGCGGCGGCGCTGGAGGTCGCGGGCGGGCTCGACGAGCAGCAGCGGCAGGCCGCCGGTGACCTGCGACAGAGCGCCGCGACGGCCACCGAACGGCTGCGCGAGATCATCGGGGTCCTGCGCGAGGACGACGCGCCGACCGAGCCGGTGCACGAGAGCATCGACGAACTGCTCGACCGGACAAGAGCCTCCGGCGTGCTGATCGAGTCCTCTGTGGACGCACCGTTCGACGGCGAACCGCAGATGGTCGACCGCGCCGCCTACCGCGTGGTCCAGGAATCGGTCACGAACGTGGTGAAACACGCGCCGGGTGCCGCCGTCACCGTCCGGGTGGTGCGGTCGGCGGGACGGACGGACGTCGTGGTCACCAATGCCGCGCCGCCCGCGGGGCCGTTGCCGGGCCGGGCTTCGGGCAGGCGCGGGCTGATCGGCCTGCGCGAGCGGGTCCGGCTGGTCGGCGGGACCCTGCGGGCAGGACCTCACGAAGGCGGATTCGAGGTGAGCGCGACCTTGCCGCACGACGCGGCACCGTCGGAGGAATCGCCCGAGAGCCAGGCGGCGATGGACGCCGAGGTCGGGCAGTCCCTGTCGGCCAGGGAACTGGAACGTGCCCGCCGTGACGTCCGGCGCAGCCTGATCCAGGCGATCGTCGTGCCGATCGGGCTGTTCGGCCTGGTGGTCGGGATCAGCGGGGTGGTGTTCCTCGTCCAGTGGTACGGCTCCGTACTCGCCGGTGCCGACTACGACCGGATCCGGATCGGCCAGTCGCGGGCGGAGATCGCGGCCGTCCTGCCCGGCGGCCAGCGGATCGCCCGGCCGCGCGTGGTGGAGCCCCCGGTGCCCGCGGGGGCGACATGCGAGTACTACGGCACCGAGCGCACCGTGTTCAACTTGAACTACGAGGCCTACCGGCTGTGCTTCGCCGAGGGGAAGCTCGTGGCGAAGGACATGATCAGTGAAGACGAGCAAAGGGGGAACCCGGATGATCCGGGTGGTGCTGGCCGATGACGAGGCGATGATCCGCGCCGGCGTGTCGGCGATCCTGGCCGCGGACGCGGGGATCGAAGTGGTCGCGGAGGCCGAGGACGGCCGTGCCGCGGTCGAGCAGGCGCGCGCGACCAGGCCGGACGTCGTCCTCCTCGACATCCGGATGCCGGTCATGGACGGGCTCAAGGCGGCGGAGGAGATCCGGCGGCTGCTGCCCGAGATCGGCGTGATCATGCTGACCACGTTCGGCGAGGACGCCTACATCGAGCGTGCGCTGGGCCTCGGCGCGAGCGGTTTCCTGTTGAAATCCGGTGATCCGCGCGAACTGCTGTCCGGGATCCACGCTGTCGCGGGCGGTGCGGCCTTCCTTTCGCCGAAGGTCGCGCAGCGGGTCATCGCCCGCTTCTCCGGCAACCAGGTGTCCCGCGCCGAGGAGGCGCGGGCGCTGATCGGCAAGCTGACCCCGCGTGAACAGGAAGTGCTGGCGCTGCTGGGTTCCGGACTGTCCAATGCGGACATCGCGGCCAAGCTGTTCGTGGTCGAGGGCACGGTGAAGGCCTACGTGAGCACCATCCTCAACCGGCTCGGCGCGCGGAACCGCGTGCAGGCCGCGATCACCGCGTACGAGGCGGGGCTGGTCGGCGGGGAACCGGAGGCGTCCAGCCGCTGACCCCGGCGCCGATGCGGGCGGTGAGCGCGCCGGGCAGCAGGCGGAACACGCCGTTGCGGACGGCGACGGCGAGCGGGTTGCGCAGCTGAGGTCCCATTTTTCCCGCCTGCACCGAGGATTTGACCACCGCTTGGGTTCGTGGGCGGCGCTGTTCGTCGTAACTCTTCAGTGCGGCGTCGACGTCTTCGGTGGTGCTCAGCGCGGCGGCGAGGACGACGGCGTCTTCGATCGCCTGGCAGCCCCCTTGGCCGAGGAACGGCGGCATCGCGTGGGCCGCGTCGCCGAGGAGCGCGACGCGGCCTTTGACGTAGGTCGGCAGGGGAGTGCCGAGCAGGTGGAGATCGTGGTGGAGCAGCGTCTCCGGCGTGGTCGCGTCGATGAGTTCGGGAATGGGCTCGTGCCAGCCGCCGAAGCGGTTCCGCAGATACGTCTTCGGGTCCTCGTAACGGATCCCCGCTTCGGCGACGTAGCTCGCCCACCAGTAGACGCGGCCGTCGTGCAGCGGAATGACGCCGATCTCGGCTCCGTCGTCCCAGCTCGTGCTGAGTTCCGTGGGGTGAGGGAGGGTGGTCACCGCGCGGAAGGCCGTGCTGCCGCTGTAGACCGGTTCGGGATGCCGTGGCCAGAGTTGTCCGCGGGCGGTGCTGTGGATTCCGTCCGCGGCGATGATGACGTCGGCGTCGAGATCGTCGAGGCTCGTGACCTCGACGCCGGTGTGGACGCAGCCATCGGGGAGGGCGTCGCGGAGAGCGCCGATGAGGTCCGCGCGGTGGATGGCGGCGAGCGGGCGGCCGTGGTGACGACGGAACGCTTCGGCGTCCCAACGGGTGATGCGGCGGCCTTCGCGGTCATGGAGGCCGCCGGACGATTGTTCCCTCAGGGTGCGGGGCTGGACGCCCAGTGTTTCGAGTGAGCGCAGGGCGTTCGGCCACAGGGAGATGCCGGCGCCGACGGCGGTGAGCTCCGGCGCCTGTTCGAGGACGGTGACCTCCCAGCCGATGCCGTGCAGCCCGATGGCGGCACTCAGTCCGCCGATTCCTCCGCCGATCACGATCGCTTTGCGCATGTCGACCTCCTCTACATCTGTAGAGTACTACTACACTTGTAGAGTGCGAAAGGCGATGATCGGGGACGCGGCCATCGAGGTGATCGCGGCCGAAGGGATGCGCGGGCTGACGCATCGCGCCGTCGACCGGTTCGCCGGGCTGCCGTCGGGCTCGACCTCGTATTACGCGCGGACGCGGGCGGCGCTGCTGGAGCTGGCGATCTCGCGAATGGTCGAACTCGACGACGTCACCCTCGATCCGCCGCCCGGACGGCTGGCCGAGTACGTGGCGGGGTTCGCCCACGCGGCGATCACGAACGGGCGGACGCGGATGCTCGCGCGATACGAATTCGCGCTGGAGGCGACGCGGCGGCCGGAGCTGCGCGAGGCCTACGACCGCGGGGGACTGGTCATCCGGCGGCGATGCGCCGAGGTGCTCGCCGGATGCGGATCGGCGGAGCCGGAGCGGCACGCGCGGGTGCTCGTCGCCTGGCTGGACGGGACGGTCTTCGACGCGCTGGCCGGGACCGGCTCGCTGCGGCCGCCCGGTCTGGAGGAGCTGACGCGGGGGGTGCGGGAGGTTTTGGCGGGGCTCGGGGTGGCGGGGTAGCGGGGGACCTTTGCTATCGCCGGGGCGCTGACCTGCTGTTTTGTGCGTTGGGGGAGCAAGGGACCTTTGCTCTCGCTTCTCTCGGCGGCCGGGGTGTGTGGATATAGGGACGTTGAGTGTCTCTATATCCCCACACCCTGTTCTTGGCGTAGCGGCGCTGACTGACCGTGTGGGTTTTGGGACATCTGACGTCCCAAAATCCACACGGTCATCTGCGGAAAGGTCCCTTGCTCTCCCTCAGGCGTCGCGGCGCCGCAGCACGGTGGAACCGGTGACGAGACCGGCCGCCGCCCACGCCGTACAGAGCGCGATGCCGACCCAAGGCGCGTAGGGCGAGACGCCCCCGAAGATCGGGTTCGGCTGGCCGGGGGTCACCATCGCGTTGACGCCCGCGAAGCCGGGGAAGTAGTTCACGATGTCTTCCCCGCCCAGCGAACCGGCGAACATCGGGATCATCACCAGCAGCACGAAAACGGTCACGATCGTCCCCGCCGTGCTCCGCAGCGCCGTCCCGAGGCCGAGGCAGAGCAGGCCCAGCAGCGCGAAGTAGCCGCCCATGCCCGCCGAGGTCGCGAGGACCTCGCCCACCGAGGAGTCCCGGTCGGGGATCAGCGGCGCCGAGATCGCCACGCCGGCGAGGGTGTTCAGGACGCCGTAGCCGAACAGCACCGGCAGCAGGACGGCCGATTTCGCGGCGAGGACCCGGTTCCGCACCGGGACCCACTGCAGGGTCGAGCGGATGCTGCCACTGGCGTACTCGCTCGTGACGAACAGCGTCGCCAGCGCGACCACGGCGAACTGCGTGAGGTAGAACGCCGCTCCGGCCACCACGGCGTGCGGAGCCATCGAGCTTTCGACACCGGAGTTCGCGGCCAGGCCCAGCGCGCCGGAATAGGCGAGCATCAGGAAAAGTCCGCTGATCAGGCACCACCAGGTGGACCGGACCGACCAGAACTTGGTCCATTCCGAAGAGATCGTGTTCATCGTGCGCTCCACTGCTTGAAGAAGCCGGTCAGCCGGTCGCGGAAGAAGTCCAGCGCCTTCCACGAATCGATCGAGCCGTACTGGTTCTCGATCTCGGTCGGCGGGAGGTGCGGCCGCAACCCCAGCTGGTCGACCAGGATCGCCGCGTCCGTCACCGACGAATGGCCGCTGTCCTCGAGCAGGTCCTGCTCCTTCGGCCCGGTGAGCCGCGGCCAGGTCTCGTTCCACGACGTGCGGTAGTACTTTTCGCCGGTCGGGCTGGTCAGCAGCAGGAACGGTCGGTCGAGAGAAACGGCACCGAAGAACGGGCCGTCGACGTTCACGCCCGCTTTGATCCGCCGGTCGGCCACCATCGCGGCGGCGGTCGCCGAACCTCCAGCCGAGTGACCGGCCATCCCGATCTTCGTAGCGTCGATCGACCAGCGACGGTCCTTCAGCAGGGTGTCGACGACGAACGACGTGTCGATCGCGCGGTTCGCGATCGCGGCGGGCCAAGGGTCGTTCGGTCGTGTACAAGCGACGCACTGGCGCAGTCCGTCGGGGAACTCCGTCGCCCAGGCTTCGTAGGCGTGGTCGATCCCGGCGACCACGAAACCTTGTGCGGCAAGGCGTTCCGCCACCGAGGTCAGCGTGATCCGGTTGTTGCCCGCGCCAGGCGAAAGCAGCACCAGCGGACGTCGTCCTGGCAGCGAAGGCGCGTTCTCCCTCGAGTGAACCCGGACCTTGCTCAGCGTGTCCGGCGGCGCGTCGATCTTCCGTCCGGCGACCGCCGCCGCCGACTCCGCATGCGTCATGTACAGCGGCGCCTTCCCGAGGGGGACGGCCGGGTACCAGACGTTGACCATCAGCTCGCGCCGCTTCTCGGGCACCCAAGGGTCGGCTCGCTGCTGGTCGGTGAGGTGCAGCGTGCGCAGCCCGATCGGGAGCGGGCCACCCGGCGCGGGCAGCGACAAAGCCGGGGCGGCCGGGGCGGCCGACGCGACCGCCGGTGCTCCCAGCAGGCCGGCGATCACTGCTACCGAGACCATGAGTGACTTCTTCATGCCGCGACTCCCGTTCCGTATTCGACCGACGATGCGGTCAGTTCCATGTATGCCTGTTCCAGTGACGCAGTCCGTTCGGCCAGTCCGTGCACGCGGATCCCGAGTTCGTGCACCGCGTCGCCGACGAGATGCACACCCATGTCGTGCACGATCAGTTCGTCCCGATCGGATTCCGTGGTCGCGCCGAGCGCGCGCAGTCGCTGTTCGAGGGTGCGCAGGTCGGCGGGAGCGGGCACCCGCACCGCGACCGACGTCTGCGAGTTGCCCGCGATGAATTCGTCGACCGGCGCGTCGGCGAGCAGTTTTCCCTTGCCGATGACGACCAGCCTGTCGGCGGTCAGCTGCATCTCGCTCATCAGATGGCTCGACACGAAAACCGTGCGGCCCTCTTCCGCGAGTGAGCGCATCAGCTGCCGCACCCAGCGGACGCCGTCGGGGTCGAGGCCGTTGACCGGTTCGTCGAACATCAGCACACCCGGGTCGCCCAGCAACGCGCCCGCGATCCCGAGCCGCTGCCCCATGCCGAGTGAGAACGTCCCGGCTCGTTTGCCCGCGACGTCGGTCAGGCCGACCGTCGCGAGCACCTCGTCCACCCGGCTCGCCGGGAGCCCGTTGCTGTGCGCCATGGCCAGGAGGTGCTTGCCCGCGCTCCGCCCCGGGTGCAGCGCCTTGGCTTCGAGCAGCGCGCCGACCTCGCGCAGTGGATACCGCAGGTCGGCGTATGTCTTGCCGCCGATCCGGACCTCACCCGCGCTCGGCGCGTCGAGGCCGAGCGTCATCCGCATGGTCGTCGACTTGCCCGCGCCGTTGGGACCGAGGAAACCGGTCACCTTGCCCGGCTCGACGGCGAACGTCAGCCCGTCGACCACCGTCTTCTCGCCATAGCGCTTCGTGAGTCCTCGAAGCGTGATCATCCGCGTCCTCCTTCGTGTCCCCGAATCCTCTGACGCGGGGGCACCCGAGGGCATTGCCCTGAAGTCATCGGCCATCCCTTACTTTCGACAGGTGCCGCTCGGCACGAGTCGCCGCGGAAAGGCACAATCGGCGCCATGACCACCCGCGAACAACGGCGCGTGAATCCGCTCGACCTGGTGATGCTCGTACTCGCCGTGTTCTCCGTCGGGTTGCTCGCCTACGTGACGTTCTTCCCTCATTCGGAGGAGACGGCGCATCGCGTCTTCGTCATCGACACCGTGGTGTGCGGGATCTTCGCGCTGGAATTCCTCTGGCGGTGGCGGCGCACCGGCTGGGAGAAGCGATTCCCGCTGCGCAACTGGTACGAGATCCTCGGCATGATCCCCATCGCGCATCCGGCGCTGCGCGGGTTCCGGCTGCTGCGGATCGTCGTGGTGCTGGTGCGGCTCGCCCGTACGGCGGACCGCGCGTTCGGGGAGCGGTTCACGCAGCGGCTGGTCGAACGGCTTTCGCGGCCGATCGTGCTGGCGATCAAGAAGCCGATCACGATCGCCGTGCTCGACGAGGTCGTGAAGGTACTGGAAACCGGGAACTATCCGCAGAACCTCGCGCGCTCACTCGGGGAGAACCAGTCGCTGCTGCGGGGGATCATCGCCGAGAAGCTCAAGAACGATCCGCAGGCGGGACGGCTTTCGAAGCTGCCGTTCCACGACGAGGTGGTGCGTTCGGTGATCGACACCGCGATGCGCGTGATCCTCGAGGTGCTGACCGATCCGCGGACCGACGAGTTCTTCGCGCACGTGGTGCGGGAGAACCGGGAGCAGATCCGGAGCGCGGTGCAGCTGGGGTTGAACGAGCGTGAGGACGACGAAGAGCTGGCGGCGCAACTGCCGACCCGGCCGCAGCACCAGCTGATGGACTGAGCGGTCAGGTCCCGCCGCGCCGCGCGGTGCGACGGGTGGGCGCGGCGGTCATCGGGTCTTCGGGCCAGGGATGCTTCGGATAGCGGCCGCGGAGATCGGCACGCACTGCCGCGTAGCCGTTGCGCCAGAACGATTCCAGATCAGCCGTGACCGCGGCCGGCCGTCCGGCGGGTGACAGCAGGTGCAGTACGACGGGCACGCCCGCCAGCTCTGGCGTCGCGAGCCAGCCGAAGGTCTCCTGCAGTTTCACGGCCAGCACCGGCTGCTCACCCGAGTAGTCGACGCGGATCCGCGAACCCGACGGTACCTCCAGCCGGTCCGGCGCCAGTTCGTCCAAACGCGACGCTTCGGGCCAGGGCAGCAGTCCGCGCAGGGCGGCGCCCGCGTCCAGTGAAGCCAGATCCGACCGGCGGCGCGCCGTCCCGAGGTCGAGCCAGCTATCCAAAGTGGACAACAGTGTCGTCGAATCGACCGCGGGCCAAGGCGATCCCAGCACTCGATGCAGGAACGCCAGCCGTTCACGCAGTCGCCGGCCGTCCTCCGGCCATCGCAAGAGGCCGAGCCCTTCGGTGCGCAAGCCGTCCAGCAGTGCGGCGCGGATCGCGTCCGGCGCGGGCGAGCGCAACGGTTTCTCCGCGAGCACGATCGCTCCGAGCCGTCGCACCGAACGTGCCACGACGTCACCGGAAGACCAGTGCACTTCGTCCACAGAGGACACCAGATTCGGCGCCGCGCGGACGGCGAGGTCCTCGTCCGCGGGCGCGGCCAGCCGGATGACGCCCTGCGCGCGGCCGGGATCCCTGGTCGCTTCGGCCACCGCCAGCCATTCGACGTCGGCCAGTCCGCTGCCGCGCGGAAGTTCGGCCGCCGTCCCGCCTGCCATCAGGTACACCGGTGCCCCCGCGGAACGCCGTCGTGCGAGCCGCTCGGGATGGGCCAGCGCCACGACCAGCGCCGGATCGGAGGCCTTGCCGCCGTCGGGCACCAGCTTGGAAAGCCGCCGCACGTCACGCTTCCAGCGCTCGTCGCCGCGCACTCGCCGCAGTTCGGCTTCGAGGTCGGTCAGCGTGCCACCGCTGTCCAGCAGTGCGACGACTTCGGCCGCCGAACGCGCGTTGGTCCGCGCCGCGCCGTCCAGCAACGCCCTCGCGAGCCGCGGATGCAGGCCCAGCCCGGCCATTTTCCGGCCGCGTTCGGTCACCGTCCCGTCTTCCGCGGTCGCCCCGAGGGTGGTCAGCAACGCGCGACCGGCGGCCAGCGCGCCTTCGCCGGGCGGATCCCACCACGAGAGGGCGGAACCATCCGGAGTGGACCAGCACGCCAGCTCCAACGCGAACCGTGCCAGTTCGGCCGTCCGGATCTCGGGTTCGGGGTAGGCGGGCAGGGAACCTTGTTCGTGCGCCGCCCAGCACCGGTACGCACGGCCCGGCGCCTCGCGTCCGGCGCGGCCGGCGCGCTGCTCGGCGACCGCGGCCGAAACGCGGACCGTCGCCAGACCCGGCAGGCCGCGCCGATAATCGACACGGGGCACGCGCGACAGTCCGCAGTCCACCACCGCGCGCACGCCCGGAACGGTCAAGCTGGACTCGGCGACCGAAGTCGACAGCACCACCCGGCGGCGGGCGCGTTGGCGCAACGCGTCGTCCTGGCTCGCCGCCGAAAGCCGTCCGTGCAGGGGCAGCACATCGGCGTCCAGGCCGCTGAGCAGCCCGCTCACCCTGGCGATCTCGCCCGCGCCAGGCAGGAACGCGAGCACGTCACCGTCCCCTTCGGACAGTGCTTTGTGGATCACGCGGGCGACGGTCGCCTCGACCCGCTCGCCGCGCGCGGGCGGGGAGTACGAGACTTCGACCGGATAAGTCCTCGCGTGCGCGGTGATCACCGGCGCGTCCCCGAGCAGCGCGGCCAGCCGCCCGGAGGCCACGGTGGCGGACGTCGCGAGCAGGCGCAGGTCGTCCCGCAGTCCGGCGCGCACGTCGAGAAGCAACGCCAGCAACAGGTCCGCGTCGAGATGCCGCTCGTGGCATTCGTCGAGCAGGACGGTCGAAACCCCGCTCAGTTCGGGATCGCCCTGCACCCGCCGGACCAGCAACCCCGACGTCACCACTTCGATCCGGGTCGAAGACGACACCTTCCGGTCCCCGCGGACCGAATAGCCGACCGTCTCGCCGACCCGTTCGCCCAGCAGGGACGCCATCCGCGCCGCCGCGGCCCGCGCGGCCAGCCGCCTCGGCTCGGCGACGACCACCCGGCCTTCGCCGTTGTCCAGCGCGAGCGGTACCAAGGTGGTCTTGCCGGTGCCAGGGGGCGCGACGAGCACCGCGGTGCCGTGTGCGTCGAGAGCGGCTTCGAGTTCGGGCAGGACGGCGCGAACCGGCAGATCGGGAAGGGTCACTGCTCGGTGACCTGCGGCGGAGGCGGGATCCGGTAACCGGACGGGCCGATGTTGCGGTTCAGCGATGCGAGCCACTCCCCGGACGAGATCATCTTCTGGATGGCCCTGGCCACCGCGGCCCGGCCCTCGGTGTCGTCCTTGCGCAGGCCGACACCGTATTTCTCCTTCGAGAACGGCTTGCCGACGACCCGCAGCAACTCCGGGTTCTGCGCCACGTAACCGGCCAGGATGACGTCGTCGGTGGTCACCGCGTCCACCTGTCCCGCGAGCAACGCCGTGACGCAGTCCTGATAGCGCGGGTACTCGACGAGCTGGACGGCTTGGGCGAACTTGTCGCGCACCTGCTCGGCCGAGGTGGTGCCGCCCACGGCGCACAGCTTGCGGCCGTTGAGGTTCTCGGGGCCGGTGATGTCGGTCGACCGGAGGCGGACGAGCAGATCCTGGCCGGTGTCGAAATAGGGCCCGGCGAAGGCGACCATCTGTTTGCGTTTCTCGGTGATCGAGTAGCTCGCCACCATCAGATCCGTGGTCCCGGAAGTAATGTCCGTCTCGCGGGACGAGGGCTTGCTGTCGTGCCAGGTGATGTGATCCTCGTCGACACCCAGTTCACTCGCGACGTACTTCGCCACATCGACGTCGAAGCCGACGTACCGGCCGTCGATCGTCCGTTTGGAGAGTCCCGGCTGGTCGAAGCGGATGCCGATGGTGAGTTCGCCGGACCCGACGGCGCGTACGACGAGGGAATCCGACGGACCGGTCTCAGTGGAACAGGCCGCCATTGTGACCAGCATCAAGCAGGCCACCAGCAGGCCGCGTCCCCTCATCGGGTGCCTCCGTCCGCCGCCTCACGTTGTTCTCAGGGTCGACGGTTAGCCTAGGCCCGTGCGTAGACCGCCCCAAGTCGTACTCGACGCCGTGGGCACACTCGCCCGGCTCGGACTGGCCGCCGTCTGGTTGGTTTCCGGAGCGCTGAAGATCAGCGATCCGGGACAGACCTACATCGCGGTCCAGGCTTTCGATGTCCTGCCGGACGGGCTCGTCCGCCCGGTCGCGATCGGGATGCCGCTCGTCGAACTGGCGCTCGGCCTGTTCCTGCTCGCCGGGTTCGTGACCCGGTGGGTGTCGGTGCTGTCGGTGCTGATGCTCGCGGTGCTCATCGCCGCGATCGCCCAATCCTGGGCGCGCGGGCTGAGCATCGATTGCGGCTGCTTCGGCGGTGGCGGTCAGATCGCCGCGGATCAGACGAGGTATCCGCAGGAGATCGCCAGGGACCTCGGGTTCGCGCTACTGGGTGTCTGGCTGATCGTGCGGCCGCGGACCTGGCTGTCCGTGGACGGCTGGCTCGGGAACTCTCGCGCCCCCGCGGACGACGACTATGTGGGTATCGCTGAAGGGAACGAATAATCGTGGGTGGAGCTGAGCGCAACGCTCGGAAACGCAAGCAGCAGCAGACGGCGTCGCGCTCGGTGGCACAGGCCAGGGGCGTCGCCGGCGGCGACAAGAAGAAGGTCGTCGCGATCGCCGTCGCGGTGGTCGTGCTCGCCGCGCTGGTGATCGGTGGCGTGATCTGGACGACGTCCAGCAAGGACAGCACCGAGGGCAAGGTGATCGGGGCACAGCCGACCGCCTCGGCGCCGGGTGTCGTGGAGAAGCGTGACGGGGCCGCCGTGGTCGTCGGCAAGCCCGACGCGAAGAAGACCATCGACATCTATGCAGACTTCCTTTGCCCGGTCTGCAAGCAGTTCGAAGAGTCGTTCAAGGGCCAGATCGAGGAGCAGGTGAACAACGGGACCCTGCAGGTCCGGTACCACATGCTGCCGATGCTCAACCAGCGTTCCGACCCGCCGGGCTACTCGCTGGACTCCGCCAACGCCTCGCTCGCCGCGGCCGACGCGGGCAAGTTCCTCGCCTTCCACGACGCGCTGTTCAAGGATCAGCCGGAGGAAGGCGGACGCGGGTTCGACAAGGCGCAGCTGATCAAGCTCGGCCAGGACGTCGGCATCACCGACCCGGCCTTCGCGATGGCGGTCAACGGTGGCGCCTACGAGCAGCAGATCCAGGACGCGTACAAGAAGATCTCGACGGATCCGGCGCTGCAGCAGGACTTCGGCAACGGGCCGGGCTTCGGCACGCCGACCGTGACGGCGAACGGACAGGTCGTGAAGCTCGAAGCGGACTGGGTGCAGAAGGTCGTCGGCTAGTTCTCGAAGTACATGAAGGCCCCCTTCCTTGCGCCTAGGTACAGGAAGGGGGCCTTCATGTACTTAGGGCGGGGCGCGGCGTGGGGTGCGCGGCCGGGCGATAGCAAAGGTCCCTTGCTCCCTTTCCGCAGGTCTCGCCGCAAGTAGATGACGAATTGCGGGGGAGTCAGGGGAGCGAAGCGGAGGCGACAGCCGCGAAGGCCTGTACGCGGGCTGTCTCGGCGGAGCGCGGCCAGACGAGGCCCCACTCGACGTCGGGCGAACCGGCGAAGGGTACGAAGCGGATTCGCGGGTGGCTGAAGTACTCCTGTGCGTGTGCGGCGAGCGGGCAGATGCCGGCGCCGGTGGCGATCGCGGCGAGCAGTTCCTGAAACGTCGCGAAGGGCTTGCCTCGCGTCACGGGGTGACCGGCCGGTGTCAGCCACTGGCGTGGCTCTTCGATCCAGTACGGCTCCGGAGGATGCGCCGCACGAAGGACGGTGTCGCGGGCTAGGTCGTCGAGGGTGACTGATTTCCGTCGCGCGAAAGGATGTTTCGAGGACACCGCGAGCACCATCGGTTCGGTGTACACGGCCGGTCCGGTCGTCAGTTCGGGTTCGTCGGCCGGGAGCAGCGTCACCAGCGCGTCGATCTCACCCGAGCGCAGCATCGCGACCGGGTCGGCGAAATCGGCCTCACGGATGAGCAGTTCCGTGTCCGGGTGGCGCTGCCGGAAGCGGGCCAGCAGGTCTTCGATCAGATCGGCGACGCCGGGTGCCTCGAAGCCCAGCCGCAGTACGCCGCCGATCCCGCGCCCGGCCGCGACGGCGCGGTCGATGCCTTCGTGCAGCGCGCGGTAGGCGGGGCCGAGGTCGTCCCGCAACCGTTCGCCGATCGGCGTGAGCCGGACCCGCCTGCTGGTGCGGGCGAACAGTGGTGCGCCGATCCGGCGTTCCACCTGTTTGATCGTCTGGCTCACCCGTGCCTGCGAGACGTGCAGGTGTTCCGCGGTGCGGCCGAAATGCAGTTCGTCGGCCAGCGCCAGGAAGATCTCGATATCCCGCAGTTCCATAATCTCCAGGTTATCGATAGTGGCCGGTGCCGGTCAGCGGGAACCGTCTTTGTCGCAGGTCTAGACCATCGCTGCCGTGTCATGTGTTAATTCAAGCAATGAATTTACGCACTCGGCATGGGTGGTGAGGTATGACGAAATTCGTGGTCCGGCTCGCTCTGCTGTTCGTTTCGTGTCTCGCGTTGGCGTTGGCGCCGGTTTCGGCACAGGCGGCGCCCGCGTTCAAGGTGCTGGCCTTCTACAACGGGACCTACGACGCGGCGCACATCAGCTTCGTCAAGGAAGCCAACCAGTGGTTCCCGAAAACCGCTTCACAGAACAACTTCGACTACACCGCGACCAATGACTGGAACCGGCTGAACTCGCTGCAACCCTCGCAGTACCAGGTCGTGCTGTTCCTGGACGACCTGCCGCAGACCTCGTCGCAGCGCGCGGGCTTCGAGCGCTACATGAAGGCCGGCGGCGCGTTCTTCGGTTTCCACGTGGCGGCGTTCACCACGAATCCGTCCGGCTGGGACTGGTACCACAACAGGTTCCTTGGCACGGGGGCGTTCAAGTCCAACACCTGGGGGCCGACGACGGCGACGCTGAAGGTGGAGAACCGGCCGCATCCCTCGACCACGCGGCTGCCCGCGACGTTCACCTCGTCGGTGAGCGAGTGGTACGCCTGGAACAGTGACCTGCGCAGGAACCAGGACATCCGGATCCTCGCGTCGGTGGACCCGGTGAGCTTCCCGCTCGGGACCGATCCGAACCAGTCCTGGTACAGCGGGTACTACCCGATCCTCTGGACCAACACCAAGTACAAGATGCTCTACGCCAACTTCGGGCACAACAAGATGAACTACGAGACGAATCAGCCGCTTTCGTCGACCTTCGCCAGTGAGGTGCAGAACCGCTTCGTCGTCGACGGCCTGCTGTGGCTCGGCGGCGTGAAGGCCTCCTGACTGGGGTGCCGAGGGCCTGACAAGGCGCGTTTTCGCTGGTCAGGCCCTCGGTGATAGCAAAGGTCCCTTGCTACTCCTCGATGGCGCCGCCCACCGCGCGCAGGTGCTCCCGGAACGTCAGCGAAGGCGACTTCGCGCGCTCCGCGAGGAAGTCGGCGAAGCGCACCTGCTCGCGAAGGGACTCTCCGGCGCGGATCCGGTCGGCCTGGAGCCGTTCGGTGTCGCGGATGGCCTCGGCGCGGTCCAGGACCTCGTCCGCCCGGTCAGCAGGGATGAACAGGACGCCGTCCTCGTCGCCGAACACGAGATCTTCCCGCGTCACCGTCCAGTCCCCGACGACGGCCGAGTCGAGCGCGCCGTCCGGGCGGGCGGAGACCGAGAGCGGACCGGTTGGGATCGAGCCGAGGCTGAACACCGGCAGCCCGATCTTCTTGATGTCGGCGGTGTCGCGGTGCAGTCCCCAGATGACGACGCCGCTCAACCCGGCCGCTTCCGCTTCGAGAACCGCGAGGTCCCCGACGCAGCTCTCGTCGAGCCTGCCACCGTTGTCGACGACGAGGACGTCGCCGGGGTTCGCGGTTTCGTACGCCTCCAGGAAGACGTCGACGCTGCCGACGTGCCGGGCGGGGGTGACCCGCCCGGCCACGCGTCCGCCGGGTACGACCGAGTGCGTGCCGACGGGCGCGCATCGAACCGGGACGCCGGCGCGGACGCAGCCATCGGTCAGATGCGCGGTGGTCAGCTGGGAGAACCGCTGCCGAAGCTCCTCGGGATCCATATCCCGACTTTAGCCACGGCGCCACACCACGGGAGTGTTGTCGTGGCCGCAGCCCTGCAGCGCTCCCGCGATCTTGCCGAAGGCGCCGGTGTTGACGACTGTCGCCAGGTCGAGCATCGCGTCGATCCCGCTCTCGTTGCCGACGAATAGCCTCCGCGCTCGGGAGGGGCTCTGATAACCCGGTTTCCTGCCAGACTGGTTCCTCACGGTGAGGAACCAGTCGACGGGGAGGTCGTGCGGGTGAACGCGGACGAGGACGCGAGGCGGCCGGCGTGGCTGCTCGACCAGCTGATCAACGCCGCCCGGTCACCGAGCACAGCGTCCTTCCGAGAGACACGCGAAAGGCTTCTGGTGGAGACGGCGAAGTTCGTGGCCACCGTGTCCCCTGAGCACAGCGAACAGTTCGCCAGGTCGAACGGGCGCGATTCACTGCTGGCGACGATGGCCGCCCGGCTCGCGGTCACCGATCCCGCCCGTTCCGAGCGGCTGCTCGGCGGCATCGGCCCGCTCTGGGACCGGTGGACGCTGGTGGCGATGGCCGAACTGGCGGTCGCGGTGGCACCCTCAGACCCCCGCCGGGCCAAGAAGCTGCTCAACGAAGCGGCATCTCGTGCCCACCAGGCCTCGTCCGCGGCATCGCAAGCACTGGCGGACATGGCGACAGTGGTGGCGCCCAGCGACCCTCGCCGCGCGACGCGCCTGATCGAGTCCGCTGCCAGGGTGGGCGAGGAGAACCGTCAAGTGGGTGTCCACTACGCGGCGATGGCCGCGACCGCGCTCGATCTCCGACTGGCCGAACGGATCGCCACCTCGGCGGGCCCTCGGCGGCATGGTCGCCTCCTGGCCGAGGTGGCGAGGGCGGCCGCGGCGACCGATCCCGATCGCGCCGTGAGAATCGCCCGTTCGTTCAAGGAACCGGCCGAGCTCGCACCCCTGCTGGCCGATATAGCGGCGAAGATGGCCTCTCGCACGGGGTCCCGTGCCGACAGTCTGATCTCCGAAGCCGATCAGCTGGCACGGCGGATCATGGACCAGCACGACCACACCGTGGCGATGACGTCCGTGATCAAGGCCCTCGCCACGCGCGATCCCGACCGGGCGGTGGAACGGGCCAAGGCGATCGCGAAGGAGATCGGAAGCCCGTGGCCGACAGGTGTCGTGGCGGGCGCCATCGGCGCCGTACAACCCGAGCGCGCCGAACGCATCGCGAAGTCCATCGAGAACGACCTCGAACGGACCGCAGCCCTGGCGGCGGCTGCCGAGGCCATGGCGGCAGTGGATCCTGAACGCGCGGAACGGCTCTGCGAATCCCTTCCTGACACCTACTTCGCGCTTCAAGAAGCCTTGGCGCACACGGCGATCGCCATGGTCCCCGCTGACATCGACCGGGCGGAAGAGCTCGCGCTGTCGGTCACCCACCCCCACCACCGAGCCGAGGCCCTGCTCGAAGTACTGAAGGTGGTGACCGCCTGAGGTCAGCAGAACTGCTCGACCACCACCGCCGCGCCAGCCAAACGCACCGCGCCGACCCCCCGACGCGCCGTCAGCCATGCCGACCAGCGCCTGCCAGGACCAAGCTCGTACGTTTCATCGAATCCCCTGAGTTGTGTTCGTCCTGGTTAACGGGGGTGTAAGCCGCCTGTTTGAGTCACCTGACACGCAACGTGCCGTAAGTAACATCCGTTCAGACCTGTATGTAAGGGTTGATAAATACAGTCCTGTCTGTATCTTCAGTGGCAGCAGCGACCCGGCAACGGACAAGGAGCGTCGTGGTGGCCAACAAGGTGTACGTCGTCGGCGTGGGCATGACGAAGTTCGAGAAGCCCGGACGTCGTGAGGACTGGGATTACCCGCAGATGGCCAAGGAATCCGGGACCAAGGCGCTCGAAGACGCCGGGATCTCCTTCGACGAGGTGCGGCAGGCCTACGTCGGCTACGTCTACGGAGAGTCGACCTCGGGACAGCGGGCGGTCTATGAACTGGGCATGACCGGGATCCCGGTCGTCAACGTCAACAACAACTGCTCGACCGGGTCGACCGCGCTGTACCTCGCCGCGGAAGCAATCCGGGGCGGCCGCGCGGACTGCGCGCTCGCGCTGGGTTTCGAGAAGATGCAGCCGGGATCGCTCGGCTCCACCTACGACGACCGCGAGCAGCCGATGGGCAGGCACCTCCAGGCGCTCGCGGAGATCTCCGAGGTGCTCTTCCCGCCGGCGCCGTGGATGTTCGGCGCGGCCGGCCGGGAGCACATGAAGACCTACGGCACCACCGCCGAGCATTTCGCCAAGATCGGCGAGAAGAACCACCGGCACTCGGTGAACAACCCGTACGCGCAGTTCCAGGAAAGCTATTCGCTGCAGGACATCCTCGACTCGCGGATGATCTACGACCCGCTCACCAAACTCCAGTGCTCGCCGACCTCGGACGGTTCCGGCGCGGCGATCCTCGCCAGCGAGTCCTTTGTGGACTCGCATGGGCTGGCGGAGCAGGCCGTCGAGATCGTCGGGCAGGCGATGACCACCGACTTCGCCAGCACCTTCGACGGTACCGCGAAGAACATCATCGGCTACGACATGAACGTCCAGGCCGCCCGCCAGGTGTACGACCAGGCCGGGCTCGGCGCCGAAGACTTCCAGGTCATCGAACTGCACGACTGCTTCTCCGCCAACGAACTCCTGCTCTACGAAGCGCTGGGACTCTGCGCCGAAGGGGAAGCCGGGAAGCTCGTCGACTCCGGGGACACCACCTATGGCGGCAAGTGGGTCGTCAACCCGTCGGGCGGGCTGATCTCCAAGGGGCACCCGCTCGGCGCCACCGGTCTCGCGCAATGCGCCGAACTGACCTGGCAGCTGCGTGGAACCGCGGACAAACGCCAGGTCGACGGCGTCCAGGCCGCGCTGCAGCACAACATCGGACTCGGTGGCGCCGCCGTCGTCACCGCCTACCAGCGCGCCGAGCGCTGATCCCACCGAAAGGACGAACCATGGGCAAGATCAGTGCCTCCGTCGAACTCCCCGCCGCCCCCGACAAGGTGTGGGCGGAGTTCTCCAACCCCAACAACTTCGAGAAGTGGCTGACCATCCACACCAAGTGGAAGGGCGAGGTCCCGGCCGAATTCTCCAAGGGGGCGCAGGCTTCCGAGGTCGTCACGATGCTCGGGATGCCGAACACGATCACCTGGACGGTCGACGAGTTCGAGGCGCCGTCGAAGCTGGCGATCTCCGGCACCGGGATGGCCGGGGTGAAGGTCAAGTTCGAGCTGACCGTGGCGGCGTCCGGCGAGGGATCGCTCGCCAGCATCAACGCGGAGTTCGCCGGCCAGATGATCGTCGGCGCGCTCGGCAAGGCCGTCGAGAAGGACGGCAAGAAGAACCTCGACGCCTCCCTCGAGAACTTCAAGGCGCTGGTCGCGTGACCGACGAGCGATTCGATCCCGACGGCCTCGGCAAGTGGACCGAGGAGTCCCGGTTCGAGGTGACCCGCGAGCGGCTGATCGAGTACGCGAAGGCCACCAACGACCCGATCCCGGCGCATCTCGCCGGGGACGTCGCGAGCCCCGTGTTCGCGATCGTGCCGGTGTTCGAGTCGCTGATGGAACCCGCGCTCGAGGTCGTCCCGGTCGGGCTGTTCGGCCGGATCGTGCACGGGGAACAGGAATTCCGGTTCCACCGGCCGATCCGCCCCGGCGACAAGCTCGTTTCGCGGGCGCGGATGACGGGCTACGAAGGCTTGTCGAACGGCACGCGCGGCACCATCCACCTCGAATGCCGCACTGAAGACGACGACCTGGTCAACGAGCAGTACGTGACCTTGTTCGTGCGCGGGTTCGACACCGGTGAGACGCGGGGCGAACTCGGGCCGGAGCACAAGTTCGACGAAGGCCTGCGTTCGCGGGCACCGGTGGCGAAGGTGAACCAGCACGTCGACGACGACCAGACGTACCGGTACGCGCCCGCCGCAGGCGACCCCATGCCCATCCATCTCGACGAAGAGGTCGCGAAGGATTCGGGACTGCCGGGGATCATCGCGCACGGCCTGTGCACCATGGCGTTCACCTCGTGGGCGCTGCTGACCGAGGTCGCCGGGTCCGATGTGGACAGACTGAAACGGTTCGCCGTGCGGTTCGCCAAACCGGTGCTGCCCGGGCAAGACCTGACCACGTCCATCTGGAGCGCGGGTGGCGGGAGCTACGCGTTCGAAACCACCGTCGGCGAAACCGTCGTGATCAAAGACGGCCTCGCGGAATTCGCGGAGTAGGAGCAAAGCCATGGGAGCACTTGACGGGCGGGTCGCCGTCATCACCGGCGCCGGCCGGGGGATCGGCCGCGAGCACGCGCTGCTGTTCGCACGGGAGGGCGCGAGCGTCGTGGTCAACGACCTCGGCGGGGCGAACGACGGCAGCGGGGCCGACACCGGCCCGGCACAGGAGGTCGTCGACGAGATCCGCGCGGCGGGCGGCAAGGCCGTGGCGAACACGGCCAACGTCGCCGACTGGGCGGGCGCCGAGGAACTGGTCGCGCAGGCGGTGGGCGAGTTCGGCAGGCTGGACGTCGTGGTGAACAACGCGGGCATCCTGCGCGACGCGTTCATCGCCGGACTGGAGGAGTCCCAATGGGATTCCGTGATCGCCGTGCATCTGAAGGGGCACGCGGCGGTGCTGCGGCACGCGGCCGCGTACTGGAAGTCGGCGAGCAAGGCCGGTGAGCGGGTGGCGGGCTCGGTGATCAACACCGCGTCGGCGTCCGGGGTCACGTTGCCGAACGCCGGACAAGCGAACTACGGCGCGGCGAAGGCGGGCATCGCCGCGCTGACGCTGGTCGCCGCCGAGGAACTGGAACGCTACGGCGTGCGGGTCAACGCGATCGCCCCGATCGCGCGCACGCGGCTCACCCTGGCGACGCCGGGCATGGGCGCGATCTTCGCGCAGGAAGTGGAAGAAGGGGAGTTCGACGCGTTCTCCCCGGCCAACATCTCGCCGCTGGTTGCCTATCTCGCGACCGAGAAGTGCCCGCTCACCGGCAAGGTGTTCGCGGTGCAGGGCGGCGCGATCTCCGAACTCGCGGGCTGGCACGACGTCAAGGTGATCGAAACCGAGACCGCCTGGGAGATCGACGACATCGCCGCGAGGCTGCCATGATCGAGTGGTCCGAGACCGAGCTGCTGATCAGGGACACCATCCGGGAGTTCATCGACAAGGAGATCCGGCCGCACCTCGACGCGCTGGAAAGCGGGACACTGCCGCCGTACGACATCATCAGGAAGATGTTCGCGTCCTTCGGCATCGACGCGCTCGCGCGGGAATCGGTGACGAAACTGCTGGCGAAATCGCCCGGGTCCGGTTCAGGTGGCGGCGGGCTCGCGTTCGGCGGGCAGGAGGCGATGGCGCTCATCGCGGTGAGCGAACTGGCCGGGGTCAGCCTCGGCATCGTCGCTTCGCTCGGCGTGAGCATCGGGCTGACCGCGCAGACGATCCTGACCAAGGGCACGCAGGCGCAGAAGGAACGCTGGCTGCCTTCTCTTGTCACCTTCGAGAAGGTCGGCGCGTGGGCGATCACCGAACCCGATTCCGGCTCGGACGCTTTCGGCGGGATGAAGACGTCGGTGCGGCGCGAAGGTGACGAATATGTCCTCAATGGACAGAAGACGTTCATCACCAACGGCCCGTACGCCGACACGATCATCGTGTACGCGAAGCTCGACGACGGCGACGGTACCGCCGTCCGCGACCGCAAGGTGCTGACGTTCGTGCTGGACAAGGGTATGCCCGGGCTCACGCAGGGCAAGCCGTTCAAGAAGATGGGCATGATGTCGTCACCGACCGGCGAGCTGTTCTTCAGCGACGTCCGGCTCGGGCGGGACAGGCTGCTCGGCGAATCCGAGACCGGCCGCGACGGCGACAGCAAGGCCGAGGTGAAGTCCGGGTTCGCCGTCGAGCGGATCGGGGTCGCGGCGCTGGCGCTCGGGATCATCAACGAATGCCACCGGCTCTGCGTGGACTACGCGAAGAACCGGAAGCTGTGGGGCCAGGAGATCGGGCGGTTCCAGCTGATCCAGCTCAAGCTGGCGAAGATGGAAGTCGCGCGGATCAACGTGCAGAACATGGTGTTCCAGCTGATCGAGACCCTGCGGGCGGGCAAGATGCCGACGCTGGCCGAGGCTTCCGCGATGAAGCTGTACTCGTCGGAGGCGGCCACCGAGGTCGCGATGGAGGCCGTGCAGCTGTTCGGCGGCAACGGGTACATGGCGGAGTACCGGGTGGAGCAGCTGGCGCGGGACGCGAAGTCGCTGATGATCTACGCGGGAAGCAACGAGATCCAGGTGACGCACATCGCGAAGGGTCTGCTGGGCCGCTGAGGGAGCAAGGGACCTTTGCTATCGCGTGGGTGAGACGGCCGGCGGACGTGCAATGAAGGGGCCTTTCATAGCAAAATTTGCTATGAAAGGCCCCTTCATTGCGCTTGCGCTGGGTGGGGAGCGCCGGGGGTGGCCGCAAGTAGGTGACTAATTGCGGCAGGGCGGCGGGGTCAGCTGCGTTCGATCAGGTGGCCGACGACCTCGGGGCCCGGGTGGGCGTGGCCGGAGCCATCGCGCCGGACGTCGGCCTCCGGCAGTTCCACCGGGTCACCGGTGCGCGACGCGCCGGCGGGACGCGGGCCGATCCAGCCCACCACCAGCCGCGTTTCGCCCTTGAGGAAACGTTGTGCCCGGACACCGGCGGTCGCCCGGCCCTTGGCCGGGTACTCGCTGAACGGGGTCACCTTCACGCTCGCGCCGGTCGCGGTGACGACCATCGGCTCGCCGTGTTCGGCGTCGTCGGTGCGGATCGCGCCGAAGAAGACCACTTCCGCTTCGCCGCGCACGGTGATCCCGGCCATGCCGCCGCCCTTGAGGCCCTGCGGCCGCACGAGCGAAGCCGGGTAGCGCAGCAGTGACGCTTCGGACGACAGGAACGCCAGCGTCTCGTCGCCGTCGGTGAGCCAGGTAGCGCCGACGACCTCATCGCCGTCCTTCAAGCTGATCACGTCGAACTCGTCCGAGCGGACCGGCCATTCCGGCGCGCACACCTTCACGACGCCGAGTTTGGTGCCGAGCGCGAGACCAGGGGAGCCTGCCGCCTGATCGCCGAGTGGCGCCAAGCCGATGACGCGCTCGCCCTTCTCCAACGGCACCAGTTCCTTCGCGGCCATCCCGCCGCGAAGCGAAACGGTGCCCGCCTGCTCGGGCAGCACCGGCAGCGGCAGCACGTCGGTCTTGAACGCGCGGCCGCGGTTGGTCACCAGCAGCACCTGACCGCGTGCGGTCGAATGGACCACCGCGGACACCGAGTCGTGTTTGACGCGGCCGTTGCGGCGCCGCACTTCCGACGCCTCCTCCGATTCCGCCGCCGTCCGCGCGACCAGCCCGGTGGCCGACAGGATCACCTGGCACGGATCGTCGGCGACCTCCAGCGGACCGGACGGCTTCGACGCGGCGAGGACCTCCTTGAGGTCACCGTCGATCAGCGCGGTGCGGCGTTCGGTGGGGGAGTCCTTGGCGACCTTGGCCAGCTCGGCCGAGACGACCTTCTTCAGCACCGACTCGTCGTCGAGGATCTTCGACAGTTCGGCGATCTCCTCGCGCAGCTTGTCCTGCTCCGCCTCGAGTTCGATCCGGTCGTACTTCGTGAGCCGCCGCAGCGGGGTGTCCAGGATGTAGGTCGCCTGGATCTCCGAGAGCTTGAACCGCTTCATCAGGCCGTCCTTCGCGGCCGCGGCGTTGTCGCTGTCGCGGATCAGCTTGATCACCTTGTCGATGTCGAGCAGGGCGATCAGCAGACCGTCGACCAGGTGCAGGCGCTCCTCGCGCTTGCGGCGCCGGTAGCGCGTGCGGCGGGTGACGACCTCGTAGCGGTGGCTGAGGAAGACCTCCAGCAACGCCTTGAGCCCCAGCGTCTGCGGCTGCCCGTCCACCAGGACGAGATTGTTGATGCCGAAGGACTGCTCCAGCGGCGTCAGGCGGTACAGGTCCGCCAGCAGGGCCTGCGGGTTCACGCCGACCTTGCATTCGACGACCAGCCGCGTGCCGTTCTCGCGGTCGGTGAGGTCCTTGACGTCGGCGATGCCGGTGAGCCGCTTGGACTTGTTGACCTCGTCGGTGATCTTCTCGATCACCTTCTCCGGGCCGACGCCGTACGGCAGCTCGGTGACGGTGATCGCCTGACGGCCGCGGCTGCCCTCGAGCGGACCGGTTTCAGCGCTGGCGCGCATGCGCACGACACCACGGCCGGTCTCGTAGGCGCGGCGGACCTCGTCGAGTCCCAGCAGCGAGCCGCCGGTCGGCAGGTCCGGGCCGGGGATGAACTCCATCAGCTTGTCGAGAGTGGCGTTCGGATGGTTGATCAGCCACCGCGCCGCGCCGATGACCTCGGTCAAGTTGTGCGGGATCATGTTGGTCGCCATCCCGACCGCGATCCCGGACGTGCCGTTGACCAGCAGGTTCGGGAACGCCGCGGGCAGTACGGACGGCTCTTCGAGCGAACCGTCGTAGTTCGGCCGGAAGTCGACGGTGTCCTCGCCGAGTTCGCCGACCAGCAGCATCGCTTCGGGGGACAGCCGCGCCTCGGTGTACCGCGAGGCGGCCGGGCCGTCGTCGGGGGAGCCGAAGTTGCCGTGCCCGTCGACCAGCGGGACGTTGAGTGAGAAGTCCTGCGCGAGGCGGACCATGGCATCGTAGATCGCCGTGTCGCCGTGCGGGTGGTACTTGCCCATCACGTCGCCGACCACGCGGGACGACTTCACGTACGCGTGCGTCGGCCGGTAGCCGTTCTCGTTCATCGAGTACATGATCCGGCGGTGTACCGGTTTCAGCCCGTCCCGCGCGTCCGGGAGCGCCCGCGAGTGGATGACCGAGTACGCGTACTCCAGGTACGAGTCCTCGATCTCCGTCTTCAGCGGGTTGTCGAAGACGTTCGCACCGGGCCTGTCGAACGCGGAGGGGTCGACCTTGGTGGTGGTGCCCTTACGGCGTGCCATTGCTCAAAGCTCCTTGAATAGCAACGAAATCAGGCGTCAATGGCGTCGCGGTCGACCCGGTCGGAGGACTCGACGAGCCAGTTGCGGCGGGGTTCGACCTTCTCGCCCATCAACAGTTCGAGCGCGTTCTCCGCGGCTTCGGCGTCGTCGAGGGTGATGCGGCGGACCGAGCGGGTGGCGGGGTTCATCGTGGTGTCCCACAGTTCGTCGGCGTCCATCTCGCCGAGACCCTTGAACCGCGGCACCGGCGTGACGATCTGCTTGCCCGCCCGCTCCAGCTCCGCGAACTTGGTCTCCATCTCCTTCTGGCTGAAGGTGAAATGGGTTTCCGGGTTGCGGCCCTTGGTGACCAGTTTGTGCAGCGGCGGCATCGCGGCGTAGAGCCTGCCGTCCTCGATCACCGGCCGCATGTACTTGGCGAACAGCGTGATCAGCAGTGTCCGGATATGCGAACCGTCGACGTCCGCGTCGGCCATCAGGATCACCCGGCCGTAGCGCATGGTCGACAGGTCGAACGTGCGCCCGCTGCCCGCGCCGAGCACCTGCACGATCGAGGCGATCTCGGCGTTCTTCAAGGTGTCGCCGAGCGATGCCTTCTGGACGTTGAGGATCTTGCCGCGCAAGGGAAGCAGCGCCTGATACTCGGAGACGCGTGCCATCCGCGCCGAACCGAGCGCGCTGTCACCCTCGACGAGGAACAGCTCACTGCGGGAGACGCCGGTGGTGCGGCAGTCGACCAGCTTCGGCGGCATGGCAGCGCCTTCGAGCGCGGTCTTGCGCCGGGCGGCGTCCTTCTGCTGCTTCTGGGTGAGCCGGACGCGTGCCGCGTCGACCACCTTCTGCAGCACGACCTTCGCCTCGGACTTGGTCTTGCGCTCCTCGGTCCAGGACCGGATGTGCTTGTCGACGACGCCCTGGATGACGCGGGTGATCCCGGCGGTGGACAGCTCGTCCTTGGTCTGCGAGGTGAACTGCGGCTCCGGCAGCCGGACGTGGACGACCGCCGTCATCCCTTCGAGGACGTCCTCGACGGTCGGCATGTCCTCCTTGGGTTTGAGCAGCCCGCGGGTTTTGGAAATGGCGTCCTGCAAGGCTTTCAGCACCGCGCGGTCGAAACCGCGGCGATGTGTGCCGCCGTGCACGTTGCGGATGGTGTTGGTGAAGCACTCCACCGTGCGCTCGTAGCCGGTGCCCCAGCGCAGCGCGACCTCGATCTCCGCGTGACGCACCACATTGGACTGCATGACACCGTTGGCGTCGGCCGCGTTCTCCTTGTACGTGCCCTCGCCGTTGATGATCAGCGTGCCGCAGACGGGTTTCTCGCTGTCCGGGGCGAGGAAGTCGACCATGTCGGCGAGGCCGTTCGGGAAGTGGAAGGTCTCTTCGCTGATCGAATCGTCGACGGCGGTGCGCAGTACATAGGTGACGCCGGGGACCAGGAAGGCGGTGTTGCGCATCTTCGCGCGGACACCCTCGACGTCGAGCGAAGAGCCGGTCTCGAAGTAGCGCGAGTCGTACCAGTACCGGATCGACGTGCCCGAGCGCTCGCCGCGTTTCATCTTCCCGGTGACGTTGAGCCCGGACTTGCGGGTGAACTTGGCCTTCGGGCCGGGTCCGTCGAACACACCGGGGACGCCGTGCGCGAACGACATCTGGTGGACCTTGCCCTCTTGCTTCACCGTGACGTCGAAGCGGTGCGACAGCGCGTTCACCGCCGAAGCGCCGACACCGTGCAGGCCACCGGAGGTCTTGTAGCCCGAGCCGCCGAACTTGCCGCCGGCGTGCAGCCTCGTCAGCACCAGCTCGACACCGGACAGACCGGATTTGGCGTGGGTGCCGGTGGGGATGCCGCGGCCGTCGTCGTCGACCTGGACGCTGCCGTCGGCGTGCAGGGTGACCACGATCTTCGTGGCGTGACCGGCCACACCCTCGTCGGTCGAGTTGTCCACGACCTCGGAGAACAGGTGGTTGATGCCTCGGCTGTCGGTGGAGCCGATGTACATCCCGGGGCGCTTGCGGACCGCTTCCAGACCCTCGAGATGCGTCAGGTCGTCGGCCCCGTACAGGGTCTCAGCAGTCACTGGGTACTTCTCCTGGAGTCATGGCTCGCGAACTAGCTCGTGGAGGTGGTGTTCAACGCGACACCGTACTGGAGGATATCCGTCCCCTCCGACAGCTTCGTCCTCCCGAGCCCCCGGTGTGGCGGATCACGCCGTCCCGGTGGCCGGGTCACGGGTGGGGAAAGCAGCTTCCTAGCGGCGTGGATGAGGCGTTATCGTTCCCGGTGTCACAGGGTGACGGGGGGAACAAGGTGACCGTCGGAGTCGGTCCCACACGCGTCTCGACCGTACAGCGCGTCGTGAGTCTCTGGTATTTCGTGGTGGTCGTCGGGTCGTTCGGCATGCTCGCGTTGATACCGGTCGCGCATGCCGCGATCCGGTTGCGGCGCGCGGTTCTCTGGCTGTTCGTGCTGGGCTATGGCGGTGTCGCCGTCGGGATGACGTTCCTGCTCGAGCGGGCGGCGACGGAGGGCGAGTCGGAGGCGATGCTGTCGTTCGCCTGGCTCTTCGGCACGATCCTGTTCATCACCGGGACCTGCGTACACCTCGCGCTGTTGCGGAACAAGATCCTCTATCCGCCGCCGACGGCGTGGGTCGAGTCCGGTATGCACTGCGGGCTGTTCTCGATCGACATCGCCGGATTCGGCCAGGTCGGGCGCAGCAGCGAGATCTTCGTGCAGGTCCGGCGGATGCTCTTCGGCCTGCTCTCCACCGCCTTCGAGGCCAGCGGGATCGCCTGGGACGCCTGCCTGAAACGCGACACCGGGGACGGCATGATCGTCGTGGTCCCACCGCATTTCCCGAAGTTCCGCCTGGTGTACCCGCTGGTTTCCCGGCTGACCGCGGAACTGGCCAGGTACAACGTGGTCACCGAGCCCGGCCTGCGGATCCGGGTGCGGGTGGCCATCCACGCCGGCGAGATCGCGCTCGACGAGTACGGCGTGACGGGACGCCCGAAGGTGCTGCTCGCCCGGCTGCTCGATTCGCGGGTGCTGCGGGACGCGCTCGCCGCGGCGCCGGACGAGTCACCCGTGGTGGTGCTCGTCTCCGACCGTTTCCACGAGGACGTCCAGGACCAGGGCGGCCCCGGTCTCGACACGATGAGTTACCGGCAGGTGCTCGTGCACGAGAAGGAGACCGAGGTCCGCGCCTGGCTGCATGTTCCGGATCCGGTGCTCAGAGAGCTGCCGTGAGGACCTCCAGCGCGCTGTGCTGACGGGCGGCGTCGATCTTGTCGACCGGCCCGGCCCAGCGCAGGCCGTGCTGATCGAGCGACGTGCGGTTGTTCGCGATCGTCGAGTTCGCCTGCCGGGTCAGGTAAGCGCGGTACGGCCTGCCGGAGAGGGCCCGGTCGAGCTCGCCGAGCCCCCTGGCGTACGCGCCCTTGAACGACGGCCCGTCGGCGCCGCAGTCGCCGGACTCGCACGGGTCGCGCAGGATCCCGTTCGCGTGCAGCAGCGACGTCGTGGTGGAGGCGTCCGAGAGCCGGCGGGCACGGGTGAGCAGGGCGGCGTCACCGGTGGCACGGTTCAGTTCGACCAGCGCGCCGAGGACGATGCCCTGGTTGTAACTCCAGACGGCCTGCCCGTTGTTGGCGCAGGAGGAGTTCAGCCCGTCGTTGATCAGGTCGGCGCCGTTGATCATGCCGCTCGCGCGGAACCAGTCCCAGACCTCGCGTGCCCGTGCGAGCTGGACGGTGTCGCCGGGGAGCCGGTTGTGCAGTGACGCGGCCACCTTGACGTACAACTCGTTGGTGACGGCGTTCTTGTACGTCTTCGCCGTCGACCACCAGAGACCGCCGCCGCAGGTCCCGTCGCGGTAGGAGTACATGTAGTTCGCCGCGATGACGGCGGTGTCGAGGTAGCGGCGGTCCTTGGTCAGGTCGTAGGCGCGGATCCAGGCGAGCGCCCACCAGCCGGTGTCGTCGATGTATTCGTTCGTGAAGTTGTTGCCACGATTGCGGTCGAAGGTGTTGGCGATGGCGTAGCGGTAGTTCGGCGAACCGGTGCGGGTGCTGTAGTCGAGGATCGCGGTGAGCGCGTTGGCCGAGTTCCACCAGCCCGTGGTCTGCCAGAGGCCGGTGCTGTTGTCGTAGAACTGCATGAGCGCGGTCGCCGCCGCTTCGGCGCGGTCGTGCGCGGCGACCGTGGTGCGGAACCACGGTGTGCAGGCGATTTCCGGCCGGTTGCTCGCCTTCCCGCAGGCGCGAAGGGCACCGAAACGGTGGGTGGCGGGGTCGTCGACGTTGAACATCAGGGTCCGCCAGCCGCGTTGACCGGCGGGGATCTTCGTGTCACCGATCCGGCTGTCGCCTGCCCAGGTGCGGCCGCCGTCGAAGGAACGGTCGAGCCAGACCTCGTCGCCGGGGTCACCGTTGCCGATGCTGCCCCAGCCCATGTTGTCGCCGTCCGAGAGATGCAGCGTGATGCCGCGGCCCCAGACCGTCGCGGTGCCGGGTCTTCTTTCGCCGACGGCCAATGCCGGGTCGCGGCTGTCGCAGTACTTGGCGCAGATCGTCGCCGCGACGGTGGGTTCGGGAGTGGTGGCGGCCGGCGTGAGAGCGAATGTCAACGTTGTCACAAGCAGGGAAGTGAGCCACATGGATTCGAGTGTGAGTGCGGCCACTTTCCCGGCCGATCAAGTCACCCTTTCAGCTCGCGCCGATGGTCTGGAATACTTCTTGCGCGCGTGAGGTTGAACGCTCAAGCAACGTAACCCCGGCCCAGGGAGCAGGTCATGCAGTTCGGAATCTTCACGGTGGGCGATGTGACGACCGACCCGACCACCGGGGAGGCGCCCAGCGAGTACGAGCGGATCAAGGCGATGGTGCGCATCGCGCTCAAGGCCGAAGAAGTCGGCCTCGACGTCTTCGCGACCGGCGAGCACCACAACCCGCCCTTCGTGCCTTCTTCGCCTACGACGATGCTCGGCTACATCGCCGCGCAGACGTCGAAGATCATTCTTTCCACCTCGACCACGCTGATCACCACGAACGACCCGGTGAAGATCGCCGAGGACTTCGCGATGCTGCAGCATCTCGCCGACGGCCGCGTCGACCTGATGATGGGGCGCGGCAACACCGGCCCGGTGTACCCGTGGTTCGGGCAGGACATCCGCCAGGGCATTCCGCTGGCCATCGAGAACTACCACCTGCTGCACCGGTTGTGGCGCGAGGACGTGGTCAGCTGGTCCGGCAAGTTCCGGACGCCGCTGCAGGAGTTCACCTCGACCCCGAGGCCGCTCGACGGTGTCCCGCCGTTCGTGTGGCACGGCTCGATCCGCAGCCCGGAGATCGCGGAGCAGGCCGCCTACTACGGCGACGGGTTCTTCGCGAACCACATCTTCTGGCCGAAGGAGCACTTCCAGTCGCTGATCGACCTGTACCGCGAGCGGTACGAGCACTACGGGCACGGCAAGGCGGACCAGGCCATCGTCGGGCTCGGCGGCCAGGTGTTCCTGCGGCCGAAGTCGCAGGACGCGGTGCGGGAGTTCCGGCCGTACTTCGACAACGCGCCGGTGTACGGGCACGGGCCGTCGCTGGAGGAGTTCACCGAGCAGACGCCGCTGACCGTCGGGAGCCCGCAAGAGGTGATCGACAAGACGCTGACCTTCCGCGAGCACTTCGGCGACTACCAGCGTCAGCTGTTCCTGATGGACCACGCCGGACTGCCGTTGAAGACCGTGCTGGAACAGCTCGATCTGCTCGGCGAGCACGTGATTCCGGTGCTGCGCAAGGAACTTGACTCACTTCGTCCTTCTCATGTGCCCGAAGCGCCTACGCACGCTTCGCTTTCTTCGGGGGTTTTGGCATGACGACGATCGCTGTCGTGACCGCGGGACTGAGCCAGCCGTCTTCGACCCGGCTGCTCGCGGACAAACTCGCCGCGGCGGTTTCCACCGCGCTGCCGGACGCGGAGATCGAGGTGATCGAACTCCGCGACCTGGCCATCGACGTCACGAAGAACATGCTGACCGGATTCCCTTCGCCTGCCCTGCGCGCGGCCATCGACACGGTGACCGCCGCGGACGGCCTGATCGCCGTGACGCCGGTGTTCACCGCGTCGTACAGCGGACTGTTCAAGTCGTTCTTCGACGTGCTGGACCAGAAGGCGCTCGACGGGAAACCGGTGCTGATCGGAGCCACCGGCGGAACCGAACGGCACTCGCTGGTGCTCGACTTCGCGCTGCGTCCGCTCTTCGCTTACCTTCGCGCCGAGCCTGTCGCGACGGCGGTGTACGCGGCTTCGTCGGACTGGGCGTCTCCGGGGGATCTCGACACGCGGGCTTCGCGGGCGGGGCGGGAGCTGGCTTCGCGGCTGTCGTCGGAGGGGACGGCCTTGGCTCCGGACAGCGGGTTCGTGCCGTTCGAGCAGCTGCTGCGCGCGGGGGAGTGAGCAAGGGACCTTTGCTATCACTTCGCAGGTCGGGAGCAACATCAGCGAGTGAAGGCCCCCTTCCCTCGGCTCAGCCGAGGGAAGGGGGCCTTCACGCGCTTCAGGGGGTCTGCCAGATCGGCCGGATCTCGATGGTCGCGAACTCGGCGACCGGATGCGTCGAGACGATCTCGATCGCCTCGTCGAGATCGGCGCACTCGATCAGGTCGTAGCCGAGGATCTGTTCCTTCGTCTCCGCGAACGGCCCGTCCGAGACGAGCAGTTCGCCGTCGCGGCGCCGGACGGTGGTCGCGGTGGCCGCCGAACGGAGCCTGCTGCCGGACAGCCGGACCCCGCGAGCGGTCATCTCGTCGACCCACGCCTGCGTCTTTTCGTCCATCGGTTCGTCGCTCTCGTCCGCGCCGGGGTACGGGCTTCCGCAGATCAGCAACATGTAGCGCATCGGTCCTCCTTGGGCTGAACTGTTCATCACCCCGACGAACGGGTTCGTCAGAAACAGACCATGCCAGGACCAGCGCGTTTCCGGCCCGACCGGCACAATCGAAGGAAAGGCGAAGGCGAGGAGACGACGGTGGGCATCGGAAAACCCGTGAAGCAGGTCCTGATCCTGATCGCGGGCGGAATTCTCCTGCTGGTCGGTATCGCGCTACTCGTGCTGCCCGGGCCGGGTCTGCTGCTGGTGCTAGCGGGTCTGCTGGTGCTGGCCTCGGAGTTCCCCGTGGTGGAGAAGTACGTCGATCCGATCCGCGACAGGGCGATGAAGGCGGCCGAGGACAGTGTTTCGTCGCCGCTGCGCATCGCGGGTTCGGTGCTGGCCGGGCTGGGCCTGCTGGCCGCGGGGGTCGTCTGGGGGCTCGTGCCCGGGCTGCCGCTCGGCGGCTGGAGCACCGGTTCGAGTCTGATTCTCTCCGGGCTCATCCTGTTCGCGTTGCTGATCTGGAGTTACAAGCGGGTGCAGGCCAGGAGGGCCGCGAAGGCCGAATAACAGCCGGGTGGTCTGGTACGGTGCGGCGCGTGGCCCCCGAATTCCAGCGCGCGCGGCGGCCGGAACAGGTCGAGGCCCGGCGCGCGGCGATCCTCGGAGTGGCGCGCGAGTTACTGGCCGAGCGGCCCGTGTCCCGGATCAGTTTGCGGGAGCTGAGCGATCGGGTCGGCCTGGCGAAGTCGAATGTGCTGCGGTACTTCGACAGCCGCGAGGCCATCTTCCTGGAAGTCCTCGACTCGATCTGGGTCGCGTGGCTCGACGAGCTCGAAGGCGAGCTAGGCGCGCCTGACGCCGCGAAGCCGGGGTACGAGCGCGAAGTGCGCGTCGCGACCGTCATCGCGAAGTCGCTCTCGCGGCAACGCCTGCTGTGCGAGCTGATCAGCACGATGGCCGCCGTGCTCGAACGCAACATCTCCGTGGAGACCGCCAGGGCGTTCAAGACCCGGGCGGGTGAACGGACCGAACGGCTCGCCGACGTCGTCCGCGATCGGGTCCCGTTGGACGCCGAAGCGGCCGGACACTTCGCGAAGGCGGTCTTCATCCTCGTCGCGGGACTGTGGCCGTACGCGAACCCAGGCGAGGCAGTGGCGACGGTCCTGGCCGAACGCGGAGCGCCCGCCGGCCACGACATGTTCGTCGACGGGCTGACCGAAGGGCTGGCCAACCAGCTGGTCGGCCTCGTCGTTCGCGCAGGTCAGGGCCCCGGGCGATAGCAAAGGTCCCTTGCTCCCTTCCCGCACGCGCCGGGGCGGCCGGACCTGCATAAGGTGAGCCGAACCCACTTGCACAAGGAGCGATCATGAGCCCAGGCGGCACCCTCACCCTCGGCGATCTCACCGTGAGCCGGATGGGCTACGGCGCCATGCGGCTGTCCGGCCCCGGCATCTGGGGGCCGCCGAGCGACCGCGAAACCGCGATCGCCGTCCTCCGCGAGGCGGTCGAGCTGGGCGTGACCCATATCGACACCAGCGACTTCTACGGCCCGCACACGACCAACGAGCTGATCCGCGAGGCACTGCACCCGTACCCGGACGAGCTGCACATCGTCACGAAGGTCGGCGCGAAGCGGACTCCGGACAAGGGCTGGCCTTCGGCGCTCTCGCGGGAGGAGCTGACCTCCGCGGTCCACGACAACCTGCGCAACCTCGGCGTCGACGTGCTCGACGTCGTCAACCTGCGGCTCGCGGGGGAGCACGGCGTGTTCCCGATCCCGGTCTCGATCACGGAGCCGTTCGAGGTGCTGGCCGAGTTGCGGCAGCAGGGCCTGATCCGGCATCTCGGTCTGAGCCACGTCTCGGCGGAGCAGGTCAAGGAGGCCCGGGCCATCGCGCCGGTCGTCTGCGTGCAGAACGAGTACAACGTCGCGAACCGCGCCAACGACGGCCTGCTCGACGCCCTCGCGGCGATCAGCGTCCCGTTCGTGCCGTACTTCCCGCTCGGTGGATTCACGCCGTTGCAGTCCGGTGTGCTCGACGACTGCGCCCGCCGGGTCGACGCGACGCCGATGCAGGTCGCGCTCGCGTGGCTGCTGCGGCGGTCGCCGAACATCCTGCTGATCCCGGGCACGTCTTCGCTGCAGCACCTGCGCGAGAACGTCGCCGCCGCGAAGCTGGAACTGCCCGCGGACGTCATCGCCGACCTCGACGCCCTCGCCTGATCCCGCGTGAAGGCCCCTTCCCGCGGCTCAGCCGAGGGAAGGGGGCCTTCACGCGCGTTCAGAGGACATCCCGGCGCCGCAGCAGCCAGCCGCCGAGACCGGCGAAGACCACCAGATAGCCGGCCACCACCAGCGTCGCCTGGGAGACGCCGACGAGTTCCCCGATTCCCGGCGTCGCGCCCGAAGCGCCGAGCGACGCGGCCAGCGAACCGGCGTTGGCTCCCGGCAACGCCAGCTGGAGCGTGCCGACCCAGTCCACCAGCGGGGCCGCGACGCCGAACAGCAGGTTCTGGACCACCAGCAGCCACACCAGGCCGAGCCCGATCGGCAGCGCCACCCCGCGCATCGCGATGGCGAGCGCCGCGCCGAGGGCCGTCCAGGTCATCGCGATCAGCCAGCCCGCCCCGATCCCGGTGACGATCTCGCCAGGCGACGGCCAGTTCATCGGCTCGCCTTCCGAGGAGGCGATGAGCGCGCTGGTGACCGCGCCGGTGGCGAAGCTCGTCAGCACGACGGTCAGTGCCGCGACGGCCAGCGCGAACAACTTTCCACTGTAGACGGTCAGGCGCGAAGGCCCTTGTGTCAGCACGGTTTTCCACGTGCCCCAGCCGTATTCGGTGCCGACGGCCAGCACGCCGAGCACCAGCAGGATCGCCCCGAGGAACACCGGCAGCCCGCCGATCGCGTTGCCGACCAGATTCGACGGCGCCGTCGCGGCCAGCCCGCGATCCGTACCCGGCGCCCCGCTCGACGAACCCGCCGCGCCCGCGAGCGGCAGCAGATAGGTGAAGGTCAGGCCGAGCACGACCGCGATCCCCAGCATGAACCAGTTCGCCGGCCGCCGGACGAGTTTCGCCAGCTCGGCGGTGCAGCTACCCCACATGATCCGCCACCTCTCCGGTGAGTTCGAAGAACACCTGTTCCAGATCGCGTTCGCGGACATGCAGTTCGCGCACCGCGATCCCTTCCGTGACGAGTTCGCGGTTCAGCCACGACGCGCGTTCCGGGTCCACGGTCAGATCGAGCCCTGTCCCGCTCGCGCGCACGTTCTCCGCGCCGATCCGGCGCCGCACCAGGTCGGCGGCGTGCTGGTTGTCGTCGGTCTCGATATGCAGCACCGTGCCGCCGCGGAGTTCGGCGACGGTGTTCTCCGCGACCAGCCGCCCGCGCGAGACGACGCCGACGCGGTCGCAGATCTGCTGGACCTCGCCCAGCAGATGACTCGACAGCAGCACGGTGCAGCCTTCCGCGCCGAGCCGCCGGATCAGCACGCGCATGTCGGCCATCCCGGCCGGGTCCAGCCCGTTGGTCGGCTCGTCGAGGATCAGCAGCCGCGGATCCTTCAGCAGCGCCGCCGCGACCCCCAGCCGCTGCTTCATGCCGAGGGAGTAGGTCGAGTACCGGTCCTTGCCGCGATCGGCGAGGTCGACCATCGCGAGCACCTCGCCGACGCGAAGCGGATCCGTTCCGCTGTAGCGGGCGAGCACCTTGAGATTGTCCGAACCGGACAGGTACGGGTAGAAGCCGGGCGATTCGATCAGCGCGCCGACCCCGTCGAGATCCCCGGGCGGCCTGCCGAACAGCCGCACGCCGCCGGAGGTCGGCCGGACGAGGCCCAGCAGCATCCGCAACGTCGTCGTCTTGCCCGCTCCATTCGGGCCGAGGAAGCCGTAGACCTCGCCGGGCAGGACGGTCAGTTTCATCCGGTCGACGGCGAGGTGCTCGCCGTACCGTTTCGTGAGTTCATCGGTGTCCACGGGAAGGTTCATGGTGACGAATGGTGTCCCGTGGGAGGCCCTCGGCACATCCGTTCCCAGGCGGCACCCGGCGTACGTCGTCGGACGTAGTGCGTGGCCGGAATCCTGCGATATCCGTCGAAAACACCGCTATCGGAGGCCGGGTTGACGATCATAGGCTCGGTCGCGTGTCCAAAGTCCTCTTGATTCTCCACGTGCTCGCCGCCGTCATCGCGGTCGGTCCGGTCACCGTCGCGGCGAGCATGTTCCCCGCCGCCGCGCGGAAGGCGTTCGCCGAACCGGGTTCCGGACTGTCGGTGCTGCGCGCGCTCAACCGGATCTGCCGGGTCTACGCCGTCTTCGGGGTGGCGGTGCCGTTCTTCGGGCTGGCGACGGCGGGCAGCATGCGGGTCTTCGGCGACCTGTGGGTGATCGTGTCGATCGTGCTCACCGCCGCGGCCGCCGGTGTGCTGGCGTTGCTGGTCCTGCCGGGGCAGAACGCGATCCTCGTCGCGCTGGACGCCGAGCCGCCCTCGGAACCGCTCACGGCGGGGCGGGTGGCGATGTACACCGGGATGTTCAATCTGCTCTGGGTCGTGGTGACGGTATTGATGATCGTGCGGCCGGGGTCGACCACCGGCGCGTAAGGCTCGCGAGTCTTGGCGCTCACCAGTCCGTGAAGGCCTCCTTGAGGGACCCAGAGTCCCTCAAGGAGGCCTTCACGGACCTTCGGCAGCCAGAACGCACCGAACCACTCACGAGCTTTTGGTTACGAGCTCAGCAACTGGTTGAAGAACGACCGGTAACGTCGCAGCGCGATCCGGAGGTCTTCGGTGGCCGGTTCACCCTGACTCCACGCCGATTCCAGTTCCTTCTTGTGGTCCGCGAAGGTCGTGGCTAGATTCTGGATCACGACGGCGACGAGTTCGTCGGCCTCCTTGACCGCCCGCCGCGGATCGTCCACAAAGGCCGTCTGGATGTCCTGCCAGCTTTCGCGGAACCGGTCCACGTCGACGTTGTCGAACAACGTCTGCGCCTCGTCTTCGCCGGTTCGTCCGGAATCGTTGTTGCGTCCGGAATCGGTGGCCACCAGGTCCTCGGTGCTCAAGGCCTGCCCGGTGTAGCCGTCGCGACCGTCAGCGATCCGTTCCTCGTCGGGCCGTTCCGTTCCCTCGGCTTCCAGTGGCCTGCGTTCCATGGCTTTCCGCTCCTTCGCCGGCGTCTGTCAACAGATCTTCGAACACTTCGCGGTAGTGCTTCATCGCTTCACGCATGTCCTCTGTGGACATCTCCGATTCCCGATGGCGCTCCAGCGTGTCGTGCCCGGCGCGGTAGTGCCGCAACGCGTTCGCGTGCCGGACGGACAGATCCGCGACCTGCTGCTCGTATCCCTCGGTCGGGTAGCCGCGCTCGGCCATCAAGGAGACCAGTACCCGGTCCGCCTCGACGACGGCGCCGGACGGGCGGTCGACGAACTGTTCCTGGATCAGCGCCCATTCCTGCGCGTATCGGTCCTTTGTGGACTTGGGCAGCGGGCGGATGTCGAGATCCGAATGGCGTTTCACCCGCGACGTGAGCTCACGTTCCGCTTCTCGAGGGTTCTCGTGTTCCTTGACGGCCCGGTCGTACTCGGGCCCGAACGTCTCCTGCAAGCGACGCTTGCGTTGTCCCGCGACGACGAACCAGGCCACCGCTCCCAGTATCAGGATCGCGGCGATGACGATGATGATGACCAACCACGTGGGCATCGTTATCTCCTCCGGATTTCTGCCGGTCAACCCCCGACGGGCCATGGGTTCCCCCGCGTTCTCGGCCGAAAACCCTTGTGCCGCAAGAAGTTTTGGATCTTAGGCCGGATGGCGCAGTGAGATGTCGCCGGTTCGCCGCCGTTGCGGAAGGCGGCGCGAGCCTTGATAGGCCATTCGACAGAAGTCGTAAGGCTTGCTAACCAGGCGTCCCTCTTATGGGTGCCGCCGATGACTCAGTGTAGGTAAAAACTCCCGATCACTGCTCCGTTGTGGCACTATTGCCCCGTTCGCAGGAAGAGGGCCCGCGAACGGAGGGGGCCGCCGTAATGGGGCTGCCTGGTACGACAAAGAAAGATCATCAGGGGAGGAGATCGCCCAATGTCGACGCCTACCGACGTCAAGGACCCCATCGGCGAGGAGGAGCCGCTAGACCCGGCTCAGCCCGCGCCCGACCAGGGAGAACACCAGCACACCGCGGACTGCGTGCATCAGAACGAGCGAGTCCGGGACTGCCCGGGCGGATGCGCTCAGACGCCGCCGCCCACTCCCTGACCAGCGCTCCTGGCTGAAGAGGTTTCGCCCGTCACCCGGGTTCGAACCGGTGGCGGGCGACTCTCGGCTACGGAGTGTGCTGTCATAGAACAGTGGTGGTAACACAGCTCGATCAAGGCGAGGTCATTCGCAAGGCGCGCGAACTCCAGCGTGCCGGCATCGATGCCGCGTGTTCGGCCCGCCAGCGCGAAGGCATTCTCCTGCTCCGCCGGGGGATGGCCTTACTCGATTCGATCCATCCGGTCGCCGAACGGATGCGGCACGAATGGCTGGCCACCCGGATCCGGCTGGCCTCCAGTATCGCGACCGTGGGCTCCGAGACCAGCGGAGGCGTGGCCTCGGGCCTCGCCGGCCTCGACGACGTCCGCCTGTTGCTCAAAGCGGTGGACGAACCCCGCCTTTACGCGGAATTGCGCGGCCAGCTCGACCACAATTACGGACTTCTGCTCATGGCGGTGGGGCGGAACGAGGAAAGCACGGCGTATTTCGACTCCTCCCTGGCGCACAAAGAGGCCATCCTCGCCATGGAAAAGGATCCGGCGGCGTTGCTCGACCCGTATCTGGGCACGCTGACCACCCGGGGACTCGCTTACACGCGGTTCGGCGACATCCGCCGGGCCAGGCGCGACCTCGCCAGCGCCGTGGACCTCGCCGAACGGAACGGCCTGCGAGTCCAGGCCGCGGACGTCCGCCGCCCGCTGGGCACGCTGGAACTCCGCGTCGGGAACGTGCCCGCCGCGTTGCGGCTTTACGACGAGAGCGAGCGGATCTACCGATCGCTCGACCTGGAGATCCCGTCGCTGCTGAGGTGGGAGCGGGCCGAAGCGTTGTTGACGGCGGGCCTCGCCGAGGAGGCCGGGGCCCATCTCGACGAGATCCTGCCGGTGATGCTGGAACAGCGGAGCATCACCAGGGATCTGGGTGGGGTGGAGCTGTTCCGCGCGTCCGCGGCGCTGATGACCGACGACCTGGAGCTCGCGCGGACCTACGCCGGTTCGGCCCGGCGGCGAACGCTGCGCTGGGGCTGTCAGACCTGTGTCGCCAACGCGACCATCGTCGGCCTTCGCGCCGACGTGCAGGATGCCTTGCGCACCAACGAAATCCCGTCCAGCCTGACCTCGCGCGCGTTGCGTGCGGCGAACGGGATGCCGATGCCGCGGCTCGCCGATCAGGCGGCGCTGGCTCGGATGCTGGCCGTCCGGGTCGAGCTGCGGAAGGGGAAACGCAAACGCGCCGCCGAGCTGCTCGAGCGGATTCCGCGTCCGGGGCGGTTGACCTCCGTCGATTATCGGATGTTGCGCAGGCTTTGCCGTGCGGAACTCGCGGTGGCCGAGGGTGACAAGACCAGGGCGCTGGCGGAGATCCGGGCCGGGCTCACCGAACTCGACCGGGTCCGCGACCGGATGGGCGGCCTGGAGCTGGTGTCCGGGACGGCGTTGCACGGCAGGGAGCTGGCGGATCTCGCCGTCAAGATCGTGCTGGAGCGTGCCGACGCGGCCCGGCTGTTCAGCTGGACGGAGCGGACACGCGCGCAAAGTTACCGGTACGAACCAGTTGTGGCGAGCGACCCGGAGCTCGCCGAGCGGGTCGGTGAGGTGCGGGGGCTCGATCAGGCCATCCACCAGGCGCTGCACGACGGGCATCCGACGTCGGCGTTGCGCGCGAAGCACGCGGAGCGGTTGCGTGAGGCGCATCGGCTCGGCTGGCATACGGGGCGCTGGGGCAGGCCGCGGCCGGTCGCGCGGCTCGCCGAGGTCGCCGACGAGCTGGGCGAGCGCGCGTTGGTGAGTTTCGCGTCCTCGGGGGACGACCTGGTGGCGATGGTCGTCGTCGAGGGGCGATGCGAACTGGTGCGGCTCGGCTCGGCGGAGCGGGCGGCGGAGTCCGCACGCATGTTGAACGTCGATCTCGACGCCCTCGCACCGGATCGGCTGCCCGCTCCACTGGTCCAGTCGGTGCTCGGTTCGGCGCGGAAACAGGCCGAACGACTCGACGTCCAGCTGATCCGGCCACTGGAACACCTGCTCGGTGACCGGGGCCTTGTCGTCGTGCCGACCGGACCGTTGTTCGCCGTTCCCTGGGGGGTGCTGCCGGCGCTGCGGTCGCGGCCGATCGTCGTCGCGCCGTCGGCGACGGCGTGGCTGGGCGCGGAGCGCTCGACGGTGTCGCGCGCGCGGAAGGTCGTCCTCGTCCGCGGTCCCGGCCTGGTCGGGAACAGGGGTGAGCTGGACAAACTCGCCACGCATTACCGGACCGCGCACACCTTGGCCGGACCCGACGCGACCGTGGCGTCGGTGTTGTGCGCGCTGGACGGCGCGAAGCTCGCGCACATCGCCGCGCACGGCGCGCACGAGCCCGAGAACGCCTTGTTCTCCCGGCTCGAACTGGCCGACGGGACACTTTTCGCGCACGAGATGGCCGGGCTCGCGCAGCCGCCGTCGCAAGTCGTCTTCGCGGCGTGCGAACTGGCGTTGAACCGGATCCGGCCTGGCGACGAGGTGCTCGGTTTCGCCAGCGCGTTGCTCGCGAGCGGTTCGCGGACGGTGATCGCGCCGTTGAGCCGAGTCGGTGACGAGGCCGCGGCTGCCGCGATGGACGACTACCACCGCGGACTGGCCGAAGGGGCCGGACCGGCGACGGCCTTGGCGGACACCATCGCCGTTGACCCGTTCCGGCGACCGTTCGTCTGTTTGGGTGCCGGCTGATCCTCCGGCTTGACAACCCCTGTTCGATCTTCACGACTCCAAGCGGCCGGTTGGTTACTCTTGACCGAGTCGTCTGAACCAATTATGGTCTAGACCACATTCGCCTGCTCGGCGCTTTGGCGGATGTGTCCCAACCTTCAGTGGTTTTCGCCCTCCGTGGCCCAAGAACCTCGAGTCCGCGGACTTTCCCGACCGGGCAGGCGGTGGGTGCAGAGATGGGAAAGGGGTAGGCATGAGCTTCAAACGACGGCTTTTGACCCTGGCGGCGGGTGCGGCGATGGTGCCGGCGGCGCTGGTCGCGATCCCGGCGGGCACCGCCAACGCACACGGCTATGTTTCCTCGCCTGCGAGCAGGCAGGCGCAATGCGCCCAGAACACCGTTTCCTGTGGCTCCATCAAATGGGAACCGCAAAGCGTCGAGGGCCCCAAGGGGCTCATGAGCTGTAACGGCGGTGTCGGCCGTTTCGCGGATCTCAACGACGACAGCAAGGGCTGGAAGGTGCATTCCCTCGGCCGTACCACCACGTTCCGGTGGACGCTGACGGCTCGCCACCGCACCAGCACGTGGGAGTACTTCGTCGACGGCGCCAAGGTCGCCAGCTTCAACGACAACGGCGCGCAGCCGGGCGCCACGGTCACCCACAGTGTGAACCTGCAGCAGAGCGGGCGGCACAAGATCCTCGCCCGCTGGAACGTCTACGACACGGCTAACGCGTTCTACGCCTGCATCGACGCCAACATCGGCTAGGTGCCGGGTCTCGTGAGCGGTAAGGACGGTTCCAACCGTCCTTACCGCTCACGAAACGCGAGGATCTTGTGTCGTGAAGGGCCCCTTTGAGACGTTCATCGTCTCAAAGGGGCCCTTCACGACATCTCCACGACCGCGATCATTTACGTGAGTGCCTGTCTGGAGTCCTTCGCGGACCGAGCCTGAGATCAACCGCGGCCGGAACCACGTTGGAACCAGGCCGTGTCCTGCAAGTCATGTTCGCGGTCTTCGCGCCCAGGCGGTCCTTGACGACACGGGCGATCCGTCTACCGGGCGACGCTGTGGGCGGGCCGGGGGAACTGACCCGGAGGCGAGAGCAAAGGTCCCTTGCTCTCTTGCGCGGTGACCGTGTGGATTTCGGGTCATCCAACGCACCAAAATCCACACGGTCACCGATGGCCCTGGCAGCGAGTGAGGGGTGTGTGGATATAGGGACACTCAACGTCCCTATATCCACACACCCCTCCCGCGATACCAAAGGTCCCCCGCTGTCTTTCAGCAGGTCAGCACGCCAGGCGATACTTACAGGACGCGGCCTAAGCCGCCCTTGGGTCAGAACCGTCCTTACCGCTCACGAGGCTTTTATGTCAGGCTCACCCCATGAGCGATGACGAACGCGACGGGGTCAAGCTGACCAATCTCGATCAGCCGTTGTTCGAGGGCGCGACGAAACGCGACCTGGTGGACTACCTGGACGCCGTCGCGGACCGCATCCTCCCCGTTTTGGCGCACCGGCCGCTTTCGGTGATCCGCATCCTGCGTGGCCAGGACCCGTTCATGCAGAAGAATCTGCCCAAGTACACGCCCGACTGGGTGAAGCGCTCCGAGATCTGGGCGGAGACGTCGAAACGGCAGGTGTCGTACGCCCTGTGCGACGACCGCCGCACCCTGCTGTGGTTCGCGAACCAGCGCGCCGTCGAATACCACCCGACGCTGATGACCACGGACGCCGACGCGGGTCCGACCCATCTCGTACTGGACCTCGACCCGCCCGCCGGCGACGATTTCGCGCACGTCGTGAAGGCCGCGTGGCTGGTGCGCCAGGCCCTCGACGACTGCGGCCTCGCCGGGGCGGTGAAGACCAGTGGTTCCAAGGGAGTGCACATCTTCGTCCCGCTGACGCAGGGGCAAGGCTTCGAAGACGTCGCCGCCGCGACCCGCGCGCTCTCCGCTCGCGCGGAGCAGGTCGACCCGTCTCTCGCGACGACCGCGTATATCGTCGAAGACCGCGAGGGAAAGGTGTTCCTCGATTCGACGCGGGCGGGCGGTAACACGGTCGCCGCGGCGTACAGCCCGCGGTTGCGTCCGGGGCTGACGGTTTCGTTCCCGGTGGCCTGGGACGACCTCGAGAACGTGGTCCCCGCCGATTTCACCGTCTACACGGCGCCCGGTCTCCTGGCGGACAAGGATCCGTGGGCCGGGTCGATGCCCGCGCCGCAGACGCTGCCCGCGGATCTCGTCGAACAGGGGCACACGATCCCCATCGCGCGAGTCGTGGCGATGCACGAAGGGAAACGCCGGGCACGTTCGCGTGCCAAGAAGGACTGAACGCCGACGACGGCACCCCGTTTTGTGTACCTTGGACCGCGCTGGGGGAGGGCGAAGGTACTGGGGGCTTTCGTGGGAAAGATCGATGCCGACGTAGTGATCGTGGGGGCGGGTCCGGCCGGACTGGTGCTGGGGAATCTTTTGAGGGCGGCCGGAATCGACTGCCTGATCCTCGAACGGCAAAGCCGGGAACATGTGGAAACCCGGGCCAGGGCGGGGTTTCTGGCCGCGAACAGCGTCCGTGTGCTCACTGAGAACGGGCTCGCCGGCGGGCTGCTCAGGAACGGTGTCCGGCACGACACCTGCGCGTTCCGTAATGATCAAGCCGAATTCGAGCTCAAGTACAGCGAACTCGGGAACGGTGAGGTGCACACCGTTTACCCGCAACAGTTCCTGGTCACCGACTTGATCGCCGAGTTCCTCGCCCGCGGCGGGGAGATCAGGTTCGGCACCGAGGCGGCCTCGGTGTCGGGGATGGACGCGACGGTCATCGCCGATGATCTTCTGGTGCGTGCCAAGTACATCGCGGGCTGCGACGGCAGGCGCGGTGTCTCGCTGAGATCCGTGCCCGCGCGGGTCTTCCGGCGGGACCACGACATTTCGTGGCTCGCGATCCTCGCCGAAGCACCGCCGAGCATGTCCGCGATCGGTTACGCCATTCACGAACGCGGATTCGCCGGGCATATGGCGAGGACGTCGACGGTGACGCGTTACTACCTCGAAGTCCCGCGCGGCGAGGATCCGGAGAACTGGCCGGACGACCGGATCTGGGACGAACTGCACCTGCGGATGCGTGCCGATCGCTACGGCGAGCTCAAACGCGGCGCCATCATCGAACGCCGGATCGTCGACATGGCTTCGCGGGTGATGGACACGATCCAGCGGGGAAAGCTGTTCCTCGCGGGGGACGCGGCGAGCCTGATCAGTCCCGCCGCGGCGAAAGGCGCGAATCTCGCGCTGATGGAGGCCGAGATCCTCGCGGCCGCGTTGATCGAAGCCCATGCCGGGAGCGACACGACGGCACTCGAGCGGTACTCCGCCGACTGCCTGCCGCGGATCTGGCGCGCGCAGGAGTTCTCGCTCTGGATGATCAATCTCCTGCATGGTCCGGCGGGATACGACGACGAGGCGGTCTTCCAGCGGGCCCTGCGGGACGCGCGGCTGGAGAGCCTGCGGGTTTCCCGTGCGCACCAACACTTCTTCGCCGAGAACTACGTGGGGATCTGAACCGATCGCTCGTCGCGTCCGTATCAGTGCAAGAGGGTCTTCGCGGAGTGGAAGGACGAACGACGATGCCGGTACGCATTCGCTGGACGCCGTTGAACCCGCATCCGAACCGTCCCGGCCCTGTGGAGGAGCCCGAGCCGGAACCGCTAGCCCGCGCGGACCGCGGGTGCCTTGGGCCGCTCGACGCGGAGGAGCAGGACGTCGCCTGAGCGGTCTCTTCCGGGCTCCTCCTCGGTGACGAACCGCAGCGCCCCGGTGACCTCCCTGGTCACCATCCGCGCGCCGTGCCAGCCTGCCGGGACCCAGCCGGCACGCAGTTCACGTCGTACCTTCTCGGCCCTCTTGACGTGGCGGGCGAACGAGTGCCGCCGGATGACCCGCCCGCGCGCGACCTGGCCCGCGCGGGCGACCTCCGGATCGACGTCGAGCCACAGCAACCGGACGGGACGGCGGCTCAGCAGGCCGAGCAGGGCCAGCAGTCCGCGGGTGGTCGCGCGGGTCGACGGCTCGTGCACGACGAGCGGGCCGCCGTCGGCCAGCGCGAACCGGACGACCCGCGCGCGATGCCACAGGTGGACCAGCGGCCGGTAGCACCGGTACGGCAGCACGGCCGGCAGCCGTTCCCGCAGCCGCGCGCGGACCTGGTCGGAATCGAGCACCGGTATCGCGCCGGTCGCCGCCCGGGACAGCAGGGTGGTCTTGCCCGCCCCGGGAATCCCGGCGACCACGAGCAGATCGCGGCGGCCGAGCTGGAATGCGATGCGATCGGTCATAAGGCCTCAACGACCCGGCCGAGGATAAAGGTTCCTTTACCTTGATCGGCACAGGTCAGGCCGTCACCCGCGTCCCCGCCACCGCCGTCTTGTCCGGCAGCAGCGTCCCGCCCTTGGTGAGCCACGCCACGCCGAACGCGAGGATCGCCACCGACTCCAGCCACAGCGCCGGATACAGGGACCTGGTCTCCGCGTCGAAGACGAGGCCGCACAGCACGATCAGCGCCAGGCACACCAGCATGACCACGCCCGAGGCGACGTAGAGCCGGTTCCGCTCGGGTTTGCGGGCGCCGGGGATCTCCTTGTCCGACTTGGTGAACAGCACGATGCAGAAGAACGCCAAGGTGAGGAAGAAGACCGCGGCGAAACCGAGGTGCAGGATGCCGATGATCTCGTCCACGCGGTCGCCGTTCGACGGGGTGGTGGGGAAGAGCGCCACCCCGACCGCGGCCACCGCCGCGATGTTCCCGGCGATGTCGTCGACACGGCCGTAACCCCGGTAGGACAACAGGAAGACGCCGATGGCGCACATGACGCCGACCCAGACGTCGCGCATTCCCGAGTAGTAGTAACCGCTGATCGAGTTGAGCAGGCCGCCGCCGTCGACGGCCAGCTTCCCGAAGATCAGCACGAAGGGCAGTCCGATCCCGAGGAAACCTATGGCACGCCGCAAGAACAGGTAGTTGTGGACGAGGTTGTCGGATGCCGTTCGCGGGCTCATGGTCGCCTCCGTGCTCAGTGCTTTCCGCTACCGAGGAGTATCGACCACAGGAGCACGGTAAATGACGGTTCGTGACGACGTTGAGACCGTGTGTTATCGAATTGCTCGCTAGCTGGTCTCCAGTACGACAGCCGCGACGTAGCCGCCCATCCCGATCGACGTCTTCACGGTGAGCCCGCCCTCCGGCCGGGAGGGCCCGTCCATCAGCCGCGGATGCCCCTCCGCCACCGGTTTCGGCGCCGGGACCAGATCCCGTTCCGCCGCGAGGCAGATCGCCGCGATCTCGGTCAGCGCGCTGCCCGACTGGCTGTGCCCGGTCAGCGGTTTGATCGAGTAGATCTCGGTCTCACCGGGAAAGACCGCTTCGAGGATCCGGGATTCCGTACGGTGGCAGAGTTTCGTACCCGTTCCGTGCGCGTTCAGGTAGCGGACGTCCGACGGCGCGGCGCCGGAGTTCTCCAGCGCACCGGTCACCGCCGCGACCGCGTTCGTCGGATCGGGGTCGAGCGCCATCGCGTTGTGCGCCTCGTGGGTCATGGCGCCGCCCCGCAGGGTCGCGTACGCGTCGGTCTTCCGCTGGGTCAGCACCACCGCGACCGCGGCCTCGGAGAAGGTGAAACCCCTTGTGCCCTCTTGGAAAGGGCGACACGCCTCCAGCGGGGGCACGTCGGTGATCGCCACCCCGCAGTGCACGAAATTGCGCACCATCGGCCTGGTCGCGGACAGATCGGTGGTGACCACGACGACGTCGTCGGCCATTCCCGCCTCCAGCCACATCTTCGCGGTGAGCACCGCGGCGCTGCCGGTCGCGCACATCGCGGACGTGGCCATCGAGGGGCCGTGGAAGCCGAACTCCGACATCAGCGTGGCGATCGGGGTCGAGGGCATCATGCCGATGAACTCGCGCCGGTACATGAGCTGTTCGCCGAGTTCGGTGAGCCTGTCCCAGGTTCGCAGGTCCTCGCGGACGCCGCCGGAGATGACGCCGACGCGGCGTCCTGGCGACCAGCCTCGTGCGCCGGCGTCCGCGATCGCTTCCCGTGCCGCGGCGAGCAGGGCGCGGGCGTGCAGGCTGCCGTCGCGTGCTTTGCCGCCCTCGGGGACGTGTGCGACCCAGCCCGGCAGATCCGGGGTTTCCCCGAAGCCGTCGGTGAATTGGGCGCAGGGGACGCCGCCGGCGAGGCCCTCCCACAGTGCTTCGCGCCCCCAGCCGTAGGCGGTTACGGCGCCGATGCCGCAGATGTCTGTTTTGCTCCGCACGTGTTTCCCTTCAACTACATTCTGTCAACGCTGGGGTGGAATGGCCGCACCGATCAGCTGTCCGAGGGGGACGGCTACGTCGATTTAGTGATCTAATCGGAAGCTACATCAGTCGAGTAGGGGGTTTGGATCAGATGGATCCTGACGATCTCGACGGTGGGACTCCCGACACCCACCGGCCCTCGGATCAGGATTCCTCGCCAGCGAACGGCACCGCGACCCGCACGGTGGGAAAAACCGAGCGGCACGCGTCGCTCGTCCGTCTGCTGACCGAGTTGTCCGCCGAGAGGGATCACCGCGGTGAACCCGCGCTCGCCTTTCTCGGCAAGGGGTACCGCCTTTTGGAGCAAAAGTCCGACGGCGGCGCATTGGGAACGCAATATCTCACCATGGTCGAAGCGAGCCCATACGGGATCTGCGTCCATCAACGGGGCAAAGTCGTGTTCGTGAACTCGGCCACCATGCGCTTCGTGGGGGCGAAGGTGTCGACCGAGATCATCGGGACGCACATCACGGATCTGGTCGACGCCGGCTCGCAGGACGCGCTGCTGGCGCGGATCGGTTCGATGGACTCGCCCGGCTCGTTCAGCGAACCGACCGAGATGACACTGCGGACCCTTCAGGGCCGCGGTGTCACCGTCGAGTCCCAGGCGGTGCTCACCACCTGGGAGGGCAAACCCGCGTACCAGGTGATCATGCGCGACCTGACCACGCAGAAGGCGGCCGAGTCGGGCCTGCGGTTTCAAGCCGCGCTGGTCGGCCACGCGAGCGACGCGATCATCGCGACCTCGCCCGACGGCCTGGTGACGAGCTGGAACCCGGCGGCCGAGGCCGTCTACGGACACGACCTCGACCAGGTCATCGGTGCCCCGGTGGCCGAGGTCGTCGGCGCGCCGATGAGTCCGCGGCAGGTCGTCGCCGCGGGCGGTGTCGTGCAGGCGACGCATTTCAGCGCCGACGGCACGGCGCTGGCGGTGCGCGTCTCCGCGGCCGAGATGTTCGACGGTTACGTGCTGCTGTGCGCCGACGAGACGGCGCAACGCCGGGCAGAGGCCGAATTCGCCACGGTCGTCGAAACGCTCGACGAGGGGGTGCTGCTGGTCGGCCCCAGCGGGCGGATCGAACTGGCGAACTCCGCCGCGCACCGGATCGCCGGTGTTCCGGCGGGCGCACTGGTCGGCCTGGAGAGCCGGACGCTGCGGCTGCACGACGAATACGGTGCCCCGGTGCCCGTCGACGACCTGCCGTCCGCGCGGGTGCGGCGGTCCGGGAAGGTCGAGACCGGGCGGGTCCTGCAGATCCGGCGGCGCGACGGCGCGCACCGGTGGCTTTCGCTGACCTCCGGTCCGCTGATGGCGCCGGGCCAGAGCGTGCCCTCGGTGCTGACGTCCTTCGCCGACATCACCGAACGGCGGGCGATCAGCGAACGGCTGGCCTACGAGGCCACTCACGACCCGCTGACCAGGCTCGCGAACCGCACGCTCGCGCTCGACCGCCTGCGCCGCACGATCGCCGATCCGGCGCGCACGACCACCGTGATGTTCATCGATCTCGACAAGTTCAAGATCATCAACGATTCGCTCGGTCATACCGTCGGCGACCAGGTGCTGCGCATCGCCGGCGACCGGCTGAGGGCCGCCGCTGGGGCCTCGGACCTGGTCGGACGGCTCGGCGGGGACGAGTTCCTGGTCATCACCACCGGTTATACCGAGGCCGCCGAAGTGCGGGCGCTGGCCGATCACCTTCAGCGACGGCTCGCCGAATCGCTCACCGTGCACGGCCGCGAACTGCATATCAATACGAGTATTGGAATAGTGATCGCCGAACCCGGCGATACCCGCAGTGCCGACGAATTGCTGGAAGACGCCGATCTGGCGATGTATCAGGCGAAGACATTCGGACCCGGCCGTTATGCGTTCTATACGCCGATCATGCGTAAACGGGTGCAGGACCGTTTCGCCTTGGAGCAGGATCTGCGGAACGCCGTCGCGGACGGCCTGGTCGAGACCGTTTATCAGCCCGTCGTCGATTTGCGGACCGGTGACATGGTCGCGGTGAAGGCGAAGTCCTGTTGGAATCACCCCGTCCGGGGACCGATCGATCCGGCGGAATTGGCCGAGATCGCCGACGACGGCGATCTTTTGACGGTCATCGGGGCGGAGGTTCTCGCCAAGGCCGCCCGCGAGATCTCTCGATGGCGTGCCGATCATGGTGTGCACTGTAATGTGACTGTGAGCCTGTCGGTCCGCCAGCTGGGCGATCCCACGTTGCTGCAAGTGGTTCAGACAACGCTGGAAGATGCGGGGCTGGTGCCGCAGGACCTGAGCCTCGATGTCGACGAGACGGCGTTGAAGGACGCGGCCGACGCCGTCGACGCGCTGCGGAAGACCGGGGTGCGGGTGACCGCGGAACGGTTCGGTGCCGGGTATTCGTCACTCGCCCAGCTGTGCCGCCTCGATCTGAACGTGGTCGAGATCGACCGGTCGTTCGTCGCCGATCTCGGGAGGTCGAGCGACGCCGAGCCGATCGTCGCCGGGATCATGGCGATGGCGCACGCCGTCGACCTCGTGGTGGTCGCCGAAGGGGTCGAGACCGCGCGGCAACTGGAGGTCCTGCACGAACTCGGCTGCGATTGGGCGAAAGGGCCGCTGGTGGCGCCGCCGGGTCCGGTGGACGCCTTGAAGTCCGCGTACGAGCACGTCGTGCGGTGAACCGGGCGGCCGCCGTGTCCGTGGTCCCCGGTGAGAACCTTCCTCGCCGCTGACGGGACCAAAGCCTCCTGTTGCTCCGGCTCTTCCCGGCGCACCCTTGTCGGTGGGGGACCGGTGAAGGAGGCCGTCGTGTCGCTGATCTTCCTGTGGCGCCGGATCCACCTCGGCCGGAATCCGCTCGCCCGCGGCTGGGACCGGATCGAGGCGGCGATCCTCGTCGGCGGCGTGGTGGCCGCGCTGCTCGGTGTGCCGCTGGCCGCCGCGGCAGGCTCGGAGGCCTACGCGACCATGATGGCGCGCTCGGCTCTCGAAACGGCCATGCGTCATTCGACGACCGCGTTCCTGCTCGAAGACGCTCCGTCGGCACGCGTCGGCCTCGATGGGATCCCGTCCGCCGAGACGGCTTCGGTCGCGGCTCGCTGGGCGTTGCCGGACGGCACCTTCCGAGAGGCAAGCGTGACCGCCGACCTCGGCGCTTCGACAGGCGACGCGGTGACGGTGTGGCTCGACGAGTCCGACGCCGTGGTCGATCCGCCGGTGATGCCGCTCGACGCGACCAGTACGGGGATCGGCGTCGGGGTCGGGGTGTGGCTGATCGCGGTGACGCTGCTGGCGGCCGGGTACCTGCTCGCGCGGCAGCTGCTGAACCGGGCGCGGTCGGCGGCGTGGGACCGGGAGTGGGAGCGGTTCGGGCAGGGCTCGCGTTCTTGAGGCTCGCTTGCTTGTGCGGAGCTTGAAGTACATGAAGGGGCCTTCATGTACTGGGGAAGGCGCAATTAGCCGACGAACTGCGAAAAGTGGCCGCTGACCTGGGGGTCCTCGCGAAAGTGATAGCAAAGGTCCCTTGCTCCCGCCGCGTCGCCTTGTCTCTGTACCTACTGGTATGTACGGTCAGGAGGTGGACAAGAGGGAACGGCTTATCGAGAGCACTCGCGAGCTTCTGTGGGAGCGCGGTTACGTCGGCACCAGCCCGAAGGCGATCCAGGAGCGGTCCGGCGCCGGCCAGGGCAGCATGTACCACCACTTCCAGGGCAAGTCCGACCTCGCGCTCGCCGCGATCGCCCGCAGCGCCGAGGACCTGCGGGCCAGGGCGGAGGCCGAGTTCTCCGGGCCCGGCCCGGTCGTCGAGCGCATCACCGTCTACCTGCGCCGCGAGCGCGACGTGCTCAAGGGGTGCCCGGTCGGCAGGCTCGCCCAGGATCCCGACGTGATGGCCGACGCGGATCTGCGCAAGCCGGTCGAGGAGTTCTTCGGCTGGCTCACCGGCCGTCTCGCCGGGCTGCTCGACGAGGGGCGCGCGGCCGGCGAACTCGACCAGGCGCTCGACCCGCTCGCCACGGCGACCGCGCTGGTCGCGGTGTTGCAGGGCGGCTACATCCTCGCCCGCGCCGCGGGCTCACCGGACGTGTTCGCGAAAGCCGTCGACGGCGCCCTCGGCCTGCTCGCCACCAAGGAGAACTGACATGCCCTTCGTCCGTATCGACGCCATCGGGACCGACAAGCTCGAAGCCCTCGGCAACGCCGTCCACGACGCGATGGTCGAGACGCTCGGCATCCCCGCCGACGACCGCTTCCAGGTCCTCAACGGCCGGAGCACCCTGAAATACGACGACTACCTGGGGATCCACCGCGACGATGGGGTCGTGTTCGTCACCATCACCATGCGGTACGGGCGCACCGACGAGCAGAAGAAGGCGCTGTACCGGCGGATCGCGGAGCTCGCCGAGGAGTACTCGGGCACCGAGCCGCGGAACGTGCTGGTGATGATCACCGAGACCGATCCGGTCAACTGGTCGATCGGGAACGGCGAAGCGCAGTACGCGTGATCACGCGGCGTCGGCCGTCACGCGCCGAGCGGAACCGAAGGCGTGCTGCTCCAGCAGCCACCACGTGTCGCGCCCGAACGACCACGTCAGCAACCCCAGCGCGCCCAGCGTGACCACGAAACCGGCCCAGAACGGCAGGACCGTCGAAGCCACCGCGACCAGAGCGATGCCCTGCACCGCCGCGACCGTCTTGCGCGCCAAGCTCGGTGGCAGCGGCGAGTTCAGCCATGGCCACAGCCTGCTCGCGGCGACGAAGAGGTAGCGCATCCCGCCGATCGTGAGCACCCACGGGCCCAGCGACTGCGCGACGACCACGCTCAGGATCAGGATCAGATACGCGTCGACCTCCATGTCGAACCGCGCGCCGAGCGGTGACGCCGTCCCGGTGCGGCGTGCGACCTGGCCGTCGACGGCGTCCAGGGCGAGCGCGACCGACGCGAGGACGACCATCGTGACGATCTCCCGGCCGGCGGTGTCGACGACGAGCGCGGTCACGCAGCCGACCAGACCGGAGCGTGCCAGGGTCACGGCGTCGGCGGGGCCGAGGGAGCGCGCGGTGCTCCGGTTCAGGCCGTAGGTCAGGAATCCGCCCACCGCGAGGCCGTACGCCGTGCCGGCGAGCCAGCCCAGTGTGCCCAGCCCGGCGACGGCGTCCAGCGTCCCCAGCAGCGCCAGCTGGACGAGGACCCCCAGGAAAATTCCGGGGTTGATCACGAGGCCTCCTCGTTATGGTGACGATGGCCCCCTCGAAGGGGCCGACATGAGAGGACACGATGGAACGCGCCTTCTGGTTCAGTGGTTCCGGTGACGGTGAGCTCAGGTCGGTCACGCTCCCTCCGGTCGGCGACGGCGAGGTGCTGGTCCGCACCCTGTGCACGGGCGTGAGCCGCGGCACCGAGACGCTCGTCTTCCGCGGCGAGGTCCCGCCGAGTCAACGCGCGGCCATGCGCGCGCCGTTCCAGGAGGGCGACTTCCCGGGGCCCGTGAAGTACGGGTACCTCAACGTCGGCGTGGTCGAACAAGGTCCGGCGGAACTTGTCGGTCAGGTCGTCTTCTGCCTGTACCCGCACCAGACGCGCTATGTCGTCCCGGCGGCCGCGGTCACGCCGGTGCCGCGCGGGGTGCCGCCGGAGCGCGCGATCCTCGCGGGCACGATCGAGACAGCGGTCAACGCCGTCTGGGACGCGGCGCCGAAACTCGGCGACCGGATCGCCGTGGTCGGCGCCGGCATGGTCGGCAGCAGCGTCGCGAAACTCCTGGCCGGCTTCCCGGCGACCAGGGTGCAGCTGATCGACATCGACTCGGAGCGCGCGAAGATCGCCGAAGCGCTCGGAGTCGACTTCTCGACACCGGAGGACGCGCTGGGTGACTGCGACCTCGTCGTGCACGCCAGCGCGAGCGAGGCGGGGCTCGCGCGGTCGCTGGAACTGCTCGCGCCGGAGGGCGAGGTCATCGAACTGAGCTGGTACGGCGACCGCCGGATCAGCGTCCCGCTCGGCGAGAACTTCCATTCACGACGGCTGGCGATCCGCAGCAGCCAGGTCGGCATGGTCTCGCCGTCCCGCCGCCTGAACCGGAGCTACGGCGACCGCCTGGCCCTCGCTTTGCGGATTTTGTCGGACCCCGTCTTTAAGGTGCTGGTCAGCGAGGAATGCCGGTTCCATGAACTACCGGACGTTCTGCCGCGTCTGGCCGCGAATGAACCGGGAGCGCTCTGTCTCCGTGTCACCTATCAGGTGGAGGACACGCGCTAAGGGCACGATCTGGGAGGTCCGTTGTTCAGTATCACCGTCCGCGACCACGTCATGGTGGCCCACAGCTTCCGCGGCGAGGTCTTCGGACCCGCGCAGAAACTGCACGGCGCCACCTTCGTGGTGGACGCGACGTTCCGCCGGTCCGAGCTGGACGCCGACAACATCGTCGTCGACATCGGCAAGGCGACCGAAGAGCTCAAAGCGGTGCTCGCCGACCTGAACTACCGCAACCTCGACGACGTGCCCGAATTCGCCGGGATCAACACTTCGACCGAGTTCCTCGCCAAGGTCGTCGCCGACCGGCTCGCCGAGCGCGTCCACGCGGGCGCGCTCGGCGAGGGCGCCCGCGGGCTCGAGGGGCTCGTCGTCTCACTGCACGAATCCCACGTCGCGTGGGCGAGTTACGAGCGTGCGCTGTGAGTGGCCTTCACGTCGTCCTGCCCAACGACATCGACGACGTGAGCGCGCCCAGCGGCGGCAACGTCTACGACCGCCGCCTGTGCGACGGCCTCGTCGCGGCGGGGGTGGAGGTCCACGAGATCGCCGTGCACGGGAACTGGCCGCGGCCCGGCACCGAGGCGCGCACGGTACTGGCGCGCAAGCTCGCCGAACTGCCGGACGGTTCGGCGGTCCTGCTCGACGGACTGGTCGCCTGCGGGGTGCCCGAGGTGATCGTGCCGTCGGCGCAGCGGCTGTCGATCGCGGTGCTGGTGCATCTGCCGCTGGCCGACGAGACCGGGCTTTCGCCTTCGCTCGCCGCCGAGCTGGACAGGCTGGAGGCCGAGACACTCGGCGCGGTCGAGGCCGTGGTCGCGACCAGCGAATGGGCGGCGCGGCGGCTGATCGAGCACCACGACCTCGCTCCGCACCGGGTGCACGCGGTGCCGCCCGGGGTCGACAGGGCCGACGTCGCGTCCGGGAGCCTGGACGGGACGCGACTGGTCTGCGTCGCCAACGTGACGCCGCGCAAGGGCCAAGGCCTGCTCGCGGACGCGTTGAAGTCGCTCAAGGATCTCCCGTGGAACTGTGAATGTGTCGGCGCCATCCGCCGCGAGACCCGCTACGTCGAACGCCTGCGGCGACACTCCCTCGGCGATCGGTTCACCCTGACCGGCCCGCGGTCCGGCGAAGCGCTCGAAGCGACGTACGCGGCCGCAGACCTTCTCGTGCTTCCCTCGCGCGCGGAGACCTATGGCATGGTCGTCACCGAGGCGCTCGCGCACGGCGTTCCCGTGCTGGCGACCGCCGTCGACGCCCTGCCGGACACGCTCGGCCGGTCGCCTGACGGCAGTGTGCCCGGGATGCTCGTCCCCGGCGAGGACGTCAACGCGCTGGCCACAGCCCTCCGCCGCTGGCTCACCGAGCCCGATCTGCGAGACCGCCTTCGCGCCTCCGCCCGCCTTCGCCGCGAGACGCTGCCCGGCTGGGACGAGACGGCCCGCGGCGTCGCCGCCGTGCTGCTGAACGAAAGGACGGCGGCATGACCAAGTACGCCCCCAGCTGGCTTCAGCTGCGTGAAGACGCGGACGCCTCGGCCCGCGCGACCGAGTTGATCGAGCCGGTCCGGGCGTTCTTGCGCGAACAGGACGAGGTGGTCATCCGGGATCTCGGCTGCGGAACCGGTTCGCTCGGTCGCTGGCTGGCCAGGCGGCTGCCCGGCCGCCAGCACTGGATCCTGCACGACCGCGACCCCGAACTGCTCACCCACGCGCTGGCCCGCACCAGCCGTCCGGAGCACGCGGTGGACGGAAGCGAAGTCACCGTCGTCACCGAACAGCGTGACATCACCGAGTTACGCGCGGAGGACCTCGCCGGGACGTCGCTCGTGGCGGCGTCGGCGCTGCTCGACCTGCTCACCGCCGAAGAGATGTCCCGGTTGGCGGAGGCATGCGTCGAGGCGGGCTGCGCGGTCCTGTTCACCCTGAGCGTTTCGGGCCGGGTGGTGCTGTCGCCCAAGGACAAGTTCGACATCGAGATCTCCGACGCCTTCAACGCGCACCAGCGCCGGGTGACCGACGGCCGGTGGCTGCTCGGCCCGGACGCGGTGGACGTCGCCTTCGGGGTCTTCGAACGGCTCGGCGCCACCGTGCGGCGCGCGCCGAGCCCGTGGCGGCTCGGGGCGGATCAGGCCGCGCTGACCGCGGAATGGCTCACCGGCTGGGTCGGCGCCGCCTGCGAACAGCGGCCGGAGCTGGCGGCGGATGGTGACACGTACTTGCGGTGGCGGCTCGCGCAATGCGCGGCCGGCGAGCTGAACGCGATGATCCAGCACGAAGATCTCCTGATGGTGCCGTCGTGAAACGGTGCTGGCCCTGGCTTCGGATCCTCGGCGCGCTCGGCATCCTCGGCGTGCTCGTCTGGCAGCTGGGCACGGGCGCGTTCCTGGACGGGCTGCGCGAGGTCGACGCGGGCGGTGTCGCCGCCGCGCTCGGGATCGGTTTCGCCACCACGGTTTTCAGCGCTTGGCGGTGGTGCCTTGTCGCGCGACGGCTCAGTCTCCGGTTATCGCTCCCGAACGCCGTCGGCGAGTACTACCGCGCGTTGTTCCTCAACGGAGTCCTGCCGGCCGGAGTGCTCGGCGACGTCAACCGCGCCGTGCAGCACGGCCGCGAGTCCGGCGACGTCCCGCGCGGCGTCCGCGCGGTGGTGCTGGAGCGGACGGCCGGGCAGATCGCGGTGATCGGCGCTTCGGTCGCCGTCGTGCTCGGTACGCCTTCCGTGGTGCCGCCGCCGATCGACGGGGCCGTCACGGTCGCCGGGATCGTGGTCGTCGCGCTCGCCCTCGCGGCCGTCGCCACCGGGATGACGGCGGGAAAGCGGTGGATCCACAGTGGATCGAAATGGCGCCGCGGATTCGCCGTCACCCTCGCCGACGTCCGGCTGGGCCTCCTGACCAAGGAGACCTGGCCCGGCGTGAGCCTGCTTTCGCTCGCCACCCTTGCCGGGCATCTCGCCCTGTTCGTCGTCGCCGCGCGCGCGGCCGGGGTCACCGCCCCGATCGGTGATCTGCTGCCGCTGATGATCCTCGCCCTGCTCGCGATGGGACTGCCGCTGAACATCGGCGGCTGGGGCCCGCGCGAAGGCGTTTGCGCGCTGCTGTTCGGCGCGGCGGGCCTCGGTTCGGCGCAGGGCGTCACCGTGGCCGTGGTCTACGGCGTGCTCGCGCTCGTCTCCAGCCTTCCCGGTGCGGGCGTTCTGCTCGCGCGCTCGGTCATGAGTCACCGAACAGACAGGAGAAACGCGATGACCGTCGAGAGGGTCGTGGAGACCCGACTGCCCACCCGTTACGGCGTTTTCCGCGCATACGGTTATCTGGACGCCGACGGCGCCGAGCAGATGGCGCTGGTGCACGGCGACGTCGCGGCCTCCGGCACGCTGGCGCGGGTCCATTCGGAATGTCTCACCGGAGACGTGTTCAGCTCGATGCACTGCGAATGCGGCGACCAGCTGGCCGCCGCGCTGCGCGCGATCGTCGAGGAAGGCGCCGGAATCCTCGTGTACGCCCAGGGACACGAAGGACGCGGAATCGGCCTGCTCGCGAAGCTGAAAGCGATGCGGTTGCAGGAAGACGGGCTCGACACCGTCGAGGCGAACATCGCGCTCGGGCTGCCCGTGGACGCGCGCGATTACCGTGCGGCGGCGGAGATCCTGACCGATCTCGGGGTGACATCGGTGCGGCTGCTGTCCAACAACCCGGCGAAGGTCGACCAGCTCGAACTGCACGGGGTCGTGATCAGCGAGCGGGTGCCGCTGCTGGTCACGCCGAACGACGAGAACCTGCGCTACCTGCGGACGAAACAGGAACGGATGCACCACTTCCTGCCGCATCTGGACGCGATCGAGTCGGTGGGCTCCTGAGGGATTCAGCCCAGCGCGGCCAGGGTCTCCCCGAAGCTGTCCACCAGGGATTCCAGCACTAGCCGTCCCTTCTCCGCCGTCGCCAGCGAAGGCCGCCCCACCACGCCGGACTCCGAATACGGCCGCAGTCCTACCGTGAGCAGGTGCCGCCTGTCGTCGGCGAGGTGGTCCGCCTCCGCGAAACCGGGCCGGACCAGTGACGGATGGGCGTGCAGCAGAAGGGAGGTTTCCAGCTCCCCGGCGTGCATGTCGCTGTCCAGCGACGTCTCCAGCCCGGCCGCGTCGTGCGCCGCCTGCCAGCCCTCGACACCGGGGAAGAGCGCCATCGGCGACGTCGACTCCTGTACCACGTTGGACAGGACATAGTTGCCGCCGTGCGCGTTCACCAGCACCAGTTTCGGCACCCCGGACCGGCGCAGCGAGGCGGCGACGTCGTTCACCACGGCGTACAGCGTCGTGGCCGAAACGCTGACCGTGCCCGGCCAGTCCGCGTGTTCGTGCGAGCAGCCGATCGTGATCGGCGGGAGCCGCAGCACCGGGTACGCGGCCGCGACGGCGTCGGCGATCGTCGTCGCGATCACCGTGTCGGTGGTCAGCGGGAGGTGTGCGCCGTGCTGTTCGAAAGCGCCGATCGGCAGCACCGCGACGTCGGCGCCTCGCGCGCTTTCGTCGGCCGTCGTGGCGGTCGGGAACAGGTCCATTCCGGCTACGGTACCCATATGACCGACCATGCCGCATTATTGTCCGTCGCCGCCGAAGCCGTCGCCAAGGCGACCGGCATCATCCGCTCGATGACGTCGTTTTCCGTTGCCGCCAAAGGTGATCGCGACATGGTGACCGACGTCGACCTGGCCGTCGAGGACGCCGTCCGTGAATTCCTGACACGGGAGACCCCGGAGATCGGCATTCTCGGCGAGGAGCGCGGGCACCAAGGCGACGAGAACCTGTGGTGGGCGCTCGACCCGGTCGACGGCACGGCGAACTTCGCGCGCGGGATCCCGCTGTGCGGTGTTTCGCTCGGCCTCGTCGACGGGTTGAAGAGCACTGTCGCGGCGATCTCCTTGCCGTTCCTCGATGTCACCTACACCGCTGCTGAAGGCCAGGGCGCGTACGCGGGCGAAGAACGTCTCACGGCCTCGAAGGCGACGGAGCTTTCCGACGCGATCGTGTCGATCGGCGACTTCGCGGTCGGCGAGGGCGCGGAGGTCAAGAATCGCGTCCGGATGGCGTTGCTGGCCGAACTCGGTGGCCGCGTGCAGCGCGTCCGGTTCCTCGGCTCCGCGGCGATCGACCTCGCCTGGGTCGCGCACGGCAAACTCGACGCGAGCGTCATCCTCGCCAACCAACCGTGGGACACCATGGCGGGTGTCCTGCTGGTACGCGAGGCCGGGGGAGTGGTGGTCGACGCGGACGGCGGTGATCACACGGTGCGCTCGGCGGCCACCATCGCGGTCGGCGCCGGACTGCGTGACGACCTCGTGGCCGCGATCGCGCGGGTGAACGGGTGAAAACTTCGCGCCGCGAATGGTGAACCGATCGGGCGCCGCAGCCGTGTCTCCTGATAAGGCGCCCGCATCTGGAGGTAAACCGTGTACACCTCAACCGTTCGTGGCACGGAGCCGGTGGTGTTCGTCCTGCCGGGGGACGTCGAGGATGCCGGCGGCGAATACGACCGCCGCATGTGCCAGAACCTCCCGGCCACCGGCCTCCCGCTGCTGGAACTGCCGATCGCCGGCGAATGGCCGATGCCGGGGCCGCTGTCCAGGTCGAGATTGGCCCGTTCGCTCGCCGCGTTGCCCGACGACACCGTCGTCCTGATCGACGGCACGGTCGCCTGCGGGGTCCCGGAGATCGTGGTGCCGCACGCCCGGCGGCTGCGGCTGGCCGTCCTGGTCCACCGGCTGCTTGCAGACGATCCCGCGCTCGACCCCGCGCAGGCCGCCGAACTCGACGCGTGCGAACGGGAGACCCTGCGGCTGGCAGGCATGATCGTAGCCACCGGGCCGTGGCTCGCGCGGCAGCTGATCGACCGGCACGACCTCGACCCGACCCGCGTCTACGTCGCGACACCCGGAACCGACGCGGCCCCGCTCGCCGCGGGCGCGGACGGCGTCTCCCGGCTGCTGTGTCTCGCGCCCATGACCGCGCGCCACGGCCAGGACGTGCTCATCCGGGCGCTCTCGACCATCGACGAACTGGCGTTCAAATGCGTGTTCGCCGGGGCGACGCACCACGATCCCGCCTACGTCGACGAACTGCGCTGGACGGTCGAGCGGCTCGGGCTCGGCTCCCGGATCAGCCTCATCCGGCCGCCGGACGATCTCGACCTGGTCTACGACGGCGCCGATCTGCTCGTGCTGCCCGCTCGCGGCGGCACCTCCGGACTGGTCGTCGCCGAGGCACTGGCACGCGGGATCCCCGTGGTGGCCACCGAAACCGCCGGCGCGCACGACGCGCTCGGCACGGCGCCCGGTGGCGGGGTCCCCGGCATGCTGGTGCCGCCGAACAACCCGTCGGCGCTCGCGACGGCGTTGCTGCGCTGGTCGCTCGACGCCGAACTGCGCCATTCGCTGCGGACGTCGGCGCTCGCGCGGAGCAGCGTCCTCGAGGAATGGGACGTCGCGGCGGGCAGGCTCACCGACGTCCTGTCCCGGTTGCAGACCACGCCGCGTCAGCTGGCTTGATCATCGCCCGGAAGCAGCTATCGGGGGAGATGATCGGCTCGGTTGACTTGGCGGTATGCGAATCGTCGATCTTGCGTCCCGTCCCGATCTCCTCGATCCCGCGCTGAACCTCGGCGACGTCGGCGGTGAGTTCATCTACGCCGGGTTCAGCGGCAAGATGATCACGCCGGAACGGTTTCTGCGCCATTGGGCCCGGTACTTCCTGATCGCGCTGGACGACGACGGCGAACCGATCGCGCGGGCGCTGTCCGTCCCGCTGACCTATCCCGCCGAAGACCGCCATGAGTTGCCGGCGCACGGCTGGGACGAGGCGATCCAGTGGGCCGCGCAGGACCTCATGGACGGCCGTGCGCCGGACACCCTGTGCGCACTCGAAGTCGTTGTGGCGCCGCGAATGCGCGGGACCGGCCTGTCCACGCCGATGCTGAAGGCGCTCAAGGCGCGCGCGGCCGAGACGGGGCTGAAACGGCTGATCGTGTCCGTGCGCCCGATCGGCAAGGAGGACGAACCGGACGTACCGATGGAGGAATACGCCGTCCGGCGCCGCGAGGACGGCCTGTTCGCCGACCGCTGGCTGCGCACCCACGAACGGCTCGGCGCGAGGATGATCAAGGTGTGCCCGTTCGCCGTGACCATTTCGGGTTCGATCGCGGACTGGCACGAGTGGACCGGCGTCAAACTCGCGGACGGCGACAACGTGATCCCCGGCGGGATCGCGCCGGTGCACGCGAACGTCGAGCGGGACCGCGGGGTGTACGTGGAGGCGAACGTGTGGATGGAGCACCCCTTCTGAGCCCGGCCGGTGCGGTTGGTCGTGAGTGGCCAGGACGGTTCTGGTGAGGGGTGAGGCAACCTGGCGTATGGGCTGCGCGCTCTCCGGTCGACAGCTACGACGCCCGCACGAAGTTCGTGCCACGAAACAGGCCTCACTCCGAGACGGCCGCACCCGAATCGTAGTTCCCGCATTCCGCCGTGATCTCGGCCGTCGCCTGCGCCGCGGCGAAGAAGTCGTCGGTCAGCGGAGAGGTGCGCGATGCCGCCATCGCGAGGCACACCTGTTCGGGTGCGAGTTCCGGGATGGGAACGTAGCTGATGTCGGGCCGTGAGTAGAACACGGTCTCCGAACGTCCCACGAACGAGATGCCCCGGCCGGCCGCGACGTGTTCGAGCTTCTCCTCCACGCCGCGTGCCCGGAGCCCGGAGTCGGGGTGCGGGCGCCTGGTGGGCTGTGTGCTCGGGCCGGCGTGCCAGACCAGCGGCTCACCGGCCAGGTCGGCCTCGGTGACCTCTTCCTTGCCTGCCAACCGGTGGTCGGCGGGCAGCGCCACCATGAGCGGCTCGGTGTACAGCGGGGTCACGCGCAGTCCGGTCTCGTCGATGGGCAGCCGCACGAAGCCGACATCGATGCGGCCGTCGAGCAGCATCGGGGCCTGGTCGTCCCATTCGATCCGCTGCACGTCCAGAACCACGTCCGGATGCCTGGCCTCGAACGCCCGTGCCGCCGGGATGACCGGGATGCCGGTCCGGAAGCCGACCGCGAGCCGCAGGCCGCCGCGGGCCGCCACGGTCACCCGGCGGCGAACCGCGTGTGCGGAGGCGAGCAGCGGACCGGCGTCGGTCACCAGTTGCCTGCCCGCGTCGGTCAGCGCCACGCCGTGGCGATCCCTGGTGAACAGCGGGGCACCGAGATCCTGTTCCAGCGCGCGGATCTGGCGGCTGAGCGCCGGTTGGGCGATATGCAGTTCCTCGGCGGCGCGGCCGAAGTGCAACCGGTCGGCGACGGCGAGGAAGTAGCGCAGTTTGCGCAGGTCCAGATCCACGGCGCCTCCCGGGCTGGTGATGCCTTCAGGGTATCACCACGACCGAAAGCGGTCTTGGACACCCACTCGGGTCAATGGCAACCTGAACAAGTAACGGATGGGCCGAAAACGAATTCGACACGAGAATTCGGAATAAGGAATCCAGTGCCGTCCATCGCGTTCTTTCCAGCTCCAGAAAGCAGGCACACCAATGCGCGTTTTCGTCACTGGCGGGACCGGCCATGCCGGTTCGTACATCATTCCCGAGCTCATCGCCGCCGGGCACGAGGTCACCGGTCTGGCCCGGTCGGACACCGCCGCGGCGGCGGTGTCCGCGCTCGGCGCGAAGGTGCGTCGCGGCGACCTCGAGGATCTCGACGGGCTCAAGGAGGCAGCCGCGGATTCCGACGGCGTCATCCACGTCGCGCACCGGCAAGACCTGCTTCCGTCCGGCGGGATCGACGCCGTGGCCGCCGCGGAGCTCCCGATCATGCTCGCGTACGGGGAGGCACTCGCCGGAACCGGAAAACCGCTGGTCGCGGCGGGAAGCATCGGCTCGCCAGGGAACCTGGGCCGACCGGTCACCGAGGAGGACCCGGCCCTTCCCGGCGGCGATGAGTACCAGGGCACGCTGCGGGTTCGTAACGTCGTGGAAACCGCGGTGGTCGGCCTCGCCGCGCGGGGAGTGCGGTCTTCGATCGTGCGGATCGCCACCATCGCGCACAGTACGACCGATCGCGCCGGCTTCCTCGTGCAGCTGATCGCGCTCGCGAAGGAGAAGGGCTTCGTCGGCTACCCCGGAGACGGCGCGAACCTGTGGAACGCCGTGCACATCCGCGATGCCGCCGCTCTGTTCCGCCTGGCACTGGAGAAAGGGCAGGCCGGTGAATACTGGCACGCGATCGCGGACGGCGGCGTCCCGCTCCGCGAGATCGCGGAGGCCATCGGCAGCCGTCTTGGCCTGCCTGCCGTGAGCGTTCCCGCGGACGTACTGATGGTGCCGGGATATTTCGGTTTCCTCGCGAACATGGTCACCCAGAACTACCCGGCGTCCAGTCTCACCACCCGCCGCACCCTCGGCTGGGAACCCACACAGCCCGGCCTGCTCGCCGATTTGGACAACGGCCATTACTTCTCCGCCTGCTGACGCATTTACCTATTAATTCAAAGGAGTGACCGTGGGAAAGCTCGATGGCAAGGTAGCGGTGATCACCGGCGGATCCACCGGCATGGCCTTGGCGGGCGCCGAACTGTTCGTCGAGGAAGGAGCGCACGTCTTCATCCAGGCCCGGCGGCAGGAAGCGCTGGACGACGCCGTCGAGCTGATCGGCCGCAACGTCACCGCCGTTCAGGGTGACGCGGCCGATCTGGACGACCTGGACCGCTTGTACGACATCGTCAAACGGGAAAAGGGCTCGATCGACGTGCTGTGGGCCAGCGCCGGGATGGGTGAACCCGCCGTTCTCGGTGAGATCACCGAGGAACAGTTCCACCGTGCCTTCTCGCTCAACGCGCGCGGCACCCTGTTCACCGTGCAGAAGGCACTGCCGCTGATCAACGACAACGGCTCGATCTTCATGACCGGATCCAACGCCTCCCTCGGTGCCTTCCCCGGCTGGAGCCTCTACGCGGGAAGCAAAGCGGTCCAGCAGGCCTGGGCCCGTGTCTGGCTCAACGAACTGCGCGACCGCAAGATCCGGGTGAACGTCCTGACCCCCGGCCAGGTCGCCACCGCCAAACAGGAAGAACTGTTCGACGAGGCGACCAAGGACGCGTTCGAATCCCTCATTCCCCGCGGAAAGATGGGCCGTCCCGAAGAAATCGCCACCGTCGCCCTGTTCCTCGCCTCCGACGACTCCAGCTACGTCAACGGCCTGGAACTGGTCGCCGACGGCGGCACCACCGCCGTCTGAACCGCGCACCAGTAAACCTCGAGAACAGGAAGAGAGCACATCTCATGAGCGGCATCACCCTCATCGGTACGGGGAACATGGCCCGGACCATCGGCACGCTCGCGGTCGCGGGCGGCAACACCGTCGAGGTCATGGGACGGGATCAGGCCAAGGCCGATGACCTGGCCAGGGCTCTGGGCGGCGGCGCGACGGCGGGCGAGTGGGGCGCTGCCCCGGCCGGGGACATCGTCATCACGGCGTTGTTGGCCGACGGTGTCGTTCCGGTCGTCGCCGAGTACGGAGACGCCCTCGCGGACAAGGTCATCGTCGACATCAGCAACCCCTTCAACGCCACGTCCGACGGACTTGCCCACCGCGAGGAGACCTCGATCGCGCAGGAAGCCGCCAAGGTGGCCCCGGCGGGTGCGAGCGTGGTGAAGGCGTTCAACACCGTCTTCCGAAATGTCCTGGAGAAGGGCAGGCCCGACGTTTTCATCGCCGGCGACGACGCGCGGGCCAAGGCGGGCGTGGCGGCGTTCATCGAGAGCCTCGGGCTGCGGCCGCTGGACGTCGGCGGTTTGAAGATGGCGCACTGGCTGGAAGGAATGGGTGTGGTCACGATGGGCCTCGCCCGCACCGGGGTCGGCCACTGGGACTTCGCCCTCGGCGTCGACGAATTCACCGGCTGAGCCCCTGGCGCCGCCCGCCATCGGGCAAAGTAAGTCGCATGGGCATCTCCAGAGTCGGTTTCGCCGGGCTGGGCAGCATGGGCGGACCGATGGCAGTGAACCTGGCGCGGGCCGGAATCCCGTTGCTCGTGTGGAATCGCACGCCTGGCCGGACCGCGGTGCCGGGGGCCGAGGTCGCCGGGGACGCGGCGGAGCTCTTCGAGCGGTGCGAAGTCGTGATCCTGATGCTGAAGGACGCGGCCGCCGTCGACGCGGTGCTCGAGCGCGGGCGGTCCGCGCTGGCGGGCCGGACGATCGTCCACATGGGAACGACGGCGCCGGAGCATTCCCGTGTGCTCGAGTCCGAGCTCCTCGCGGCCGGGGCGAAGTACGTGGAGGCACCGGTTTCCGGCTCACGGGTTCCGGCGGAGGCGGGTGAACTGGTCGCCATGCTCGCGGGTGATCCTGCCGCGATCGAGGAGATCCGGGAGCTGTTCGGGCCGTTGTGCCGGGAAACCGTGGAGTGCGGGCCGGTCCCCAATGGGCTCCTGATGAAGCTGGCGGTCAACGTGCACCTGACCGCGGTCGTGACCAGTCTGGCCGAGACCGTTCACTTCGCGCGGACGCACGGGCTCGACCTCGGCCTGCTCGCCGGTGTCCTCGGCGCCGGGCAGCTGGCCAGCCCGATCCTGCGGGTCAAGGCGCCCAAACTGGTCGAGGAGGACTTCTCGCCGCAGGCCTCGATCACGAACGTCCTGGCCAATGTCGAGCTGATCGCGGCGGCGGCAGGGGAAGCGGGCCTCACGTTGCCGCTGATCGAGGCGTCCCGCGTCCTCTACGCCGAGGCAGCGCGGCTCGGTTTCGGCGAAGAGGACATGGTGGCTGTCGTCAAGGCACTCGAAGCACCGCGTTCAGAGGACTAGTGATCCGTCAGGCAACCGTGGCGTGGTCGGTGCCGGGGGTCGTGAGTGTTTCGGGTCGTTAGAACGACACATAACACTCACGACTGGACACCCGATCTTCGGCGACTACGACACTCCGGTTCCGGCACCCGCAACCGAATAACGCAATTCGGCACCTGCTTGCGGTCCTTGCGCGTGCAAGTACCGCAACCAGGTGCCGAATTGCGTCAGGGGGCTGGGTCAGGCCAGGTACTCCGCGGCGGCGCGAAGGCTGACGTAGGACCCGCTGAACGTGTCGATCCGCGGCCCGTCGCCGGTGTCCGGTCCCGGCACGCCGGTCTCGACCCGGATGTAGTCCACGCCTGCCTCCCGGAGCCAGCCGAGGAACTCGCGGACCTCGGGATGCCGGTGCGCCTCGCGCGTCACCACGACGAGGTCGCGGGCGCCGTGGACGGCGTCGATCGCGGTCGCGATCTCGTTCCCGGTGACCTTGAGCGCGCGCGTGCCTGGCACGAGCTCGGTCAGATGCGAGCCGAGCCCCCACGGCATCGGGCCCGCCGCGATGATCGGCTCGGTCTCGATGTCGATCACCAGCGGCGGCCCGGCGAGCTTCGGCGAACCCTGGATCCGCAGCGCCTTGCGCGCCGCCTCCAGGCCGAGCCGGTGGTCGACCGGCGAGATCGGCGTCGACACCGGGGGAGCGCCGAGCGCGGCGACCCGCTCCGAAGCCTCGGCCAGCCGTTCCAGCGGCAGCTCGCCGGCTTCGACCGCGGCCGCGATGACCGCCGCGATCTGGTTCAGCTCGTCCTCTTCGAATGACACACCACCCAGGCAGAGCGCGTCGGCGCCGGCGATCAGCGCCCGCACCGCCGCCCGGCCGACGCCCTCGGTCTTGCCGAGTTCACCCGCGACGGCACCCATGTCGAGCGCGTCGGTGATCACCGCGCCGGTGAAGCCGAGTTCGCCGCGCAGGACGTCTGTGAGCGCCTTCGGGTTGAGCGTCGCGGGCAGTTCACCCCACGCGGGCACGACGAGGTGCCCGGTCATCACCGAGCGCACGCCGGCCGCGATCGCGGCCTTGAACGGGACGAGTTCGATCTCGTGCAGCTCCGCCTCGGTCCGGGGCAGCACCGGCAGCGCGTGATGGGAATCGTCGGTGGCCGCCCCGTGCCCGGGGAAATGTTTGGCCGACGCGGCGACGCCGTACTTCTGCAGGCCGGTGATGTACGCCGCGACGTGCGGCGACGTCTTCACCGGATCCGAACCGAACGCCCGGACTCCGATGGAAGGATCCTCCGCCGCCAGGGTCAGATCCGCGCACGGGGCGAAGTTGATCGTGACCCCGCAGGCGGCCAGCCGCTCGCCGAGCGCCGCGGCGACCGACGCCGTCAGCTCGACGTCGTCCGCGGCGCCGAGTGCGAGCGGTCCCGGGACGAACGAGCCGGTGGCGACGTCGAGCCGGGTGACGTCACCGCCTTCCTCGTCGATGCCGATGAGCACGTCGGGCCGTTCCGCCCGCAGCTGCGCGCTGAGCGCGGCCACCTGCTCGTCGTCGACCACGTTGCGGCCGAACAGGATCGCGCCGCCGAGGCCGTCGGCCACCTTGCGCCGCAGCCAATCCGGTGCGGTCGTGCCGTCGAAGCCCGACACGAGAACGGATCCGGCCAACTTTTTCGGTGAAGACAACACTTATCCCTTCACTGCGCCTGCGGTCAGGTTGGACACGAGCTTGCGCTGGACGAGGATGAAGAACACCAGCGCGGGCACGGCGTAGATCACCGACGCCGCCATGATGCCGCCCCAGTCCACGGAAAACGCCGTCCGGAACGACGAAAGCCACACCGGTAGCGTCTGCTTGCTCTGGTCGCGCATGAACACGAACGCGAACAGGAACTCGTTCCACGCGGTGATAAAGCTGAACACCGACGTGGTCACCAGTCCCGGTGCGAGCAGCGGTAGCGTCACCCGGCGGAACGCGCCCGCCCGGCTGCAACCGTCGATCATCGCGGCCTCTTCCAGGTCGTACGGGATGCCGTTGACGAAGCCGTAGAGCATCCAGCACGTGAAGGGCAGCGTCGCCGCGAAGTACACCAGCAGCAGCGAAGGCAGCTGGTTGAGCAACCCGGCGTCCCGCATCAGCAGGTACATCGGGATCAGCAGCGCCTCGAACGGTGCGAGCTGGGCGACCAGCACCAGCATCAGGAAACCCTTACGCCCGCGGAAGCGCATCCGGGACAAGGTGACCGCGGCCAGTACGCCCGCGACGAGCGAGCACAGCACCGCGCCGATCGTGACGATCAGGCTGTTGGCGAGATAGGTGGTGAACCCGGGTTTCGTCAGCGCCGTGACGAAGTTTTCGAACGTCACCGAGGACGGGATCAGGTCGTAATCCGGTGACAGGACCTGGCCCGGAGTCTTCAGCGAGGACGTGACCATCCAGTAGGTCGGGAAGACGAACAGGAGGGCCACGATCACCCCGAACGTGCCGAGGCCGATCCGCTGGATCAGGGACTTCTTCATGACAGGTCGGCCTCCTTCGTGCGCACCAGCAGCTGGACGTACCGGGCGGTGAGCAGGATCAGCACGAGCATCATCAGCAGGGCCGCGGTCGCCGCCAGGCCGAAGTGGTTGCCCGCGAGGCCCTTGAGGTACATGTAGACCGGCAGTGTCGTGCTGGCACCGTCCGGCCCGCCCTGGCGGATCGCCCACACCTGGGCGAACAGCTTGAAGTCCCACAGGACCGACAGGAACGTGACCATGGTCAGGATCGGCCGGATCGCGGGCCAGCTGACCGCCCAGAACGCCTGCCAGGCGTTCGCGCCGTCGATGCCCGCGGCCTCGTACTGCTCCTTCGGGACGCCGAGAAGCCCGGCGTACAGGGTGAACGCCACGAACGGCACGGCCTGCCAGACGACCAGCAGACCGATGACGGTCAGCGTGCTCGGCCCGGTGGAGAACCAGGAATGCCCGATGAACCCGTCGAAGCCGAGTTTCGCGAGCGTCTTGTTCAGGATCCCGTACTGCTGATCGAAGATCCACTGGAAGACCGTGGTCGTCGCGAGTACCGGGGTCGCCCACGCGAGGATCAGCGCGACCTGCAGGACCACCCGGACGACCGGGTTGAGATGCCGCATCAGCAGCGCCATGAACAGCGCGAGCAGCAGGGTGGTGATCACGACCGCGGCGGTGAACACCAGCGTGCGGACGGTGATCTCCCAGAATTCGGGGTCGGAAAGGATCTCGGAGAAGTTCTCGAACCCGACCCAGACCATCTCTCCGGAGACCAGCTCACGGAGGTCGAGCTTGCGGAAACTGATCCCGATCAGCTGCAGTGTCGGCCAGCCCAGCAGGACCAGGATCGCGACCAGCGCGGGGAGGATCAGCAGATACGGCGCCGTCCGTTCGCCGAGACGGAGGCGCCGATTGGACTTCGGCGGCTTGATGCGCGGCGAAGCCGGCGGGGAGGACCCCGCCGGCGTCGTCACATCTTTGGTAGTGGTCATCCGCCGATGAGCTTGTCGAGCGCTGCGTTGGCGTCGGCGGTCGCCTGGTCGAGCGATTTCGTCCCGGTCAGGTATGCGGTCAGCATGTCCTTGATCGGGTTCTGGCCCGATTCGACGTCACCCCACTTGGGGCTGGTCGGCACGGCGCGGCCGTTCTTGGACGCCTCGGCCATGACCTTGGTGAGCGGGTTCGCGTCGAGCGCGGACACGTCGGTCGAGGTACCGGGGACGTAACCGGCCTTGGCCAGCTCGGTCTGGTACTTCGGGGTGGAGAACAGCTTGATGTAGTCCTTGGCCGCGGCCGCGTTCTTGCTGTTGGCCGGGATGACCAGGTTCGAACCGCCGAGGAAGACCGGGGCCGACTTGTCGGCGGCCTTGCCCGGGATCGGGAACGCGCCCGACTTCTCCTTGATCGACGGGTCGGTCTTGGCCGCGGTGTCGACCTCGCCCGGGACACCGATCATCATCGCGACCTTGCCCGCGCCGTAGATACCGGCCTGCTGCGGGGTGGCCTCGTCGGCGTCCTTCGGCGCCTTGGTGCCCGAAGCGTCGGTGAGCTGCTTGTAGAACTCGAGCCCGGCCTTGGCCTGCGGGGTGTCCAGGGTGGACTTGAAGGACTTCCCGTTGGCCTGCGCGATGTCGCCGCCCTCGTCCCAGATGTAGGACAGCAGCTCGTACCAGTTCTGGCCGGGGTGGTAGACGGCCTGGAACTCGGGGTCGCTGCCGAACTTGGCCTTGAGCTTGGTGACCGCGTCGAGCCACTCCGCGCGCGTCTTCGGCGTCGCGGTGATACCGGCCTGCTCGAACATGTCCTTGCGGTAGATGACCTCACGGTTGGCCGCGTAGAACGGGACGCCGTAGGTCTTGCCGTCGTACTCGCCCGAAGCCTTGAGGCCCTGGAGCCACTGGCCGCCGTTGAAGTCGGCGACACTCGAGCTCAGGTCGGCGAGCACGTTCTGGTTGGCGAACGCGGGCGTCTGGGTGTTGCCCAGCTCGATCACGTCCGGCGGGTTGTCACTGGCCAGCGAGGTGGTCAGTTTCTGCTGGATGCCGTTCCACTGCTGGATCTCGTACTTGATCTTGACGCCGGGGTGCGCGTCTTCGAATTCCTTGTGGAGCGAGTTCGTCAGAGATTCGGGGGCGGTCCCGGTCATGAGCCAGACCGTGAGCGTGCCGTTCGAGGCCGGAGCGCTCGAATTCGTGCTGTCGCCACTGCCGGAACCGGCGCAGCCCGCCGTCGCGAGGGTGATGGCCGCGGCGCCCGCAGTCATCTTGAGCCAGCGCTTCACTCGTGCCGTCCTTTCGATGCCCGACCACGATGCCGGGCTCCCACAAAATGGTGTAGACCAATGCGGGCAGCGTGGTACGTACCACTCCTACTGTCAAGCAGGTGGCCGGTTCGTTGTAAACGAGCCGCAATCTTTCACCTTGAGTGAGCGCGTGATCACGCTGATGGCCGGATTTCGGTGTCATCGTCAAGTGCTCGCGAGGCGCGCTGACATGCGGTTTTTCGTTGACCGTCCCGGTGATCGGTGCATTCGGCGGGAGGTCATTGCGACGTTCGGAGGAAGACGGCCGTGCGTTCGCCGAGGAGGGCTAGGGCGTGTTTCATAAGTCGGTTCGATGGGCTTCGTGATCCAGGTGGTTCCTGGCGGTGCGGGCGGATCGGCCTCGTACCGGGTCGTACTCGGCCGCATCCGCCCGTGCCGTCAGGGGCCGCCTGGGCGCGAAG
>NZ_QHHW01000057.1:0-89239 GCF_003947325.1 Amycolatopsis sp. WAC 01375
GTGAGTGCCGAAGACCCGGCTGCGGCCGCCCCGCACAGACCTGCGATCTCGACCATTCGGTGCCGTGGCAGTTCGGCGGCACCACCAACGCCGACGACCTCATCGACCTCTGCCGCCGAGATCACCGGCTCAAAGACGAACCCGGCTGGACCTACCACCTCGCATCAGATGGCACCCTGACCGTCACCACCCCGACCGGCCAAAGCCACGACAGCACCCCACCACCACTCCACCCACCCCGCGCACACACCGCTCCAGCCGAGGAGACGCCACCCTTCTGAACCCCATCGCCGGAAAATGGCCATGGCTCGATCTCGCGAGAAGACCTCGCGAGATCCGGGAATCCCCCCACGGTCTGAGCCGGAAGACCGGACCGTGATCCGATCCGCCCGGCCACCACGATCGGCAGGCTGACCGGTATGAACCCCACCTTCCCCGGCCGCCGCGTCGCCGCGGTCTCGATGGTCCTCGGCCCGGTCCTGCTGCTCACCGGAACGCTGCTGCGGTCACGCTTCGGCTTCTTCTTCCCGGAGCAGCTCCGGGCGATGAGCGAGCATCCCGCGCTGATGACGGCCGCGTACACGTGTTTCCTGGCCGGCAACGTCGTGCTGTTTCCCGCGATCATCGCGCTCGCCACGGAAATCGGCCGCACCAGGCGGGTACTGGCCGCCTGGGCAGGCTTGTCCGTCCTCATCGGACTCTTCGAACGGACGTTCCACGCCGGGATCGACCAGGCCGCGTCAGGGCTGGCCGAACGACGCGGTGCCGGCTTCGCCGAGAGCGTGGTCAGCGAGTCTTACCAGGACCTGCATCTGTTCAGTTTCCTGTCGTTCACGATCATGTTCGGCTGGTACGTCCTGGCCTTCGCCGCGTACCGCGCGAAGGCGCTCGGCCTCGTCGGCTCGATCGGGCTGGCGACGATGGGACTTCTGCCCTTGGGCGTGTTGAAGGGAACCGAATTCGTTTCGATCATCGGAACCGCAGGACTTTGTGTCGCGTTGGTTCCGGCCGGTATCCGCGCCTTACTGGAAAGTCCCCGACCGAGCCGGAAGACGATACTTCTCACGGCGGTGGCGATTCCGGCGTTGGGCGCGCTCGCTTTCGCGAGCACGCTGGGCTGAGGATTTCTCCTCAGGCCAGCCAAACGGGCGTTTTCTCTTTTCTGTCACCGGATTCGTGATCGCGCCCCGCCGGGAGACAGCTCATCAGCAGTACGACACCGAGTGCCCCGAGAAGCATGTGCCCGGCGAGGATGCACAGCCCACAGAATCCGATCCACAACGAGATCTTCATTCTGGGATGGTAGGGCCCATTTCCGGAGCACGACCCGGACTTGGGAAAGACTTAAGGTCTCCTTTGGGCAAAGGGTCTGTTCGGCGTACGCGCGTAATACACCACCAGTGACCCGGTCGCGGCCAGGAAGACCACCTGCATCAGGCTTCGCGGCACCAGTTCGTCCAGCACCGACGTCACCGGCCCGTGCAGCGCCTTGTACACGTTCGCCGGGAACATCCCCAGCAGCAGGACGGTCAGCCCGGCGGCTGCCCATGGCGCCGTCCGCGACCACAGCACTCCCGCGGCGCCCGCGAGTTCGAGCACGCCGGTCACGGCGACCAGCAGCCCGGGCGCGGGCAACGCGGGCGGCACCATCGCGACGAGTTCCTCGCGCATGCCGATGAAGTGCGCGAGTCCGGTGGTGACGAACAGTGCCGCGACGCCGCCGCGCACGGCCACCGGCCATGGCTTCAGCCGCCGGACACCGGCGGCGCCGAGCAGGGACAACGTCGCCGTGACGGCGATCAGCATCAGTACGGGTACGAGACCGGGATCCATGACCATGCCCTCCGAGCAGTGAAACTTTCCACTGACAAGATGCGCGATTGCGCGTCATCTTGTCAATGACTAGATTCACGGGCATGAGTCCCTACCACCACGGCGACCTCCGCCGGGCCGTCCTCGACGCCGCCGTCGCGGCCATCACCGAACACGGCCCGGCCGGGATCAGCCTCCGCGACCTCGCCCGGCGCGCGGGGGTCTCCCACGCCGGGCCGGTCCACCATTTCGGAGACAAGGCCGGGGTGCTCACCGCACTGGCCGCCGAGGGATTCGACCTGCTCGCCGACGCACTCGCGGCCGAGGGTGAACGGGACTTCGTCGAGGTCGGCGTGGCTTACGTGCACTTCGCGATCGAGCATCGCGCGCATTTCGAGGTGATGTTCCGCCCCGAACTCCACCGCGAGGACGACGAGGCGCTGGCCGCCGCCCGTGACCGCGCGGGGCTTCTGCTGACCAGCGGCGCGGCGAAGGTCACCGACGACGCGATGGCCGGGGTCGCCGCGTGGTCGCTGATGCACGGATTCGCGAACCTGTGGCTCACCGGCGCACTGCGCGCCGAACACCTGGAGGACCCGGACACCGCCGCCCGCGCGATCGCCCGGATCCTGTTCCCCTGAACCCCGCTCAGACCTGCGCGGTCGGCATCACGGTGACCTGCTGGAGGTTCACCCGCGCCGGAAGCGAGGTCAGGAACGCCACGGTCTCGGCGATGTCGTCCGGCTTCAGCCAGGTCAGCGACTCGCGCGCGCCGTCCAGCCACTCCAGCGCGCCGGCGTCGGTGACATGTTCCTGAAGTTCGGTCTCGACCAGGCCCGGCTCGATCGCCGCGACCCGCACGCTCTTCGGGCCGAGGTCGGCGCGGAGGTTCTTCGACAAGTGCGTCACGTACGCCTTCGAGGCGACGTACACGGCGAAGGACGGAAAGACGGCCTGCGCACCGATGGACGAGGTGTTCACCAGGTCCGCGACCCCCTTTTCGGCCGCCGAAGCGACCAGATGCGGGACGAACGCGCCGATCGCGTTCATCAGGCCCGTCATGTTGACGTCGATCATGCGCTGCCAGTCGCCGGTCGCGAGTTCGTCGATCGGCGCGGCCAGCATCACGCCCGCGTTGTTGAACAGCAGGTCCGCGCGGCCCAGCTTCGCCTCGACCTCGGCCGCGGCGGCCCGCATCGCGTCGGCGTCGGCGACGTCGGCCGCGAGCACGAGCGCGGTACCGCCGTCGCGCTCGATCTCCTTGGCCAGCGTTTCCAGCCGGTCCGCCCGCCGGGCGATCAGCGCGACCGCCGCACCCGAGGCGGCGAGCCGCCTGGCGGTCGCCTCGCCGATCCCGCTGGACGCGCCGGTGATCACGGCGACCCTGTTCGCGTGCCGTGCCGGGGAGTTCGTCATCTCTGTGTCTCCTAAGTGGACTCGTTCTCGCGTTCTGAGTCCAGGAAACCGGGCATCAGCCGGAGCAGGAACGGTCTGTTCAACCTGGGTCCGGCAGTACCAGGCAGGAGCTCAGGACCCGAGCGCGCCGAGGACGAGACCGGCGTGTTTGCGCCAGACGTCATCGCCCCGCGCCGAGGTCAATTCGACGATCCGGCCGAGCGCGAGGATCTGCAGGCCGATGTCGGCGGAGGTGATACCGGCCCGCAGGCGCCCCTCCCGATGTGCGCGTTCGACCAGGCCATCGAGGCTCTCCGCGAGATGCGCCCGGCAGGCTTCGAGTGCGCCTTCGGTGACGGTGAGCCCGTCCAGGAACGCCCGGTGACGAGCCATCATCGCCAGGGTCCGCTCGACGAACAGGCCGATCCCCTCCCACGGGTCCTCGGCGGCCTTCGCACGCTCGGAGACGGCCGTCCACTCGGCGACATCCTCCTCCAGCACGGCTTCGACCAGGTCGTCCTTGGTCGGGAAGTGCCGGTACAGGGTGGCGACGCCGACGCCTGCCCGCCGCGCGATCTCCCGGACGTCGGTCGCGAGACCGCGTTCGGCGAAGCACTCGCGCGCGGCCTCCAGCACCTGCGTCCGGTTCCGTGCCGCGTCCCAGCGCTGACGTCGCGAAGTGGTCATGGCGGAATCCTACCTTTTCCGGAACGCATGTTTCGGATACAGTCCTTTCCGGATCAAGTGTTCCGGAACAGGAGGCGACCATGTCCACGATCGTGATCACCGGGGGAACCGACGGACTCGGCCGCGCGCTGGCGGCCGACCGGCTGCGGGCAGGCCACACCGTCGTCGTGGTGGGCCGCAGCGAGGCGAAATTCCGCGCGCTGGCGGCGAACGGCGACGCGCACTTCATCGAGGCCGACTTGCGTGAAGTCGCGGAGAACCTGCGCGTCACCCAGGAGATCGCCGCCCGGTTCCCCCTCGTCGACACGCTGGTGCTGGGTGCCGCGTACGTGCACCGCGACCGGCAGACGACCGGCGAAGGCTTCGAACACAACTTCGCGCTCTACTACCTGAGCCGCCACATCTTCGCGTCGGAACTCCAGGAGGTCCTCGCCGCCGCCGAACGGCCACTGATCCTCGACACCACGGTCCCCGGCACACCGGGGGACGCCGTCCGCTGGGACGATCTCCAGCTGGAACGGGGCTACACCTGGAAGATCGCGAACCTCCAGAGCCGCAGGCTCGTCCTGTTGTCCGCGCTCCGGCTGGCGTCCGACCACGTGCGATACGTGCTCTACAACCCCGGTTTCGTCCGCACGAGCCACCAAGGCGCCCTCGGCAGGACGTCTCGCGCGATGGTCGGCGTCCTCGCGAAGGTCCTTGGCACTCCACCGGAAAAGGCCATCCTGCCGATGCTCGGCCTCATCGCGAACCGTCCGGAGGCACCACTGAGCGCTTACCAGCGTGGCAAGCGCCTCGAACTCGACGACGCCACACACGAAGAAGCCGAGCGGCTCCATCAGGAGACCGCCCGGCTACTGCGAAAGCGTCGTTAGACGAACTTGAGGTGCGAACGACGCCGCAACCGGAACCCCGACGCGACGGCGACCGCGCCGAGCAGGAGCACGAACGAGACCGCGCCGTGCGCGACACCCCGCGTCAGGTAACCGATGTCCGTGTGGTCGATGGCGTAGGTGCCGATCTCCCGGCTGGACCAGAACGGCAGCAGTCGCGCGATCAGGCTCGACGGGTCGGCCATCATCTGCAACCCGATGACCATCAGCAGCACCAGCGTCCCTTCGAGTTCGCGCGGCAGAACCGAACTGAGCGCGAGCCCGAACGGCGCCGACACCGCGACCGTCAGCGCCATGATCAGCGCGACCGGACCGTACCGGACGTCGTGCTGATCGACGAGGATCAGCACGAAGTATGGTGCGGACAAAAGGAAACCGACCGTCCACAGTGCACTCAAGCGGCCGAGGTACAGGTGCTGCGGACGGTAACCCGAAAGCCTCAGCCGAGGTTCCATGGCACGGCTCGCACTGCCGGCGAACAGCGCGGCGGTGCTCAGCGCCCAGCCGAGACCCAGGCAGACGAACCGGATGGACTGGCCGAGGTGGTCGCCGCGCCTGCTCAAGTAGAACAGCAAGGGCAGGAGCACCAGGATCAGCAGGACCGACCTGCGCCGCAGCAGTTCACGCAGCGCCATCTCCGCGACCGTCAGGATCTTCTTCACGCGACAGCCTTCCTGGCCGGGGAGAGTTCGAGGACGGTGTCGGCCCGGTCCAGCTGGTTCAGCAGATGGGTGACCACCACGATCGCCTTGCCCGCGTCCCGCCATTGCCAGACCTGATGCCAGAAGTCGAGGTAGGCGCCCTTGTCGAAACCCTGGTAGGGCTCGTCGAGCAGGAGCACGTCCGGTTCACCGAGCCCGGCGAGCACGAGGTTCAGCTTCTGCCGGGTCCCGCCGGAAAGGTGCCGGGCCTGACCGCCACGCGCGGGCGTCCAGTCCAGCGCCGCGGCACGGGCCGCGCCGACCCTGGCCGACTCCTCGCGGGCCATCCCGCGGCCGGCACCGATCAGGACGAAATGCTCTCCCGCGTCGAGGAAGTCCGCCGTGCCACCGTCCTGCGGGCAGTAGCCGAGCGAACCACGCACGCGGACCTCGCCCTTGTCCGCGCCGGTGAGCCCGGCGCAGATGCTCAGGAAGGTGCTCTTGCCACAGCCGTTCGCCCCGATCACCGCGGCGATCTCCCCGGACCGCACCACGAGGCCGACGTCGTCCAGTACCGTCCGGCGGCCGTATTTCTTCGTGATGCCCCGAGCCTCCAGCAGCACCTCGCCGGGACGACGCCTCGGCCGTCCCACGCTTTCGGCCACGGCCGAGGCGTATGCGGTGGGCGGCCCGAAGACCCGCATCGGGTCCCCGCCGCTTTCCCGCAGGTGCACCGCCGCCTCCGCGACCACCTGCCGCGCCGCGTCCCCGCCGACGCCGCGACGACGCAGCTCGTGCGTCAGCGCGGAAAGCCATCCGTCGTGGTTCATCTTCCCTCCCGCAAGATCGAGGCCACCCCGGCGGAGAACTCCTGCCAGTCGGCGGTGGCGTGCCGCAGTGTTTCCCGGCCTTCCGCGGTGATCCGGTAGTACTTGCGCGCGGGCCCGGCCGTGCCGTCCCGCCAGCTCGCGGTGACCAGGCCGAACCGTTGCAGCCGCAGCAGCACCGGGTAGAGCGTGCCGCCCTGGATGGGGCCCAGCCCGGCGGCGTCGAGCGCTTGGGCCAGCTCGTAGCCGTAGGACTCCCGCTCCGCGACCAGCGCCAGGACGCAGGGCGCCAGCACTCCCCGCAACCACTGGCCTCGCCGGTCCTGATCCACGGCGAGCAATGTAGCAGTACTACCTAGATGGCACTACAAGCTAGCTTGACCTGCGCCGATGTGCGCGGAAAGAAAAAACGGGGAAAAATCGCCGCCACTGTCGAATCGGCGGGACGCCCTTCGTATAGGGAGTGACAACCGCACGATTGAGGAGGACGCCATGACCCAGTACCTGATAAGCCTGTACCACCCCGACGGCCCCATCCCGCCGCCGGAGGTGCTCGAACCGGTGATGCGCAAGATCCAGGCGCTCAACGACGAGATGAAGACCGCGGGCGTCTGGGTGTTCGCCGCCGGACTCCACCCCCCGACCACCGCGACCGTGCTCCGGGCCAAGGAGAACGGCGAGATCGCGATGACGGACGGCCCGTACGTCGAAGGGAAGGAACACCTCGGCGGTTTCACCATCGTCGAAGTACCGGATCTGGACGCCGCGCTCGACTGGGGCCGCCGGGTCGCCGAGATCACCTACCTGCCGGTCGAGGTCCGGCCGTTCCAGGGCGTGGAAGACCCTTCGTGCGTCCCCTGACCACCGAAGACATCGGCCGTGTCTTCACCGAGGAGTACGGCCGCGCGGTGTCCGTGCTGGTCCGGATCTTCGGCAACATCGACATCGCCGAAGACGCGGTACAGGACGCCTTCGCCGCGGCGGTGGACCGGTGGCCGTCCACCGGTCCGCCGCCGAGCCCGGCGGGCTGGATCATCACGACCGCCCGCAACAAGGCTGTCGACCGCCTGCGGCGGGACGCGGCCCGCGACGACAAGCACGCGCAGGCCGCGCTGCTCAACGCCGACAACGAACCAGCGGAGGAGGGGACGGGGGTGGAGGCAGGACTTGTGCGTGACGATCGCTTACGGCTGATCTTCACTTGTTGCCACCCCGCGCTGGCCGTTCCCTCACAGGTCGCGTTGACGCTGAAGCTGCTGGGCGGCTTGACCACCGGCGAGATCGCGCACGCGTTCTTCGTCCCCGAAGCGACGATGGCGCAGCGGCTCGTCCGGGCGAAAGGCAAGATCCGCGACGCGAAGATCCCGTACCGCGTCCCGGACGACGCCGACCTGCCGGATCGGCTGCGTTCGGTGCTCGCCGTGATCTACCTCGTGTTCAACGAGGGGTACACGGCCACTTCCGGCGAGCGGCTGGTGCGGGAGGACCTGTGCGCCGAGGCGATCCAGCTCGGCAGGCTGCTGACCGACCTCATGCCGGACGAACCCGAGGCGACCGGGTTGCTGGCGCTGATGCTGCTGACCGAATCCCGCCGCGCGGCCCGCACCGGAGCGGACGGCGACGTGGTGCTGCTGGCGGAGCAGAACCGGTCGCGCTGGGACCGGGAGCTGATCGCCGAAGGGCAGGCGCTGGTCCGCGCGTGCCTGCGGCGGAACCAGCCGGGGCCGTACCAGATCCAGGCGGCGATCAACGCCGTCCACAGCGACGCCGCCGACACGGCGAGCACGGACTGGTCGCAGATCGTCCAGCTGTACGACCTGCTACTGGAGCTGAACCCGACCCCGATCGTCGCGCTCAACCGGGCCGTCGCGGTGGCGGAAGTGGACGGCCCGGCGGCGGCGCTCACCGCGATCGACGGCCTCGATCTGGAGGAATACCACCTCTACCACGCCATCCGCGCCGATCTGCTGCATCGCGCCGGCCGTGAGACGGAAGCGGCGCGAGAATACGAAGCGGCGATCCGAAGAGCCGGGAACAGCGCCGAAAGACGGCTGCTGGAGCGGAAAATGGCCCTGGTCAGTCGTTGATCAGCCGCGCCGGACCCGGCCCCTTGGCGGCGAGGACGTCGCCGGGGTTCACCAGGACGCACTGCTCGAAGGACAGGCAGCCGCAACCGATGCATTCGGTGAACCGGTCGCGCATGCACTCCAGCTGCTCGATGCGTTTGTTGAGTTCGGCGCTCCAGCATTCCGAGGCGCGCTGCCAGAAGGCCTGGTCCGGCGCGGCACCCTGCGGCAGGAACGCGAGCACGTCGCCGATCACCTCCAGCGGGATGCCGAGGTGGTGCGACGCGCGGATGAACGCGACCACGCGGAGCATGGTGCGGGGATAGCGGCGCTGGTTCCCGCTGGTCCGCCTGCTGCCGATGAGGCCTTGGCGCTCGTAGAACCGCAGGGCGGAGGTGGCGACACCACTGCGCCGGGACAGCTCCCCGATGGTGAGTTCGGACGGCAGTTCGGGCATGTCCGCCATCCTATTGAGGAGTAAGGCGAACGTGGCGTGGGCGGCGTGAGAGGACTCGTCGCAGAGGCCCGTAACGGGTCGTGAGTGGCGATTCGGGCTCTAACCCGAATCGCCACTCACGACCCCTTTCGAATTCGTACATATAGCCATCAACCAGACATTTCGTGGTCCGGATGCCCCGCGCGGACAGTCCAGGTGCGGTCGTCTCCCGTCGACCTTCACGACAGGGATTCGACCACGCCACGTTTGCCTCTCCTCCGAGCTTGACTTGAACCCTTGTTTAAGTTTCATGCTGGAGGCATGACGAAACAGGGGATCGAGAAGATGACCATCCACAAGGGACACTGGCCGGAACCGGCGGCGGGCTTGGTCGCGGTGGCGAGGGAGTACCCGGACGCCGACTCGGCGCGGGCGGCGTTCGAGGCGCGGGCGAACGGAGCCGAAGGGCTCGTCTCCTTCACCGCCTACGAGGGCGTCGATCACGACGGTGCCTTCACTTACGAGCAGTGGACCAGCGAAGACGCGATCCAGGACCTGGACGGCGCGCCCGTGTTCCAGCTCTACCGCGGGCAGCGCGGCGAGGGTGTGCCCGGCTGCCTCGTGATCGTCTCGGTCGAGTTCGAGGGCCCTGACGAGCGACGACAGCGCGACTGGATCGACCTCGTCTTCGAAGCGCTGGCGTCGGAACCCGCGCGGCCGGAAGGCGGCATCGGCGGGCATTTCCACGTCAGCACCGACGGGACCCGAGTGGTGAACTACGCCGAATGGACCAGCGCCGAAGCGCACCGCGCCGCGCTCGCGGCCCCCGGCGCCGACGGCATCGGCACCACGGACGTGTGGAAGAAGGTGCAGACCTACCCGGGGATGTCGGGCGGGTCGGTCAAGCGGTACCGCCCGATCGTCTCGGCGGTGGCGGCATGAAGCCGATCCTGGTCGCCGGTGCCACCGGCCATGTCGGCTCGCAGGTGGTCGCCCAGCTGCGGGCGCGGGACGTCCCGGTCCGGGCGCTGAGCCGGAATCCGCCGCCGGACGGGGTCCGCGGTGACCTGACGGATCCGGGAACGATCGCACCGGCGCTCGACGGCGTCGACACGGTGTTCCTGATGCTCGCCGGATCCGCCGAGGCACTGGTACCCACCGTGGCACTGCTCGGGGAGCGGGTGGAACGCGTGGTGTTCCTGTCCTCGGGAGCCGTCGACGATTCCTTGGCGGAACAGGATAACGCCATCGGCACCTGGCACCGGACCGTCGAGGAGGCGATCGAAGCCGCGGGCGTGGACTGGACCTTCCTGCGGCCGCACGCGTTCGCGACGAACACCCTCGGCTGGGCGCCGTCGATCCGCGCGGACGGCGTCGTCCGCGGGGTGTACGGCGAGGCGGCCATGACGATGATCCACGAGCGGGACATCGCCGCGGTGGCCGTCGAAGCGCTCACCGGAGACGGGCACGCGGGGGCGAAGTACGTGCTCACCGGGCCACGGCCGATCACGCAGAGCGAGCAGGTGCGCCTCATCGGCGAGGCCGCCGGCCGACCGGCGCGCTGGGAGGAAACCCCGTTGGAGGAGACCAGGGCGGCCATGCTCGCGAAGATGCCGGACTTCATCGTCGACACGATGCTGACCGGATTCCGGGAGCTCGTCACGAAACCCGGCGAGGCCACCTCGGCCGTCCAGGACGTCACCGGCAGGCCGGCGCTGGAATTCGACGTCTGGGCCGCCGATCACGCAGCCGCGTTCCGGTAGGCTCGGGTTCGTGTCGACGCCGGTTCATGCCGCGGTGGTCCGCTAGCCGCCGTTCCTGACCTTGTCCCCCGACGAGCCACACCCGCGGGGTCTCTTCGCCGCGGGCGGATCCAGGAACGGAAACCATGAACCCCCTGTCCACAAAGGACGGTGGTCGGCACTGGCTGACCACCGTCGGTGTGAAACCGCCTCGAACCGTCGTCGCCGTCGACGACGGGATCACCGCCGACGAGGCGTTCCGGTTGGCCACTTCCGGCACCGGACTCGCCTGGTACGGCGACTTCCCCGGCGCGCGGAACCTCCTCGCCGCGCTGTCCCGCCGTTGCGGAACGGCGGCCGGGAAACCCTTTCCGGACCAGCGGAACCATCAATCTCGCCGGGCGCGGCTCCTCGGCAGGCTGCTGGTCCCGCTGGATCCCGGCCACGTCCTGCCGTTGCGTCGCGGGCCGGACGTGCGCGAGGCCTGCGCCGAGGTCTACGGGCCTTCCGAAACCGCGTCGCTGGTGTCCTTGCGCGAACTGCTCGGTGTCATCGGCGCGCACGAGTGGCGGGTGAAGGGCGTCGAAATCCCGGCGCTCGGCGCGAAACTCCACCCGCACCACGGGGTCTTCTCCCCCGTCCGCGGCGAGTACGTCGATCTGGTGGCGAGAACTCCTTTGCCCGCCAAGGAACTGGCCTTCGACATCGGCACCGGGACCGGCGTACTCGCCGCGGTCCTCGCGCGCCGAGGGGTGAAGCGCGTGGTGGCGACGGACAACGAACCTCGCGCGCTCGCCTGCGCCCGCGAGAATTTCGAACGCCTCGGTTTCGGCGGGATCGAAACGCTCGAAACGGACGTGTTCCCGCCGGGCCGCGCGCCGCTGGTCGTCTGCAATCCGCCGTGGCTGCCGTCCCGCGCGCGGACTCCGCTCGAACGCGCCGTCTACGACCCGGGAAGCCGGATGCTCAAGGCGTTCCTCGACCGGCTGCCACGGCACCTCGCGCCCGGCGGGGAGGCGTGGCTGATCCTGTCCGACCTCGCCGAACTGCTGGGCCTGCGCACGCGCGACGAGCTTCTGGCCGCGTTCGACCGGTCCGGCCTCGAAATCCGGGGCAGGGAGGACATCCGGCCGCGGCATCCGCGGGTCACCGATCGGGCGGATCCGTTGCACGACGCCCGCGCGCGGGAGGTGACCTCGCTGTGGCGGCTCACAACCCGAGCAGCGCCCGCGCCTGACTGATGAACACGCGGGCGGCGGGGCTGACCGGCCCCTCCGTCCGCCAGGCCAGCGCCAGTTTCGCGCGCAGCCCGGCAGGCCGCGTGATCTCCATGGCGTGCAGATCCGTGTAGTGCGTCGCCAGCGACATCGGCACCACGGCGACACCGAGCCCGCGGCCGACCAGTTCGGCGACGACGTTCGGATCGCCCGCCTCCAGCGTCACCCGCGGCTGCGCGCCGTCGGCGAGGAACGCGGCGTCGGCGATCGCGCGCATGCCGGTGCCCTTCGGCAGGCTCACCAGCGAGCGGCTTTCCAGCTCCGAGAGCGTGATCGTGGCCTTCGCGATGAGTGGATCCTCCGGCCCGGAGATGGCCACGAGCGGCTCGTCGAGGACGACCTCGAAACCGATCCCGGGCGGCGGTTCCCCGGACAGCCCGATCAGCGCGATGTCGAAGCGGCCGTCGGCGACACCCGCGAGCAGGACGTCGGAGGTGGCCTCGGCGAGCGTGATGTCCACGCCCGCGTGCCGTTCGTGGAAGCGGGCGAGCAGATCCGGGAGGTTGACCGGCCCGCGCGAGGACACCATGCCCATCGCGACCTGGCCGCGGACCAGGCCGGTGAGGTCGTCGACCGCCTGCCGCACCCCGGCGACGGCGGCGAGCGCGGCCCGCGCGTGCGGGAGCGCGGCGGCACCGACCTCGGTCAGCCGCACCGACCTGGCAGACCGGTCGAGCAGCGGCTGCCCGAGTTCGCGTTCGAGACGGCGGATCTGGGCGCTGACGCCGGGCTGCGCGACGTGCAGCCGCTCGGCGGCGCGGGTGAAGTTCGCTTCCTCTGCCACCGCGACGAAGTATTCGAGCTGACGCAGTTCCATAACCGATGATTCTAGTTCCCAGACAAACCAGATCTTGGACTTCTGGCCGAATCGGGATCACCCTGGTGCCATGACCACGATGCTCCGCTCCGGCGACCCGGATTACGACAACGAACTCGCCGGTTTCCAGACCGCTGTGCCCCGCCGCCCCGACGTCATCGTGCCCGCCGCTTCGGCCGCCGACGTCGTCGAGGCCGTCCGATACGCCGGCGAGCACGACCTCCCGATCGCCGTCCATTCGACCGGGCACGGCGTGGGCGTCCCCTTCGAGGGCGGCGTCCTCGTCACCACCCACCGCATGACCGGGATCCGGATCGACGACGGGATCGCACGGGTCGACGCGGGCGTGCGCTGGGGTGCGGTCATCGAAGCGGCCGCCGGGCACGGGCTGGCGCCGCTCAGCGGTTCCTTCCCCGGTGTCGGCGTCGTCGGCTACACCCTCGGAGGCGGGTTCAGCCTGCTCGGCCGCAAGTACGGGCTGGCCGCCGACCAGGTGACCGCGATCGAGGTCGTGACCGCCGACGGCGAACTCCGCCGCGCCACCCCGGACACCGAACAGGACCTGTTCTGGGCACTGCGTGGCGGCCGCGACAACTTCGGGATCGTCACCGCGCTCGAGTTCCGGCTCGTCCCGGTCACCCGGCTGTACGGCGGCAGCCTGCAGTTCGGCACCGAATCGCTGTCGGCGGTGCTCCACGCCTGGCGCGATTGGGCGGCGGGGATGCCGCGCGAGATGACGTCTTCGCTGGGCATGGTCCCGATGCCGGATCTGCCGATGGTGCCCGGACCGCTGCGCGGGCAGCACGTCGCGCAGATCCGGGTCGCCTACCTCGGCGACGCCGCCGAGGGCGAACGCCTGGTCGCGCCGCTGCGCGCCGCCGCCCCCGTACTGGGCGACACGCTCGCCGAGCTCCCGTTCACCGAATCGGGCAAGATTGCGAACGAGCCGCCGTTCCCGCACGGCTACCGCGCCGACAACGTCACCGTGCCCGAACTCAACGACTCGATGCTCGACGCGATCCTCGAACACGCCGGCCCGGACGCCCCGGTGCCGACCGTCCTCCTGCTGGATCTGCTCGGCGGCGCGCTGTCCGACCCGCCCGAGCACCCCGGCGTCGGATGGGACCGTGAAGCCCGCTTCACCGTGCGGGCACTGTCCGTAGTGGACGACGCGGGCATGGCCGGGATCAAGGCGGCCCACGAGAAGCTGTTCGACGCGCTGAAGCCCTGGTCGACCGGCAAACTGCTGACCTTCGTCTACGGCGAGAGCGGCACGGACGAGGAAGCGTCCAAGGTCTACTCACCGGCCGATCTGCGGCGGCTCGCCAAGGTCAAGGCCGCCGTCGACCCGGCGAACCGGTTCCGGCTGACGCATAACGTCGAACCGGCGCGTGACGCTGGGTGATGCCCGAAATCCGCTGGTAGACGGCCTCCATCCGGGGCGAAGGCGCAGTGGGCCCGCCCCGTATACTTCCGGGCCGATACCGCCATTAGGGGGCACTGTGCGCACTTTGGACCATGACGAGTTCCTCGCCATGCGTCGGTTCCCCGCGCTCGACGGGCTGCGCGCGATCGCGGCCACCATCGTGATCCTCTTCCACTTCGCGGGTCCGAAGTGGAACTGGCTGTCCGGCTGGGTCGGTGTCTACATCTTCTTCGTGCTGTCCGGTTTCCTGATCACGACGCTGCTGCTGCGTGAACAGGACCGGACCGGCCGGATCTCGCTTTCGGCGTTCTACCTGCGGCGGGTGTTCCGGATCCTGCCGCCGTACCTGGTGATCCTCGGCGGCATCGTGGTGTTCGTGTGGCTGCGCGGCGAGTTCTTCACCCGCGAACTGCCGCACGCGCTGAAGTACTACCTGACCTTCTTCAACGAGTTCTTCCCCGCCAGCAGCCCGAACGGGCCGGACAACTTCTTCAGCGGCTCTTGGACGCTGGGCATCGAGGAGAAGTTCTATCTGGTCTGGCCGTTCCTGCTGGTGGTCGCGGGTACCGTCGGGCTGGCCGCGGCCTGGCGCAAACTCGCGCTGGCGTTCGCCGCGTTCGCGCTGATGGCCGGGCTGGTGGGGGTCACCAGCGGCTGGGTGCTCAACGGGCCGCAGGTGCCGATCTACCGGTCGACCGTGCACTACGCGATCCTGCTGATCGGCTGCGTGCTGGCGATCGCGATGCACTACCGCCGGTCCTACGCGGTGATCAAACCGCTGACCCATCCGCTCGCGGCGATCCCGGTGTTCGGCGCGTTCGCCGTCCTGCACGTCAACATGGAAAGCCTGTGGTGGGAGACCGGCAGCAACCTGGGCCTGCTGATCGCCTACGGCCTGCTTTCGGCGATGTTGCTGGTCGTGCTGGTCTCGCCGGGGCCGCTGCGCTGGCTGCTGGCGACGAAGGTGATGCGCTTCGTCGGTGAGCGTTCGTACTCGCTCTACCTGCTGCAGGGCCCGGTGCACTTCGCCGTGGTCGCGGCGATCCCGCCGCTGGGCGAGCACCGGATGATCAGCGCGCTGACCGTGTTCGCGGTCGGGCTCGGGATCGCGGATCTCATCCACCGCTGGGTCGAGCAGCCGATGATCCTCACCGGCAAGAAACTGATCGCGCGCCGCCAGGAGCGCAAGGCGCTGCGTGCGGCCGAAGCCGAACTCAAGCGCCCGAGCGCCGTCGAAGCCCCCAGCGGCGCGCGCTGACCCCCGCGTTTCGTCATCTGGATGCGATAGTTCGCCTGGGCGACTACCGCATCCAGATGACCGAATGCCTGGGTCAGCGGGAGATCGTGATGATCGGGATCACCCGATCGGTCTTCTCCTCGTAGTCGGCGAAGCCCGGCATGAGGCTGACCATCTTCGCGTAGAGACGGTCACGCTCGGCGCGGTCTTCGAGCACCACGGTCGCGGTCGCGTCGAACTTCTCCGTGCCGACCTCGATGGTGACCTTCGGGTTCGCCACGATGTTGTGGTACCAGGCCGGGTTCTTGTCCGCCCCGGCGTACGACGCGACGACGATGTACTTGCCGTCTTCCTCCGCGTACGCGAGCGGCGAGGTCCGCGGCTCGCCGCTCTTCGCCCCGATGGTGGTGAGCAGCAGCAGGGAACCGCCCTCGAACGGGCCGCCGACCTTGCCCTTGTTCTCGCGGAACTCCTTGATGATGTTCTTGTTCCAGTCCAACGCTTCGGACATGCTTTCCTCCAGTGTCGATCTCTCCGCCGAGGCTACTCAACCCTCGCGCGCCTTGCGGCGCTGCGCCTCGGCCCGTTCCCGGCACTCGCGGAGGAACTCTTCGTCGTCTTCGGCACTCGTCGCGGCGAACCGGCCCGGCCGGTCGTACTCCGGGAACGCCGGCGTCTCCCGCTCGTACCGGCCGCGCCGGGCGCGGGCGGCGCCCTGCGGGCGACCGGCCACCAGCCAGACGATCGAGCCGATCAGCGGGACGATCAGCACCAGCAGCAGCCACATCCCCTTCGGCATGTTGCGGCACGATCCCTCGTCCGTGGTGATCACGTCGACAAGGCAGAAGATCCACAGACCGAGCGTGAGAACGCCGAAGAAACCATTGAAATACAGCATCGAAAGACTCCCCAGTTCCAGATGACCGGGGTAAGTCTTAGCACAAGAGTGCGTCGAGAATTCCCACGGCCACTTGCCGCGCCTGCGCTTCTCCCAGGCACCGCTTGGGCCCTGCTCCGAACGGCCGTTCCGACAGGTCCACCTCGACCACCTCGCCGCCGACCCACCGCCGGGTGATCCGGACCGGCGGATCCTCGCGCAGCACCCGATCGAGCAAACCCTCGGCGTCCTCATCGGACCGGTGAGCGGCCAGCGCCTTCCCGACCAGTTTGGCCGTCGCGTCACAGGCCTGGACCAGAAGCCCGATCCGCGCGGCCGTCCGCTCGGCGACGCCGCCACCGCAGACCTCGATCAGCCGTCGCATCGCTTCTTCGGCGTCATCCCCGATTCCCGTATGCGGGTGGTAGCTGCCGGAAACCGCCACGATGTCGCGAGAAACGTCCGGCAGGCCGAGCTCGGCCGCCAGCACGGCGACCGGGACCGTCCACAAGATCCGGTCCACCCCGCCGTCCCGCATTTCCCGAGTGAGCGCGAAAGCCTTGTCCCGCAACGCCCCCATCGTCGCGAGCTCGTCGAGCACCAGCGCCCGCCGCCGCGCGTGGTCCTCCGGACGGCTGAACCGGGCCACATTCGCCCGCAACCACCCGACACCACCCGGCTCGACGTCCTGAGGCACCGGCGGGACAGGGGCTTCGATCAGCGGATTCTCCATGTCGCCACGCTAAGTGCGGAACGCTTCGGTCACGGCCGAAACGAGAACGCGCCTTCGTTGTTATGGTGACCGGGTGACGGCCGTGTCGGAGGCAACCGAAGTCGACGGCGCGGGGCGAACGGCGCAACCGCGCCAGTTGATCGTGACCGTGTACGGCCTCTATTCGCGCGGCGAAGGCGGCTGGCTTTCGGTCCGCTCCCTGATCGATCTGCTGGCAGGCGTGGACGTCGAGGAACCCGCCGTCCGGTCGTCGATCTCGCGGCTGAAGCGGCGCGGGATCCTTTCCGCGGTGCGCCGCGACGGGGCCGCCGGTTACGAACTTTCCGAAACCGCGCTGGCGATCCTGCGCGAAGGCGACGAGCGGATCTTCCGCCGCGAACGCGCCACCCCCGCCGACGGCTGGCTGCTCGCGGTGTTCTCCGTCCCGGAAGCCGAACGGCACAAAAGGCACGTTCTTCGCACACAGCTCGCCCGGCTCGGCTTCGGGACCGCGTCGTCCGGGGTCTGGATCGCGCCCGCGCATCTGCGTGACGCGACCTCCGACATGCTGCGACGGCTCGAACTGGAGGGTTACGCCGATCTCTTCCAGGCCGAGCACCTCGCGTTCGGCGACGTGCGGGAGAAGATCCGCGACTGGTGGGACCTCGACCAGCTCGAGTCGCTGTACACCGCGTTCCTCGACGAGCACGCGGCCGCGCTCCGGCGATGGCAGCGGCGCAAGACCACGGACGAGGCCGAAGCGTTCGCCGACTACGTGCGGGTGCTGACCGACTGGCGGCGGCTGCCCTATCTCGATCCGGGGCTGCCCGCCGAACTGCTGCCGTCCGGCTGGGCCGGGATCCGGGCCGCGGATCTGTTCTTCACGCTGCACGCGCGGTTGGGCGAAGCCGCGGCCGCGCACGTCTCGCGCACGCTGCCCGACGGGTGACGAACGGGACCGGGTCGGCGTGGGGCTGACGATGGAGGATTTGGGACGTTGAGTGTCCCAAATCCTCCATCGTCAGCAGGTCACGCCGCGCTGACGTGAGATGAAGGACTCCTTCATAGCAAAATTTGCAATGAAAGCGTCCTTCATGTCGCTTCAGGCGGCGTCAGGCGGCGACAGGCGCTTACGCGGCGACCACCGCGAAGCCCTGCACCTCCACCAGCGCCTCGGCGTCCCAAAGCCGGCTGACGCCGATCCCAGCCATCGCGGGGTACTCGCTCCCGGCCAGCCGCTTCCACACCGCGCCGATCTCGCGCGCGTGGACGCGGTAGTCGTCCATGTCGACGATGTAGATGGTCACGCTGCACAGGTCCGACGGCGCCCCGCCCGCCGCGCGCAACGCGGTGAGCAGGTTGGACAGCGCGCGTTCGAACTGCGCGACCACGCCGTCCCCGACGATGCGGTTCTCCTCGTCCAATGCCGTCTGACCGGCGAGGAAGACGAATCTCCCGGTCGCGGCGACGGCGTGCGAGAAGCCGGAGGGGCGGCCGAGCTCGGGCGGGTTGATGCGCTCCATACGGGTCAGCATATCCCGTATCGTTGACGGTCGTACATACCGCGACATATCCTGAGCGACGTGCGTATCGCGGTGTTAGGCGGCGGCCCGGCGGGGCTCTACTTCGCCACGCTGGCGAAACAGCTCCATCCCGATCACGAGATCACCGTCTGGGAGCGCAACGCGCCCGACGACACCTTCGGGTTCGGGGTGGTGTTCTCCGACGAGACACTCGGTGGGATCGAGCATGCCGATCCGGTGATCCACGCCGCCATGCGGCGCGAGTTCGCGCGCTGGGACGACATCGACGTCCACTTCCGCGGCACGGTGCACACCTCCGGCGGGCACGGGTTCGCCGCGATGAGCCGCAAACGGCTGCTCGGCATCCTCCAGGAACGCTGCGCGGAACTCGGCGTGGACGTCCGTTTCCGCACCGAGGCGCCGAGCGCGGCCGAGGCGAGCGCCGAATACGACCTCGTCGTCGCGGCGGACGGCGTCAACTCCCCGACCCGCAACGCCCTCGCCGACAGCTTCCGGCCGAGCCTCCAGACCAGGCGCTGCAAGTACATCTGGCTCGGCACGGATCTCGTGTTCGACGCCTTCAAGTTCCACGTCCTCGAAACCCCGCACGGGATCATGCAGATCCACGGCTACCCGTACAGCGACACCGCGAGCACGTTCATCCTCGAACTGCACGAGGACGTCTGGCAGCGCGCGTTCGGCGAGATCGCCGCGACCGCCCTGGCACCGGGCGAAAGCGACGAGAAGTCCATCGAGGTCATCCGCGAACTGTGCGCGGACGTCCTCGGCGGCCATCAAGTGTTCGCCAACAACTCGAAGTGGACCGCGTTCGCCACCGTGCGCTGCGCGAGCTGGCGGCACGAGAACGTCGTCCTGCTCGGCGACGCCGCGCATACGGCGCACTTTTCCATCGGCTCCGGCACGAAGCTCGCCATGGAGGACGCGCTCGCGCTCGCCGCCTGCCTGCACGAGCAGTCCGATATGGACAGTGCACTCGAAGCCTACGAGGCGGAACGAAGGCCGGTCGTCACCTCGACCCAGCGCGCCGCGCAGGCGAGCCTGGAGTGGTTCGAGAACATGGGCCAGTACACCCATCAGGATCCGGCGCAGTTCGCGTTCAACATCCTCACCCGCAGCCGCCGCGTCACCTACGACAACCTCCGGCTGCGCGATCCCGAGTTCGCCGCCGAGTTGGATACCTGGTTCGCGTCTACTTTGGACTCCGACGTCCGGCCGCCGATGTTCCAGCCGTTCCGGATCGGGAACCTCGACCTGCCGAACCGCGTCGTCGTCTCGCCGATGGACATGTACTCCTCCGAAGACGGCGTCCTGACCGATTTCCACTTGGTACATCTGGGAAGCAAGGCGCTCGGCGGTGCCGGGCTGGTGATGACCGAGATGGTCTGCGTCTCCGAAACCGGCCGCATCACCCCGGGCTGCGGCGGCCTCTACACCGAAGAACAAGAACAGGCGTGGAGACGGGTCACCGACTTCGTCCACGGCCACACCCCCGCGCGGATCGGCGTCCAGCTCGGCCACTCCGGGCGCAAGGGCTCCACGAAACTGATGTGGGACGGCATCGACCAGCCGCTGCCCGAGGGCAACTGGGAGATCTGCGGCCCGTCCGCGATCCCGTACAGCGACGTGAATCAGACCCCGCGCGAGCTCTCGATCCCTGAGCTACAAGAGATCCGCGACCAGTTCGCGCACTCCGCCGGTGCCGCCGCGCGCGCCGGTTTCGACCTCCTCGAACTCCATTGCGCGCACGGCTATCTCCTGTCGTCGTTCCTGTCGCCGCTGACCAACCGGCGGACCGACGAATATGGTGGCTCACTGGAGAACAGGCTGCGTTTCCCGCTCGAAGTCTTCGACGCCGTCCGCGCGGCCTGGCCCGCGGAGCGGCCGATGACGGTCCGCATCTCCGCGACCGACTGGTACGACGGCGGGATCGACGTCGACGACGCCGTCGAGATCGCCCGTGTGTTCGCCGAACACGGGGCCGACGGCATCGACGTTTCGACCGGTCAGGTCGTCAGCGAGGAGAAACCCGAGTACGGCCGCAGTTACCAGACGCCGTACGCGGACCGGATCCGCAACGAGATCGGGCGCGAGTACGGGATCGCGGTGATCGCCGTCGGCGCGATCTCCTCCTACGACGACGTCAACTCGCTGATCCTGGCGGGCCGCGCGGATCTGTGCGCGCTCGGCAGGACGCATCTTTACGATCCACAATGGACGTTGCACGCCGCCGCGGAACAGGGCTATCCGATGCCGTGGCCGAAGCAGTTCGCGGCGGGCAGCCGGAGACCGCAGGGCGGCCGCACCGACGGGCCGAAACCACGGCTGGAGCTGTTGCGTTCGGGCGAACCCGGCACCGCACACGCCCGCTGGCGACCTGGGAGCGATCGATGACAGCCTTCGCATTGAGCCCCGAACAGCAGACCTTCGCCGACGAGGTCCGGCGGCTGGGCGCCGAGAAACTCCGCCCGCTGGCCGAATCCGGCACCGAAGGCGCGGTGAACCGGCCGCTGCTCAAGGAAATGGGCGCGCTCGGCCTGCTTTCCCGGCTGTTCCCCGGCGTCGATGGCGGCAGCCCGAGCCGGGAAGCCGCCGCGACGGATCTGTGCATCCTGCGGGAATCGCTCGCGAGCCAGAGCACCGAAGCCGAGACCGCGTTGGCGTTGCAGGGTTTGGGTACGTATCCCGTGCTGCAGTCCGGGCAGGACTCGCAGGTCGCGAAGTGGGTTCCCGCCGTGGCCGCGGGTGACGCGGTCGCCGCTTTCGCGCTCACCGAACCGAACGCGGGTTCGGACGCGGCGGCACTGGAACTCGCCGCCGAACCCGACGGCGACGGCTGGCGTCTCACCGGCGAGAAGATGTGGATCTCCAACGCCCCCGAGGCCGATTTCTACAGCGTTTTCGCCCGCACCACACCGGAAGCGGGCTCGCGCGGCGTGTCCGCGTTCGTCGTCCCGGCCGACCGCGCCGGGCTGTCGGGTGAGCGCCTCGACCTCGTCAGCCCGCATCCCATCGGCACCCTGGCCTTCGACGGCGTCCGCGTGGAACGGGACGAGCTGCTCGGCGAGCAGGACCGCGGTTTCGGCGTGGCCATGCGGACGCTGGACCTGTTCCGGCCGAGTGTCGGCGCGTTCGCCGTCGGGATGGCGCGGGCCGCGCTCGACGCCGCCGTCGTCCACGCGCAGACCCGGGTCGCGTTCGGCGGGCCGTTGCTCAAGCAGCAGACCGTGGCGCACACCCTCGCCGAAATGGCGACCCGCACCGAGGCCTCGCGTCTGCTGGTCTACGCCGCGGCCGCCGCCTACGACGCGGGCGAGCGGAACCTCGCCGGCCGCGCCGCGATGGCGAAACTGTTCGCCACCGAGACCGCGCAGTACGTCGTCGACTCCGCGGTGCAGATCCACGGCGCGCGGGCGCTGCGGCGAGGTCATCTGCTCGAACACCTCTACCGCGAGGTCCGCGCGCCGCGGATCTACGAAGGCGCGTCCGAAGTGCAGCGGACGATCATCGCGCGATCGCTGACTTCTTCTTAGCCGGGCGGCGATCGAGGTACCACTGCGTGGCGATCACGACCAGCGTCGGGCTCAGCCAGGCCGTGATCCCGGCGACCGACTGGGTCAAGGCGAGTTCGCTGCCGCCGAACGTGGTCTCCAGCTGCGGTTGCAGCACGATCACCGCGACCGGGCCGACCAGACGGCTGACGATGATCGACATGGTCAGCGCGAAGCTGCGGATCATCCAGCGGCGGTGATCGCCGAACCGGCGCTGCCGTGCCGCGTGCCAGCCGGCGAACGTGCACGCCAGCCACAGCACCCCGGCCAGCACGTTGGCCACCCGCGTCACCGGGCCGAACGGGCTCATCGCGCCGACGGTCAGCGCCAGCAGCCCGGCCGGGAGCACCCCGGCGAAGACGTACACCCGGCCGATCTTCCGGTGCACCGCCGGGTATTTCGCCCGGAACCACGGCCAGATCTGAAGCAGCGCCCCGACCATCGCGATCGAGCCGAACAGCACGTGCGCCGCGAGGAACCAGTAGTGCGAGGTGAACCCGGCCGGCTGCGGGACCCGTGACAGCGACGGGTCCATCGCCAGATACGGCGGCATCGAAAAGGCCAGGAACACCACGACGACGACGGCCAACGGCCCGACCCAAGGCCTTCGCCACCACGATTTCCGTGGCACCGTCCCGTGCTGGTCACGTTGCTCGAGCCTGACGGTCATCACTGTCCCCCACGTTTCCTTTTACCGGCGGCCAACTTTCGCTGCCGAACCTAGGACGCGGGGCTATCGGAAAACAGGGAGCGGACCGCCGGATCAAGGGTGGGGCAGACCCTACCGCCGTCCGCCGCGCACCCGCTCGACGATGTCGCGGTACGCCAGCCCGCTCTGCTTGATCGTCCGCGCCTGCGTCTCGCGGTCGACCCGCACCAGGCCGAGCCGTTTCGCGTAGCCGTACGCCCATTCGAAACCGTCCAAAAAGGACCAGGCGAAGTAACCGCGGACGTCCGCGCCCGCCTGCCGCGCGGCGGCCGTGGCGGCGATGTGCGCGGAAAGGTACGCGGCGCGGTCTTCGTCGCGGACGAATCCGGTCTCGTCGGGGACGTCGGTGAACGCCGCACCGTTTTCGGTGACGTAAAGCGGCAGACCGGGATGGTCGCGGCCGATCCGGACGAGCAGTTCGGTGAGTTTGTGCGGCAGGATCTCCCAGCCGAGTACCGTCGACGGCGCCCCGGACGGCACCTTGCGGAACGAGGGCATCCCGAAGTGCTCCACCGCTTTCCCGTTCTCCTCCACCCCGGAGTACCGCGTCCCGAAGTAGTAGTCGACGCCGAGGAAATCGAGCGGTGCCGCGATGATCGACGGGTCCCACGGCTCGGACGGCAGGCGGATGCCCTGCCGGGCTAGGGCCTCGAGGACGTCTTCCGGGTACCGGCCGTGCACGAGCGCGTCGAGGTAGAACCTCGTCCCGAGGCCGTCCTCGAACCGGGCGGCCTCGCGATCGGCCTCGCTGGGGGTGGCCGGATCGGCGGTGCTCAGGTTGAGCGTGATGCCGAACTTCGTCCCGGGCGAGGCGAGTTCCCGCATCCGCCGCACGGCGAGACCGTGGCCGAGCAGCAGGTGATGCGCCGCCGCCATCCCCGCCTTCGCGTCCCGGCGGCCGGGCGCCATCACCCCATGGACGTAACCGTGCATGGCCGTGCACCACGGCTCGCTCAGCGTGGTCCAGTGGCGGACCCGGTCGCTCAGCCGCTCGAAGACGAGCATCGCGTAGTCGGCGAACCGGACGGCGGTGTCGCGCGCGGGCCAGCCGCCCGCGTCTTCGAGGTGCTGCGGCAGATCCCAGTGGTACAGCGTCAGCCAGGGGTCGATGCCGTTGTTGAGGAGTTCATCGACCAGCCGATCGTAGAAGGCGATGCCCGCCGGGTTCACGCCACCGCGCCCGCGCGGCTGCACACGAGGCCAGGACACGGAGAACCGGTAGGTGTCGACGCCGAGTTCCTTGAGCAGCGCGACGTCGGCGGGCATCCGGTGGTAGTGATCGCAGGCGACCTCGCCGGTGTCACCGTTGTCGACGGACCACGGGTACCGGGCGTAGGTGTCCCAGATGGACGGTGTTCTTCCGTCTTCGGAGACCGCGCCTTCCACCTGGTACGCGGAACTCCCGACACCCCACCGGAAGTCGGGCGGCAAGGTGCCGATGAGCTCTTTCTCCCCCGTCATGGCCCTCTTCCCCCCTTATTTCACCAGTTGATACATGGCGGAGGCTAAGGTCGTGGGGCATCCTGGAAAGGTCCGCCGCCATAAGATGGGTATCCGCATGCCTGCCAAGCGCACCACCGTCCGTGACCTGCGGCGGCACAACCGTTCCCTCCTGCTGTCGAAACTCTACTTCGACGGCCCGCTCAGCCGCCACGAATTGAGCGGTCTGACCGGTTTGAGCGCCGCGACCGTCAGCAACGTGACCGCCGAACTCGGCGAAGAACGCCTCATCACCGAAGCCGGGCTTGTCGAGTCCGACGGCGGCAGGCCGCGTGTGCTGCTCCGCGTCGACCCGGCGTACGGCCATGTCGCGGGCGTCGACATCGGTGAGACCGGGGTGAAGGTCGAACTGTTCGACCTCACCATGAACCGGCTCGCGACCGTCGAGCATCCGCTCGCCTCGCCCCGGCCGGACGCGGCGGCGGCCGTCACCCAGGTGGCGTCCGGACTTCGCGAGGTGATCACGGAATCGGGGATCGACGAGGCGACCGTGCTCGGTGTCGGTGTCGGCGTCCCCGGCACCGTCGAACAGGGTGAGGCGCTGCGTGTGCACGCGCCCACCATCGGCTGGAAAGAGGTCCCGCTCACCGACCTCCTGCGCGCGGAGGGTGTCGAGCTGCCGCTGTTCATCGACAACGGCGCGAAAACCCAGGGCCAGGGCGAAATGTGGTTCGGCGCCGGTCGCGGCGCCCGGCACGCGGTGATCGTCCTGATCGGGTCCGGGGTCGGCGCGGCCGTGGTCACCGACGGCACCACGTACCGGGGCTCCACCAGCAGCGCGGGCGAATGGGGCCATACGACGATCGTCTACGGCGGACAGGAATGCCGCTGCGGATCGCGCGGCTGCCTGGAGTCCTACGTCGGCGCGGAGGGCGTTCTCGCCCGTTATCGCAAGGCGCGCGGCGGAAAAGCGACCTCGGGTGAGGACGAGCAGACGCGGTTCGCCGCCCTGCTGGAGTCCGCGGGCAAGTCCAAGGCCGCGGCCAAGGTGCTGGAGGAGACGGCGGGCTACCTCGGCGCGGGCATCGGCAATCTGATCAACCTGTTCAACCCGGAGCGGATCGTGCTCGGTGGCTGGGCAGGGCTGGCGCTCGGCGAGCAGTACCTGCCCGAGATCCGGCGTGTGGCGGGTGAGCACGCGCTGGCGCACGTGTTCGACCAGACCGAGATCGAACTCGGACAGCTCGGCCCGGACGCCGTCGCCATAGGAGCCGCCACCCTCCCGGTCGCCGCCCTCCTCGACCAGGGCGCGGACCCGCGGACGGCCGGGTCGAAGCGGGGCACGGCCGCCTGACCTTAATTCGAGCTCGAAAAATACATCTTGTCGCAGTGGTAGAGACCATGCATACTTTGTTGTCAGGCACAACAAAGTAGTTCTGCCGGATGCCTTCTCCTCGGGTCCCCCACGGTCAGAGAGGCGACAACGATGTCCATCTCAGCTCGTTTCCGCTGGACGGCACTCCTCGCCGCCGGCGTCCTCCTCGGCTCACTCCCGGCAACGGCCCAAGCCCCGGTCGCCGAGGCCGCGGTCACGGCCGCGACCTTCACCGACGACTTCAACGGGCCCGCCGGCGCGGGTATCGACACCTCGAAGTGGCATTTCGAAACCGGCGACAACGTCAACAACCACGAACGGCAGTGGTACACGTCCGGGACGAACAACGCGGCGCTCGACGGCCAGGGCAACCTCGTCATCACCGCGAAGAAGGAGAACCCCGGCAACTACAACTGCTGGTACGGGCGCTGCGAGTACACCTCCGCGCGACTGTCCACGCAGGGCCAGTTCACCCAGACCTACGGCCGGTTCGAAGCGCGGATGAAACTGCCGCGCGGCCAGGGGATGTGGCCCGCGTTCTGGATGCTCGGCGCCGACATCGGCAACGTCGGCTGGCCCAACAGCGGCGAGATCGACATCATGGAGAACGTCGGCTTCGAGCCGAACACGGTGCACGGCACCCTCCACGGCCCCGGTTACTCCGGCGCGGGCGGTATCGGCGCGGCCTACAACGGCCCGAACTTCTCCGACGACTTCCACACCTATGCCGTCGACTGGGCGCCGAACCAGATCAAGTGGTACGTGGACGGCAACCTCTACCAGACCCGCACCCCCGCCGACCTCAACGGCAACCGCTGGGTCTTCGACCACCCCTTCTACCTGATCCTGAACCTCGCGGTCGGCGGTTACTGGCCGGGTGACCCGAACTCCAGCACGGTCTTCCCGCAGCGTCTCGTCGTCGACTACGTGCACGTCAATTCCAGCGACACGGCCGGGAGGAGCGGCCGGATCACCGGGATCGGCGGCAAATGCGTCGACGTCGCGGGCGCGAACACCGCCAACGGGACGCCGGTCCAGATCACCGACTGCAACGGCAACGCCGCGCAGAACTGGACCATCGGCGGCGACGGCACGATCCGCGCGCTCGGCAAGTGCATGGACGTCTCCGGTGGGGGCACCGCCGACGGTACGGCCGTGCAACTGTGGGACTGCAACGGATCCGGCGCGCAGAAATGGGCGATCAGCGGCGCGCGCGACATCGTGAACCCGCAGGCGAACAAATGCCTGGACGCCACCGGCAACAGCTCCGCGAACGGGACGAGACTCCAGATCTGGACCTGCGGCGGCGGCGCGAACCAGAAGTGGACGACTCCCTAGACGTCACCGAAACCCCCGCAATTCGGCACCTGATTGCGATAGTTCGCCTTGCCGACTATCGCAATCAGGTGCCGGGTTGCGTCTGGGAGCGTTCGGCGTAGGCCTCGACGAGCTGGTTTTCGGCGTCGGTGAGGTACTGCGCGAGCAGCTTTTCCGCGCCGAGGCCGTCGCCGGCTTCGATGCGCTCGAGGATCTCCGCGTTGCGCTTGAGGTACGGCTCATGGAAGCGCCGCGGGTCGGCCATCATGTGGAACACCAGCCGCAACTCGGCCAGGATGCCGCGCATCAGCTCGTCGATCCGTTCGCTGCCGCTGAGTTCCGCGATCGCCGAATGGAACCGGATGTTCGCGGTGCCGAGGTCCTGCCAGCGCTCACTCCGCTCGGCCAGCTTGCCGTCCTCGACCAGGCGCGCGAGCTTCGCGAACGTCGCGGGCTTCTCCGTCACCGCGCGCACCGCCGAGCACTCGACGACCTTGCGCACCTTGTAGAGGTCGACGACGTCCTCGACGGGCAGCACCCGCACGAAGACACCGCGATTGAGCTCGTGGGTCAACAGCCGTTCGTGCGTGAGCAGCCGGAATGCCTCGCGCAGCGTGTTGCGGGAGACGCCGAGCGCCGAGCCGATGTCGTGTTCCGACAGCCGGACGCCGGGCAGGAAGAACCCCTCCGCGATACGCGTGCGAAGGACACCCGCGACCCGTTCGGCCGTGCTGGTGCGGCTGATCATGCCGCGATCAGCCTCAAGTCCTTCTACCGAGGCAGGACCACCCTCCGCGATCGTCACGTGACCGATCCTACCTAGGCACAAGAGTCTCAGCCAAGGATCCTCTTGTGGAATTGTTGAACAATCCCTAAAGTGGCTACTCGTGTGACCCGTGCCACCATGAAAAGTCACCTCTGGAGGTGCCAATGAACGCGACAGCCACTACCGAAGACACTCGCCCCTTCGCCTGGTTCCGCACGCTCGGTTCGCGAGGCCGCCGGGCCTTCGTCGGCGCGTTCGGCGGATATGGGCTCGACTCGTTCGACTACCAGACCCTGCCGCTGGGTCTGGCCGCGATCACCGCCTATTACGGCCTCTCCGGCGGCGAAGCGGGCCTGCTCGGCACCACGACGCTGGTGGTTTCGGCGATCGGCGGCATCGGCGCGGGCATCCTGGCCGACCGCATCGGCCGCGTACGCACCCTTCAGATCACCATCGCGATGTACACGATCTTCACCGTGCTCTGCGGATTCGCGCCGAACTTCGAGACGCTCCTGATCTTCCGCGCGCTGCAGGGTCTTGGCTTCGGCGGCGAGTGGGCCGCCGGCGCCGCGCTGGTGGCGGAGTACTCGCAGGCGAAGTATCGCGGCCGCACGGTCGCCTTCGTGCAGAGTGCGTGGGCTGTCGGCTGGGCGCTCTCGGTCGTCGTCTACACCGTCGTCTTCAGCCTGTTCAGCCCGGACATCGCCTGGCGCGTGATGTTCTGGACCGGCGTCATCCCCGCGCTGCTGGTGCTTTGGGTCCGGCGCAACGTCCAGGACGCTCCCGTCGCGGAAGCCGCCCGCGCCACGAAGAAGGAACGCGGTTCGCTGGCGGGCATCTTCAAGCCGGATCTGCTGCGCACGACGTTCTTCGCAGCACTGCTCGCCACCGGTGTCCAGGGCGGCTACTACACGCTCGCGACCTGGCTGCCGAGCTACCTGAAGACCACCCGCGGCCTCACCGTCATCGGGACCGGCGGTTACCTCGCGTTCCTGATCTCCGGCGCGTTCATCGGGTACGTCACCGGCGGCTATCTCACGGATATCTTGGGCCGGAAGAAGACATTCCTGCTGTTCTCGGTGCTGTCGGCGGGTCTCATCGTCGCCTACACGCAGATCCCCCCGGGCGCGAACACGCTCGTGCTGTTCCTCGGCTTCCCGCTCGGGTTCTCGATGTCCGCGATCTTCAGCGGGTTCGGCGCCTTCCTCGCCGAGCTGTACCCGTCGGCGCTACGCGGGACCGGACAGGGCTTCACCTACAACCTCGGCCGGGCCATCGGCGCCACCTTCCCCGCCGTGGTCGGTTTCCTCGGCGCGGGCGGCGCGATGGTGTTCGGCGCGGTCGGCTACGGAATCGCCGCACTGGCGCTGCTCGGCCTGCCCGAGACTCGCGGCCGCGAACTTCTGTGACCACAATCGGAAGAGGAGGCACCGCGATGACCACCTTCGACGAACCGGCGACGTTGTCCCCCGGCGAGGCCCGCGCCCTGTTCCGCGCGGGCACCGCCCGCCCGACCACCGGCTGGTCCACCGGGTTCACCCAGACCAACCTGATCGCCGTCCCCGAGGACTGGGCCTACGACGTCCTGCTGTTCTGCCAGCGGAACCCGCAGCCCTGTCCGGTGCTCGACGTCAGCGATCCAGGCGACCCGTCGACGCGGCTGGCGCCCGGCGCGGATCTGCGCACCGACCTGCCGCGCTACCGCGTCTGGCAGAACGGCGCGCTGGCCGGCGAGCTCGCGGACACGAGCGGGTTGTGGCGCAGCGACATGGTCGCGTTTTCGATCGGCTGCAGTTTCACCTTCGAATCGGCGCTGGCCGCCGAGGGCATCCCGCTGCGGCACATCGACCAGGGCCGCAACGTGGCGATGTACGTGACGAACCGCGAGTGCGTACCCGCCGGACGCCTGCACGGGCCGATGGTGGTCTCGATGCGGCAGATCCCCGAAGACCGCGTCGACGACGCCATGCGCATCACCCGCGGGATGCCGGCCGTGCACGGTGCCCCGGTGCACGTCGGCGACCCCACCGCGCTCGGCATCGCCGATCTCGGCAAGCCGGATTTCGGCGATCCGGTCGACGCGGAACCCGGTGACGTGCCGGTGTTCTGGGCGTGCGGCGTGACCCCGCAGGCGGCACTGATGGCCTCGCGGCCGCCGTTCGCGATCACGCACGCGCCGGGCTACATGTTCGTGACCGACAAACTCGACAGTGAGTTCAGGGTGGCCTGATGGATCTCAGCCGTATCGACCTCAACAGCGACCTCGGCGAGGGCTTCGGCGCCTGGAAAATGGGCGACGACGACGCCATGCTCGACATCGTCACCAGCGCGAACGTCGCCTGCGGCTTCCACGCCGGCGACCCGTCGGTGATGCGGCGCGTCTGCGAACGCGCGGCGGAACGGGGCGTCGTGATCGGCGCCCACGTCGCCTACCGCGATCTGGCCGGATTCGGCCGGCGGGCGATGGACGTCGCCCCCGCCGACCTGGCCGACGACGTGCTCTACCAGATCGGCGCGCTGGACTCGTTCGCCCGCGCGGCGGGTACGCGGGTCCGGTACGTCAAACCGCACGGAGCGTTGTACAACACCGCCGCGGTGGATCCCGAGCAGGCCGCCGCGGTCGTCGAGGGGATCCGGCGGTTCCACCCCGGGCTCGCGTTGCTGTGCCCACCGGGGTCGGAAATGGCCAAGCAGGCGGAAAAAGCCGGGTTCCCCGCGTACGCCGAGGCGTTCGCGGACCGCGCGTACACGCCGGAAGGCCTTCTGGTCTCCCGGAAACTCGCGGGCGCCGTACTCCACGACGCCGACGAGGTGGCCGAGCGGGCGGTCGCGATGGCGACCACCGGCAAGGTCGTCGCCATCGACGGGACCGAACTGGCGCTTCAACCACATTCGCTGTGCGTGCACGGCGACACACCCGGCGCCGTCGAACTGGCGCGACGGATCCGCGCGGGGCTCGACGCTTCCGGTGTCCACATCGGATCGTTCCTCGAGGCCGCGTGATGCGAGTGCTGCCCTATGGGGCGCGTGCGGCCATGGTCGACTTCGACGATCCGTCGGAGGTGCTCGGGCTGCACGCGTCACTGGAGCAGGACCCGCCGGACGGCGTCCTCGAACTGGTCCCCGCCGCGCGGACCCTGCTCATCCGGTTCGACCCTGGCCGGACCCATCACGACCGGCTCGCCGGCGATGTCCTCGATCGGTCCACAGTGGACGTCAAACCACGCGAAGCCGCCGAGATCGTCGTGCCGGTGCGCTACGACGGCCCGGACCTGGCCGACGTCGCGGCCGCCGCCGGCCTGTCGGCCGAGGCGGTCGTCCGGCGGCACGAGGACGGGACCTACGTCTCCGCCTTCTGCGGCTTCGCACCGGGTTTCGCCTACCTGACCGGACTCGACCCCGCACTGCACCTGCCGCGCCGGACGAGCCCGCGCACCCGCGTTCCCGCCGGTTCGGTCGCGATCGCGGGCGAGTACACGGCGGTGTACCCGAACGCCTCGCCCGGCGGCTGGCAGCTGATCGGGCGGACCTCGCTGCCGGTGTGGGACGTCGAGCGGGAGCCGCCGAACCTGCTGGCACCGGGCACGCGGATCCGGTTCACTTCATGACCGCGAAGATCGAAGTGATCCACCCCGGGGTCTTCACCACCGTGCAGGATCTCGGGCGACCAGGACTGGCCGCGATCGGCGTCGGCCGGTCCGGTGCCGCCGACCGCGGTTCGCTGCGGCTGGCGAACCGGCTGGTCGGAAACCCCGAGAGCCACGCGGCTCTGGAGTGCGTCCTGGGCGGCCTCGTCCTCCGGTTCTCGGCTCGGGCGACCGTCGCCGTCACGGGCGCGCCCTGCTCGATCACCGCGGGCGGGCGGGCTTTCGGCCCGGACTCCCCGATCCCGGTCGGCCCCGGCGACGAACTCGTTCTCGGGATGGCTTCTCAAGGTTTGCGTTGCTATGTCGCCGTGCGCGGCGGCATCGACGTCCCTCCGGTACTGGGCGCGCGGGCGACCGACACCCTCGGGAAGCTCGGCCCACCCGCGCTTTCGGCCGGGATGACCTTGCCGGTGGGAGAGCAGGTGTCGACCCACCCCGCTGTCGACCTGGCACCTCGCGCCCCCCTCGCGGTTGAGCCCGTCTTGCGAGTCACCGCCGGCCCTCGGGCTTCGTGGTTCACTGCCGACTCACTGTCCACTTTGGTCTCTTCCGGCTACGTCGCCACCGCCGACGTCGATCGCGTGGGCGTGCGGCTGGAGGGGCCCGTGCTGTCGCGTGCGCGAGGCGGCGAGTTGCCGCCCGAGGCCGCCGTGCCGGGCGCGTTGCAGGTTCCTCCTTCCGGGCAGCCGATCCTGTTCCTGGCCGATCACCCGGTGACCGGCGGCTATCCGGTGATCGCGGTGGTGGACGAAGCGGATCTGGACCAGGCCGCGCAAGTGCGGCCGGGGCAACGGGTGCGCTTCCGGCTCTCGTGAGTGGTGCTGCCTCCTCCGGAGGGTTGCGAAAGCCACTTTCGCAACCCTCAACGTTGCGAAAGTGGCTTTCGCAACTCGGCCCCCTCCAAACCCATGGCCCGCCGCGAGTCGTCCGCCGGATCACGCATGTCGTCCGGCCGTTCACGCGAAACCGCCACCCGCGCATCCTCACTGTGTGGATTTCGGGACGTCAGATGTCCCGAAATCCACACAGTCCAGCGTGACAGGTCCTGTGAACACCTGTGCCGGAAGGGGTGTGGGAATAGGGACATTCAACGTCCCTATTCCCACACACCCCGAACTGACGCCACCTTTGCCTTACCCCTCAATAACCACTCACAAGCCCGAAACCCGCAAAGTGATGTTCAACCGCCCCACCAACCCCAGCTCCGGGTCCGCGGTTCCCGGCAAGACGCGAGGCACCCCGTGGAAAGCCAGCCGCGACTCGCCGCCGAACACGAACAGGTCTCCCGACCGAAGGTCCACATCCGTGTACGGCCGCCCGCGGTCGACCGTGTTCCCGAACCGGAAGACGCAGGCGTCCCCCAGGCTCAGCGACACGACGGGCTCGAGCGAGGCCTCGTCCTTGTCTTGATGCAGCCCCATTTTCGCGGCGGAGTCGTAGAAGTTCACCAGCGCGATGTCCGGCTCGTACGACGACGGACCATAAGCGGAGGAAACCGCCCGCCGCCCGAGATCGCCCAGCCATGAAGGGAACGGCAGCACCGGGGAGCCGTCGTCGGTCACCTTCGAGTACCGGTACGGGTGCCAGTGCCAGCCGAGGCATACCGTCCGCACCGACATGACGCCGCCGTTCGGCAGCCGTGTCCGCCGGTAACCGCGCCAGCCTCGGCAGGCTTCGACCAGCCGGCGTTGCTCGTCGAGATCGAGCCAGCCGGGAACGTGCACGGCACCGGGCGCGACCTCGGTACGCGGGCGAGGGATCAGCGCGTCCACGTGTCGAGTTTGCCAGGCCGCGCGCCGATGAGCCGGTGGCCCCGCGCCATCACGCCCGCCTCGGCGAACCGGCGCAGCACACGCTGGACGAAACGCGGCCGAGACGGGGCATCCATGACTGTCACGGCCGGAGAAGGTGCCACAAACCGGCGTCGGAAGCCACCTTTCGGACTACTCCGATCGGCCGGTTGACCGTAGTGCGTTCACCCGGTCACAGAGCGAGTTCGACCACGGTGACCCCGGCCTTGGCCGGCACCGGGTCGTTCATCTCCGCGAGCACCGCGGGGACGTCGTCGAGGCCGACCCTGGTGCCGATCATGCCTTCGAGATCGATTCCGGCGGTCTCCACCACCCGCAGCATCTCGGGGTACTCGTGCGCTTGGAGCCCGTGGATGCCGACGATCTCCAGTTCCCCGCCGATCACGCGGTGCATCGGGATCGGCGCGATGCCCTGCGCGGGCGGCATCAGCCCGGCCTGGACGTGACGACCGCGCTTCCGGAGGCTGCCGACCGAGGCCGCGCAGGTGGTCGGCGAGCCGAGACAGTCGAGGGAGACGTGCGCGCCGCCGCCGGTCAGGTCCCGGACACGCGCGGCGACCGCTTCGTGCCCGTCGAACGCGGACGGATCGACAGCCGCAGAAGCCCCCATTCGCACAGCCAGCGCCCTGGCCTGCGGAGACGGGTCGACGGCGACCACCGAAGCACCGGCCGCGACGGCCAGCAGGATCGCCGACACGCCGACGCCGCCACAGCCGTGGACCGCCACCCACTGGCCGGGCCGGACCCCGCCTTGGCGCAGCACCGCCCGGAACGCCGTCCCGAAGCGGCAGCCCAGCGCCGCCGCCTCGGCGCAAGCCAGCGAGTCCGGCAGCGCCACGAGGTTGACCTCGGCGTTTTCGATGGCGACGTAGTCGGCGAACGAGCCCCAGTGGGTCGCGCCCGGCTGGAACTCGCGGTCACAGATCTGCTGGTCGCCGGCCGCGCACTGCGCGCAGGTGCCGCAGGCGCACACGAACGGCACCGTCACCCGGTCGCCGACCGACCAGCCGCGGACGCCCTCGCCGAGCGACGCGATCCGGCCGGCGAGTTCGTGCCCGGCGACGTGCGGAAGCTTCACCGACGTGTCGTGACCCTGCCAGGAGTGCCAGTCGCTTCGGCACACTCCGGTCGCCTCGACGGCGATCACCACCCCGCCCGGCGGCGTGGCCGGATCCGGCACCTCGCGTACCTCGGGCAGTACCCCGAACTCCTCGAAGACGACCGCCCGCACCCTTACTCCTCTAAGTTCCCGTCTCCCGGCTTCGCTGCATCACGAGGCCCTCGCCGGGCACCGTACACCGGGCCGCCCGTCCGCGCGGCGGTCCCAAAAGCCGCGACAGGGACCGCTCCGGCACCCCGAGGATGTCCTCGAGATTCTTCAGCACCAGCAGGGATTCCGGCCGCTCGGGACGGCAGCGGCCGGACTGCCAGTGGCTCAGCGTCGCGAGGCTGACCGAGCACCCCCGCCCTCTCAGCCGGTACCGGATCCGATCGAGGCCGAGGCCCCTCGCCCTGATCGCCGCCCTGAGGGCGTCCGCGAACGGCCCTGTCTCCAGCAGCCTCCTGAGTTCACGTCCTTCCGCCACCCCCCGGTCGATGGTGTGTGTCCGCTGACCGGTCATCTTCATCGCCTTCGTACGCTCGCTAGCCACCCGGAATAGCGCAGCCTAGGCGCGTGAACACATGATCGGAAGGGCCTTAGATCACCTATCGGCCCGGCATGTGGGTGAAGTGCCAAGGGCCGAATTATGCAGGGACGTACGGGAAATTCGCACCGCACGCACCATTCGAAACACGTCCACAGTGGACACGTCGGTCAACGCAGCGCGACCGACAGTGCCTGCGCGATCTCCTTGCCGATCGCGTGGGTCGCCGCGTCCGGCGGTGAGCCGACCTTGACCACCATGGGGCCGCCGAAGGGCTGGCGTTCGACGACCTCGATCCGCTCGCCGAGGCCGATCGAATGCTCGGTCAGGTAGCGCAGGAGTTCCGGGTCGGTGTCCCAGACGCGGACGATCTCGCCGACCGCGCCGGGCGGGAGGTCGTCGAGGATGCGCATCGGCATCTCCTCGACGCTGCCGTCGGGGGCGGGGATGGGGTCGCCGTGCGGGTCGCGCACCGGGTTGCCGAGCTTCGCCGCGATCCGCTCGACGAGCCTGTCCGACACCGCGTGTTCGAGCGCGTCCGCCTCGGCGTGCACCTCGTCCCAGGTGTAGCCGAGCTCGGACACCAGGTACGTCTCGATCAGCCGGTGCCGTCGGAGCACCGAGCGGGCCAGCAGCCTGCCTTCGGTGGTCAGCTCGATGCCCCGGTACGGGACGTGCGCGACCAGCCCGAGCTGGGACAGCTTGGTGACCATGCCGGACGCCGAGGACGGGCTGACCTCCAGCCGTCCGGCCAGCGACGTGTTGGTGACGGCCTCACCGCGTTCCACCAGCCCGTAGATCACCCGGACGTAGTCCTCAACGGACGACGACCTGCGGCTTGCCCCTTCACCCATGCGTGCGAGTTTACGGCTTGGCTCACTTCGTGTGCGGCCGCCAGCGGTACCGGATCCAGCCGGGGACGGGCTCGGCGCCGAGCTGGGCGTAGAACGCCTCGCCCTTCTCGTTGCCCTCCTGCATGTCCCATTCGACCCGGCCCGGCGTCCGCGCGCTCAGCTCGTCGAGCAGCTCCCGCCCGAGGCCGAAACGGCGGTGTTCCGGGCGCACGAAGAGGTCGTCGAGCCAGATCCCGGGCCTGGCCTCCCAGGTGGAGAAGTTCCAGCTGCAGAAGGCGAAGCCCGCGACCTTGTCCGGCTCCTCGGGCGGGGTGGCCAGCAGCACCCATGCCTTCGGATCGGGCCCGAAGAGGAACCCGGCCATCTCCTGCCTGTCGAGCTTCAGATCGTGTTTGTCCTCGTAGACCGCGTGCTCCTCGATGAGCGCGCAGATCTCCTCGATGTCGTCCGCGACCGCGTCCCGCACCGGCATGGGTCTCAGCTCCGTTCGTAGACGATGTCGCCGCCGACGGCGGTGGCGACGACGTGGATCGAATCCAAAGTGGACTCGTCGGTCGGGTCGGCCGAGAGGACGGCGAAGTCCGCGAGCTTGCCGGGCGCCAGCGTGCCCAGGTCCTTCTCGGCGAAAGCGGCGTACGCGGAGCCGTACGTGTACGCGTGCAGGGCTTCGGCGGGCGTGAGCCGCTCATCGGGACCCAGCACGACGCCGGACGCGGTCTTCCGCCGCACCATGTCGGCCAGCGCGAGCAGCGGCGCGCCCTCGACGACCGGGCGGTCGGAGCTGGCAGGCAGCACACATCCCGCGTCGAGCAGGCTCTTGAGCCGGTAGCACCACGGCTCGCGCTCGGGGCCGAGCGCGGCACGCATGCCGTCGCCGATCTCGTTGACGAACCGGCCCTGCGGCGAGGCGATCAGCTCCAGCGACGCCAGCCGCCGCAGCTCTTCGGGCCGGAGCACCGCGCAGTGCTCGATGCGGTGCCGGTGGTCGGGCCGCGGGTCGGCCTTGAGCGCGGCTTCGTAGGCGTCGAGGACGACGGTGATCGCGCGGTCGCCGATGGCGTGCGTCGCGATCTGCCAGCCGGCCTTGTGCGCGGCGGCGATCGTCCGCGCGATCTCGTCCTCGGGCACCTGGAAGTAGCCGACGTTGTCCGGCTCGCCCGCGAACGGCTCGTGCATCGCGCAGGTCCGGCCGATCAGCGACCCGTCGGCGAAGAGTTTCATCGCGCCGATCCGCAGCCATTCGTCGCCGAAACCGGTGCGCATCCCCAGGTCCACGCCGAAGCCCGCCCCCGCATCGAGGTCGTGCAGCACGCTCGCGGCGACCATCACCGTGCTGCGCACCCGCAGCACGCCGCGATCACGCGCCAGCTGGTACGCGGCGAGTTCGGCGGGGGGCTCCCCCACGAGACCCCCGCCGATCCCGGCCTCCTGGACACTCGTGATCCCCTCGGCCAGGTACCGCTCGCTCGCCCTGTCCAGGCCGCGGACGACGGTCTCGATCGGCGTCGGATAGGTCAACGGCCGCAGCATGAGCTGGGCCTGTTCCCGCAGCAGCCCGGTCGGCGAGCCGTCCTCGTCGCGGACGACGTCGCCGCCGACGGGCACGTTCCCCAGGTCCAGCCGCTCCAGGACCGCCGAGTTGACCACGGTCATATGCCCGGACGTGTGCTTGAGCCGAACGAGGTGGCCGGGGGCGGCACGGTCCAGCCCCTGCCGTGTCGGATGGCCGCCGGCGAGCTTGTTCTGGTCGTAGCCGCTGCCGATGATCCAGCCGCCCGGCGGCGTTTCGGCCGCACGCCGCGCGACGGCGTCGTACACCTCGTCGACGCCGCGGCAATCGGACAACGCGACGTCGTCGAGCGCCATGCCGAACCAGGCCATGTGGTTGTGCGCGTCGTGGAAACCGGGCACCACCACCGACCCGCCGAGGTCGACACGGCGCCTTGCGGAAAGCGCGGCAGCATCGTGACCCAACGCGACAATTCGTCCGTTCAGCGCCGCTATCGCTACGGATTCCCCCGTTCCGGTGAGGAACCGGGCGTTCTCGTAGACCGTGTCGACCCGCATGGATTCGACTCTATCGATCGATCGATCGGTCGTCTAGGCTCGGCGTCATGAGCACCGTGGACTACGCACTCGACGACGGCATCGCTTTGCTCTGGCTGAACCGCCCGGAGCGCCTCAACGCGGTGGTCCCCGAACTGGTCGACGACCTGCTGGAGGCACTCGACGCGGCCGCCCGCTCCGACGCGCGGGCGGTGGTCCTCGCCGGGCGGGGGCGCGCGTTCTGCGCCGGTCACGACCTCAAGGAGCCCACCCCGTCCGGAGACACAGCGGATTCCAGGGCGCGGCTCGACCGGTTACAGGACGTGACGCGCCGCCTCCGTGGGCTGCGCCAGCCGGTCATCGCCGCCGTCCACGGCTACGCGATCGGCGCGGGCGCCGAGTTCGCGATGGGCTGCGACCTGATCCTCGCCGCCGAAGACGCGGTGTTCGCCTTCCCCGAGGTCTCGCTGGGCCTGAGCGTCACCGGCGCGGCGTCGCGGCTGCTGCCGCTGCTGGTCGGCCCGCTGAAGGCCAAGGAACTCCTGCTGCTGGGTGAGCGCGTGAGCGGTACCGCGGCGCATGAACTCGGCCTGGTCAACGCGGCCTTGCCCGCCGACGACCTGATGGACACCGCGCTCGCGTGGGCGGCCAGGATCGCCGCGCATCCGGCGGCCGCGGCCACGATGGCCAAACGCGCCCTCGACTCCGGCATCGACAGTTCGCTCGACGCCGCGCTCGAACTCGAAGTCAGCCACGCGCTGATCACCGAACACTCCGCCGAGGTCGCCGCCTCGGCCGAGGCCTTCCGGAGCCGGACATGACCTCGCTCGCCGGGATCGACACCCTCCTCGGGCTGACCACCAGGGCCGCCGCGCGCTGGCCGGACAAGACCGCGTGGATCTTCGACTCCACCGGTGAGAGTTTCACGTTCGCCGACGTCGACGCGCGCAGCACGGAGTTCGCCCGCGCGCTGCTGGCGCTGGGCGTGGAACCGGGCGACCGGGTCGCGGTGATGCTGCGCAACCAGCCCGAGTTCCCCTTGCTGTGGCTCGCCTTGGCCAAGATCGGCGGCGTGCTCGTCCCGGTCAACACCGGATACCGCGAATTCGACGGCGCACACGTGCTCCGGCATTCCGGCGCCCGGTTCGCCGTCGCGGCCGAGGAATTCCTGGAGCTGCTGGACAAGATCGCGCCGGAGACCTCGCTGGAACGCGTGCTCACGCCCGGCGAACTGACCGGTTCCGTGGACGGCCCGGACTTCGTGAGCGAAGGCGAACGCCCGGTCAACATCCAGTACACCTCGGGCACCACGGGCGCGCCCAAGGGTTGCGTACTGCCGAACCGGTACTGGACGACCTTGGCGATCAGCCTGGCCACGGACTTCCCCATGGTCGGCGCCGACGACGTCATCCTGACCGCGCAACCGTTCCACTACATCGATCCACAGTGGAACGTCGCGCTGGGGCTCGCGGGCGGCGCGACGCTGGTGGTGCTCGACCGCTTCCACCCGTCCACCTTCTGGGAGAAGGTCCGTGAACACGGCGTCACCTGGTTCTACTGCCTCGGCCTGATGCCCACCCTCCTGCTGCGCCAGCCGGAAAGCGAGCTGGACAAGGCACATCAGGTCCGCGCGATCTGCGCCTCGGCCATCCCCCGTGACCTGCACGCCACGCTCGAAGCACGCTGGGGCACACCGTGGTACGAGGCCTTCGGCATGACCGAGACCGGCGGCGACATCCGGATGTACCCGGCGGATCACGAGGAGACGGTCGGTACCGGCTGCCTCGGCAGGCCCGCGCCCACCCGCGAGGTGATGATCGCGGACGAGGCCGGGAAACCGCTGCCACGAGGGGAAACCGGCGAGCTGCTGATCCGCGGGGTCGGCCTGATGCACGGCTACCACGACGACCCCGAAGCGACCGGGCGCGCGTTCGACGGCGGCTGGTTCCACACCGGCGATCTGGCCACAATGGACGCCGAGGGCCGCGTGTACTACGTGGGCCGCACCAAGGACATGATCCGCCGCAGCGGCGAGAACATCTCCGCCGACGAGGTCGAGCGGGCACTGCAGCTGCATCCGGCGGTCAAGCTCGCCGCCGTCATCGCGGTGCCGGACGACATCCGCGGCGAAGAGGTGAAGGCGTACCTCGTCCTCGACGAAAACGAGGGACACCGGTGCGAACCGGCCGAGCTGGCGGAGTTCTGCTCGGCGAAACTGGCCTACTTCAAGGTTCCCCGGTTCTGGGCCATCGTGACGGAACTGCCGATGACGCCGTCCGAACGCGTCGCGAAGGGCGAGTTGAAGAAGGCGGAGGACCTCCGCGCCGGTTCCTGGGACAGGACCACCGGGACATGGCTCTGAACACCCGCGAGCGCGTGCGCCAGGCGGCGGTGAAACTGTTCGCCACCAAGGGGTTCCACGGCACCGGCATCCGGGATCTGGCGCAGGAGGCCGAGCTGTCGTCCGCCAGCCTCTACCACTACATGGGCACCAAAGAAGATCTGCTGGTGGCCATCATGAACGAGTCGCTGCGGCGCCTGCTCGACGCGGCCGAGCAGGCGACCGCCGGGCGCACCGATCCCGTGTCGCGGCTCGGATCCCTGGTGGCGCTGCACGTGCTCGCGCACGCCATCCAGCCGGATGACACCCGCGTGGTGGACAACGAGGTCCACGCGCTCACCCCCGGCGCCAGGGCCGGGGTGGTGGGACTGCGCGACGCCTACGAAAGGCTGTGGGCGGACGCCATCGAAGACGGGGTCGCGGCGGGTGTCTTCCGCACCGATCAGCCTTCGGTCACCCGGCTCGCGCTGGTGGAGATGTGCAGCGGGGTCGCGCGCTGGTACTCGCCGAACGGGCCGCTCACCCTGGACCAGCTGGCCGTCCACTACGCGGAACTGGCGCTGCGGGCGCTCGCCTGCGAACGCCGGCTGGACGTCACGGCGCTGCAAAACTGCCGCGAAGTGGTCTCAAGAGTGTGGCGAGTGCCCGTTTAGCGGCGACTTTAGGTCGGTACGCCTTGCTCAGACGGCTTCTCTGGGGGACGCTCGAAGGGTGACTGAGCAAACGATCCAACTCGAACTGGACGACTCGGGTCTCTCGCCGGCGTTGCCGGTGCCTTCGAACCCCCGTGATCAGGTGCAGGACGTCCCCTACCGCCCGGTGGGATTCCGGGACGACGACCTGCCCACGGCGCTCGAACGGTGCGCGACATGGCTACGCCAGGCTCAGGAGTGGCTCGGGGAACCGGTCGATGTGCTGGCCGTCCATCTCGACTACGACGACCGCAAGGGTTCGCCCTACTACGACGTGAAACTTCTCTGCAACGAAGAGGACCTGGCCGGGGTCCCGATCGCGATGCGGAATCAGAAGGACGAGGACGAAGACTAGAGAGACCGACGCAATGAAAGGTCCTTTCCTCGCAAATTTTGCGAGGAAAGGACCTTTCATTGCACTTGAGGGCTGTATCAGCCCAAGGTGCCGCCGACCTTGACGTGCCCCTTGAGCAGGTTGCGCGCGATGGTCCGGCGCTGGATCTCGTCGGTGCCCTCGTAGATCCGCAGCAGCCGCAGTTCGCGGTACCACCGCTCGACCGGCAGTTCCCGCGTGTAGCCCATCCCGCCATGGATCTGCAGGACGCGGTCGACGATCTCGTTCGCCTTCACGCCGCCGTACAGCTTCGCCATCGACTGCGCGTGCCGCGAGTCCAGCTTCTGGTCGACCTGCCAGGCGGCGTGCAGCACCAGCCAGCGCAGGGCCTCCAGTTCGGTGCCGGAGTCCGCGATCATCCACTGGATGGCCTGGCGTTCGGCGATCTTCTGCCCGAACGTCTCCCGGGTGTTGGCGTGCTCGATGGCCATCGAGATCAGCCGCTCGCAGGAGCCGATGGCGCGGGCGGGCAGCAGGTAGCGGCCGGCGCCGATCCACTGCATGGCCAGGTCGAAACCGTGGCCGAGCTCGCCGAGGATCTGCGTCTCGGGCACGCGGACGTCCTCGAAGACCAGCGCGGCCGGACCCCATTCGCCCATGGTGTCGATGTACTCGGACTTCCAGCCCGCGTCGCGGTCGACGAGGAAGCAGGTGACGCCGCCGTTCGCACCCTTCTCCGGGTCGGTGATCGCGAAGACCATCACGAAGTCGGCCTCGTTACCGCCGGTGATGAAGGTCTTCTCGCCGTTGATGACCCAGTCGGTGCCGTCCTTGCGGGCGGAGGTCCGGATGGCCTTGGCGTCCGAACCCGCGCCGGGTTCGGTGATCGCGAAGCACGACTTGCGCTCGCCCGAGATCGTCGGGAGCAGGTAGCGCTCCTTCTGCTCGTCGTTGGCGTAGTACAGGATGTTGTCCGCGGCGCCACCGAAGCGGAACGGCACGAACGTGCGGCCGAGTTCGGCCTCCAGCAGTGCGGTCATCACCGCGGACAGGCCCATGCCGCCGTACTCCTCGGGCGTCTGCACACCCCAGAAGCCGGATTCCTTGGCTTTCAGCTGCAGTTCGCGCAGCTCGTCGGAGGCCAGGCCGGGCTGGCCGGCGCGTTCGCGGCGCAGCACCTCCTGCTCGCGCGGCATCAGGTCGCGCTGGACGAAGGTGCGCACCCAGTCGCGTACCTCGCGTTCCTCGACGCTCAGAGAGAAATCCATGGTCAGCCCGCTCCTGTTCGACAGTGACTAAGCGCTCGCTTAGTTCAGCGTACCGCTTCGGTTGTCGTTCGCCGAGAAGTTGTCATAAGTTTTCGCAACCTGTCCCCACCTCGTCGAAGGGCACCCATGAGCACGGCAGCACCCGCGGCGAAGCGGGATCGCACCCATTACCTCTACCTGGCCGTCATCGCGGCGGTGGCGCTCGGCATCGCGGTCGGCATCCTGTTCCCCGAGGTCGGCAAGGAACTGAAGCCGCTCGGGACCGGGTTCGTGAACCTGATCAAGATGATGATCTCGCCGATCATCTTCTGCACGATCGTGCTCGGGGTCGGCTCCGTGGCGAAGGCGGCGAAGGTCGGCCGCGTCGGCGGGCTCGCGCTCGGCTACTTCCTGATCATGTCGACGGTCGCGCTGGTCATCGGCCTGGTCGTCGGCAACATCCTCCAGCCGGGCACCGGACTGCACCTGACCCCCGAGATCGCCGAAAAGGGCCAGGGTCAGATCGCCAAGAGCGAGGGCACCGTCGACTTCCTGCTCGGGATCATCCCGAAGACGCTGGTCTCGGCGTTCACCGAGGGTGAGGTCCTGCAGACGCTGCTGGTCGCGCTGCTCGCCGGGTTCGCGCTGCAGAAGCTGGGCACCAAAGGCGAGCCGATCCGCCGCGGCATCGAGCACATCCAGCGGCTCGTGTTCCGGATCCTGGCGATGATCATGTGGGCGGCCCCGGTCGGCGCGTTCGGCGCGATCGCCGCCGTCGTCGGCGAGACCGGCTGGAAGGCGCTGCAGAGCCTCGCGGTGATCATGCTCGGCTTCTACATCACCTGCGCGCTGTTCGTGTTCGTGGTGCTCGGGCTGATCCTCGGCCTGCTCGCCAGGGTCAACATCTTCAAGCTGCTGAAGTACCTCGGCCGCGAGTTCCTGCTGATCCTCTCGACGTCGTCGTCCGAGTCGGCGCTGCCGCGGCTGATCGCGAAGATGGAGCACGCCGGCGTCTCCAAACCCGTGGTCGGCATCACCGTGCCGACCGGGTACTCGTTCAACCTCGACGGCACCGCGATCTACCTGACGATGGCGTCCATCTTCATCGCCGACGCGCTCGACAAACCGTTGACCATCGGTGAGCAGATCTCCTTGCTGGTGTTCATGATCATCGCGTCGAAGGGTGCCGCCGGGGTCACCGGCGCGGGGCTCGCGACGCTGGCGGGCGGGCTGTCCTCGCACCGGCCGGAGCTGGTGGACGGCGTCGGGTTCATCGTCGGCATCGACCGGTTCATGTCCGAGGCCCGCGCGCTGACGAACTTCGCGGGCAACGCCGTCGCGACCGTGCTGATCGGCACCTGGACCAACGAGATCGACCGCGAGCAGCTCGACCGGACGCTGGACGGCCGATCGCCGTTCGACGAAGCGACGCTGCTCGACGAAAACGCGGGTGACGCAACGGCGGGATCGGGTAAAGACGCCACTCAACGAACACCCGAGTGATCCGGTGCGGGATCGGGTAGAAAGAGAGACGTGATCGAATGTGCGGTCCGCTGGTCCCCGCCCCTGTCCGCCGAACCCCGGTTCCTCGCCTTGCTCGACGAGGTGGAGCAAGGCCGGTATGGAAGCTACCGCCAGGACATCGACAAACGCCGGTTCCTGACCGGCCGCGTGCTGGCGAAGACCGTCGCCGCCGAGCGGCTCGGCCTGGCCGTCGAGGACGTGAGCTTCGACGCGACCTGCGATGACTGCGGAAAGCCGCACGGCCGCCCCCGGGTGCCCGGCGCGCCGCTGATGCTGTCGATCTCGCATTCCGGCGACCTCATCGGCGTCGCGGCCACCGCGGGGACCGCGGTCGGCCTCGACGTCGAGACGGCCACCAGGCGGGCCGAGGACTCGCTCATGGAGTACGCGCTGACCCCCGCCGAACTGGCCGCGATCTCCGGGCTCTCCGACGACGAGCGCGCGACGGCGTTCTTCACCTACTGGACGCGCAAGGAAGCGGTCATGAAGGCCACCGGGAAGGGCCTCAAGATCCCGCTGCAGAGCATCACGTTCTCCGGCTACGACGAGCAGGCGCGGCTGGTCCGGTCGAGCCACCAGGCCCTCGACCCGGACCGGACCCGGCTCGCGGACCTGAAGGCGGCCGAGGGCTACCGGGCCGCCGTCGCACTGCTGACGTCGGACGACATCTCGGTCACCGAAGCCTTCGCGACCCTCTGACCCCGCAATTCGTCACCTACTTGCGTGGGCGCTTACCGGCGCCGGGCATCGATCGGGCGCAAGCAGGTGACGAATTGCGGGGGTCCTAGATCTCCAGGCCCATGGCGGCGAGCAGGGTTCGGAACTTCGCCGAGGTCTCGTCGAGCTCGGTCCGCGGGTCGGAGGCGGGCACGATGCCGCCGCCGGCGTACAGCCGCATGGAGGTGTCGGCGATCTCGGCGCACCGGATCCCGACGGCCCATTCGCCGTCCCCGGCCGCGTCGACCCAGCCGACGGCACCCGCGTAGTACTCGCGGTCGAACGGCTCCAGTTCCCGCACCAGCGAGCGTGCGGCATCGGTCGGCGTTCCGCAGACGGCGGGAGTCGGATGCAGCGCGGCGGCGAGGTCCAGCGCGGTGATGTCCTGATCGAGCAGCTCACCCGTGACGGTGGTCGAGAGGTGCCAGATCGCCGGCGTCGAGACGAGTTCGGGGCCGCGGACGTCGAGGGTGCGGCAGAACGGCCGCAGGATCTCGACGACGGACTCCACCACCACGGCGTGTTCGACGTGGTCCTTTTCGGACGCCAGCAGCGCCTCACCATTCGCCTTGTCGATCGCCGGGTCCGCCGACCGGGGCATCGACCCGGCATGCGGCCGGGACAGGACGGCCCCGCCGGTGCGGGACACCAGGAGTTCCGGGGTCGCGCCGACCAGCGTGCGCCCGCCGGGAAGCTGCGCGGCGTACGTGGTGTGCCGGGGGTTGCCGTTCGCCAGGTTCCGGACGACGTCGGCGACCGGAACGGCCTCGGAAAAGTCGAGGTCGAGCGCGCGGGCCAGGACGACCTTGCGCAGGTCCCGGTCGCTCAGCGCCGAGACGGCCGCGCGGACGGCGGCCAGATGCGCCTCCGGCTCGGGCACGGGAGTGACCTTCACCGGCTGCGGAAGGGTGGTGCGCGGCGGGACGGCCGCGTGCTCGGACGTCGCGCGATGGATCGCACGGGGCAAGACCAGATGCCCCGGCGTCGAGGTGGTGTCGAAGGGCAGCACGCCGACCGCGATCGACGCGCCCGAGTCGGCGAACAGTCCGGGGAGCGCCCCGGAGAGCCGCGCCGGATCGGTGTCGGTCGCGGTGGCCGCGGCCCCGCTCGCGAGGAGCGCGTGCCGCGCCGTGGCCAGGAGGAAGTCGCCCCGCTCGTAGCGGGCGGCCAGGTCTGCCGGGGTCGCCGGTGCGGTACTGGTCGTCACCTCACCAGCGTCCCAGGCTCCGGCTGAGACCAGGGAAAAGTGTTGTCCGGGCAACAGCCTCTGGAGACAACACCTTCCCCCGGGCAACCCTGTGACCTGGGCGGAAGCGTTACTTCAGCGCCTCGAGGAGGGCCTCGCGCTGCCGCTCGCCCAGGCCGGCGGCACGCCGGTCCGGGTCGATCCCGGCCTGCTCCAGCAGGGCGGCGACCTTGACCGCGCCCAGGCCGGGCACGGCCTTCAGCAGCTGCGTGACCTTCGTCTTGCCGATGGTCTTGTTCTCCTTGGCCTGCTTGAGCACCTTGTCGATGCTCTCCTTGCCGGACTTGATCGACGCAAGCAGCTCGGAGCGCGCTTTGCGAGCCTCAGCCGCCTTGGCGAGGGCATCGGCGCGCTGCTCCGGAGTCAACGTGGGCAGAGCCAACGTAGTAGTCCTTTCATCTCAGGTCTCCGCTTTCGCGGCCGACGGCCTTTAACCATGCTTGCAAGAGCAAGCGCTGGCCAGCCGTCTCTGTACCACGGCTCCAGTAAACGCCACCCGTTCCTCGGCCGTGAAACCGACACGCACTTATTACCCCTCGACCACGTCACGGGCAACCCGCCCCAGCCTGCGGAAACACGCCGTTCGGGCGGCGATTCGCCCGTGTTCATCACCCTTATGAGCGATGTCGAGACTTCGCACTGTCGGCCATTTTTCGTTTCATGGCAGGAAAAATGCGAATTATTGATGATCTTGACTCGAACCGGGGAACACCCGTTAGCGCGACACTGTGACCGAACGGTTGCCTGCGACGTTACTGACCAGTTCACCCCACCCGGATTAGAGTCGGCGCAACCCCAGTTCACCGGAGAACGAGCACTACGGGAGTACACGATGTTGAGCACGATGCAGGACGGACAGCTGTCACTGGGCAAGCTGCTCCGCCACGGCACCACGGTGCACTCCGAGAGCGAAGTCATCACCTGGACCGGTTCAGAAGCCCGCCGGGAGACCTACGGCGAACTCGGCAAGCACGCGGCGAAGCTCGCCAACGCCCTCCGGAGCCTCGGCATCACCGGTGACCAGCGCGTCGGCACGTTCATGTGGAACAACGCCGAGCACATGGCCGCGTACCTGGCCATCCCCGCCATGGGCGCGGTGCTGCACACGCTCAACATCCGGCTGTTCCCCGAGCAGCTGGTCTTCGTCGCCAACCACGCCGAGGACCAGGTCGTCATCGTCGACGGCACGCTGGTCCCGCTGCTGGCCAAGCAGCTTCCCGAGCTGAAGACCGTGCGTCACGTCATCGTGGCCAACGGCGACGCCGCCACCCTCCCCGCGCCCGACGGAGTCCAGGTGCACTCCTACGACGAGCTGCTGTCCGGCCAGCCGGACACCTTCGACTGGCCCGACGTGGACGAGCGGTCCGCCGCCGCGATGTGTTACACCTCGGGCACCACGGGTGACCCGAAGGGCGTCGCGTACTCCCACCGGTCGATCTGGCTGCACTCCATGCAGGTCACGATGTCCGACAGCATGCGGCTGGCGCAGCACGACAAGGCCCTCGCGATCGTCCCGATGTTCCACGCGATGGCCTGGGGCATGCCGTACGCCGCGCTGATGGTCGGCGCCTCGCTGCTGATGCCGGACCGCTTCCTCCAGCCCGCCCCGATCGCCCAGATGCTCGACGTCGAGAAGCCGACCTTCGCCGGCGCCGTCCCGACGATCTGGCAGGGCCTGCTGTCCCACCTCGACGCGAACCCGCAGGACATCTCGCATCTGCGCGAGGTCGTCGTCGGCGGATCGGCCGCGCCGCCGTCGTTGATGCACGCGTTCGAAGACCGCTACGACGTGCCGATCCTGCACGCCTGGGGCATGACCGAAACGTCGCCGCTGGGCAGCGTCGCGCGTCCGCCCGCCGCCGCGACCGGCGAGAAGGCGTGGGACTACCGCTACACCCAGGGCCGGTTCCCGGCGTCCGTCAGCGCCAGGCTGATCGGCGACAACGGCGAGGAACTGCCGTGGGACAACGAAAGCGTCGGCGAGCTCGAGGTGCAGGGCCCGTGGATCGCGGCGTCGTACTACAGCGGCACGAGCGGAGACGAGCCCGATCCGGAGAAGTTCCACGACGGCTGGCTGCGCACCGGCGACGTCGGCAAGATCAGCCCCGACGGCTATCTCACGCTGACCGACCGCGCGAAGGACGTCATCAAATCCGGCGGTGAGTGGATCTCCTCGGTGGATTTGGAGAACCAGGTGATGGCGCATCCCGCGGTGGCCGAGGCGGCCGTGGTCGGCATCCCCGACGAGAAGTGGGACGAGCGGCCGCTGGTCGCCGTCGTGCTCAAGGAGGGCGAGAACGTCACGGCCGAGGAACTGCGTGAGTTCCTGTCCGACAAGGTCGCGAAGTGGCAGCTTCCGGAGAATTGGACCTTTGTGGACGAAGTCCCGAAGACCAGTGTCGGCAAGTTCGACAAGAAGCGGCTGCGGGCGTTCCACTCCGAAGGCAAGCTCGACGTCAGTCAGCTCTAACGGGTTAATCTCCCGCGCGCCTGCCCTTCCGTGAAGGCCATCTTGAGGGACGCTGTTCCCTGAAGATGGCCTTCACTGCGTTCGGCGAAGGGTTTTGTTGGTGCGTAAGACAAACAGGCGAACATTCCTGGCACTCGCGGGGACCACCGTCCTTTCCGCCTGCGGATCCAACACCGTCCGAACGGGAAGCCCTCCCCCGTCGACGGCTTACTCCGCCGGAGTGACCAGGCCGAAACCCAAACCGGTCGATCTCACGCAGTGGTATCACCCGTACCCCGAAGCCGGTGTCCAGGAAGCCGTCACGCGCTACGCGGCCGCGTACCAGAAGTCCAAGGTCGCGGTGCAGTGGAATCCCGACGACTACGAAACGAAACTGAACGCCGCGCTGCAGGCGGGGCCGGTCCCGGACGTCTTCGAAGACCAGGTCACCGTCGACCGCGTGCGGCAGAACCTCCTCGTCCCGCTCGACGACGTCATCGGACCCGTGCGCGGGGATTTCAACCCCTCCGTACTGGCGGCGCAGACGGTCGACGGCAAGCTCTACGGCATCCCGCAGGCGCTGGACGCCCAGGTTCTCTTCTACCGCAAGAGTTTCCTGCAGGAGGCCGGGGTTCAGCCGCCGCAGACGCTCGGCGAACTCGTCGACGCGGCGAAGAAACTCACCAGGGACGGCGTCAAAGGACTGTTCGCCGGCAACGACGCGGGCGCGGCGGCGCTCGCCGGTCCACTGCTGTGGTCGGCCGGGCTCGACTACGTCAAGGACGGCAAATCCGTCGGCTTCGACGATCCGCGCGCCGCCACGACGTTCGCGAAACTCCACGAGCTCAACGGTTCGCTGCTGCTCGGCGCTTCGACGGACTGGGCGGATCCGCTCCCGTTCATCGACGGGCTCATCGCCATGCAATGGACCTGGCTGTGGAACCTGCCGAAGATCCAGGACACCGTGAAGGACGACTTCGGCATCCTGGCCTTCCCCCGGCTCGACGCGGCGGGCGCGCCGTCCGTCCCGGTCAGCGGGTTGAGCGCGATGGTGCACTCCAAGAGCCTGAACCCCAACGCCGCCAAGGATTTCGTCAAGTGGCTGTGGCTGGAGCGCACCGACTTCCAGCAGGAGTTCGCCACCAGGTTCGGTTTCCACCTGCCAGCGCGGCTGAGCGTGCTCGACAAGGTCACCACGGCTGCCGACGCGGCGAAACTGGTCAAAGAGAACGGCCGCGCCACCGGTCCACTGTGGACATCGACGGCGAACACCGCGCTAGTCGACGCGCTGGGCCGGATCGCCCGCGACGGCGCGGATCCGGTCGCCGAGACGAAGGCAGCGGTCGAGGCCGTCAAAGCCGAACTGGGCCGCCTGTCCGCGTGAGGGCCCGATGGGCCTTGAGTGGAGTTCGGGTTGTTGAGGGGTAGGGCAAAGGTGGCAGGTTGCGAAAGCCACTTTCGCAACCTTCAACGTTGCGAAAGTGGCTTTCGCAACGTCGGGAGCAGGGGTGCGGTAGCGAAACGGCCGCGAGCGAATCCCCGCGACCCGACACCTTTGCGCTACCCCTCGTCAGTACCCGAATCGCCACTCACGACCAACCCTGCCCACTCTTCCCGGCCCTAGTCCCCGGACACGCCCCAGATCGCCAGCTCGACCGCGACGTCGTCCTCGTAGAGCAGCGCACAGTTCGCGCTCCAGCGCGGACGGCGTTCGAACGGCAGCCGTCCCGCCTTGTCGAGTTCGTCGAAGGCGGCGACGGACGGCTCCTCGGTGCCGAACGCGGCGAGGAGTTCGGCGTCGGTCAAGGGCCGGATGGTGCCGAAGTCGTCCTCACCCGTGGCGCTGATGAACTCGTGGACGTCGAGCACGGAATGGGTCCCGGACTCCTGGACGCTCTCCACCTCGTACAGGTCGTCGATCGAATCCGGGCGGCCGAGCTCGTCGCCTTCCCAGAGGTAGTCACCCTCCGCGAAGACGCGCGCCTTCATCGCGTCCAGCGCCGCACCCGGGTCGCCGTCGAACCGGCCGCGGACAGACCAAGCCGAAGCTCCCACCGGGGCCACCTCCTCGTTTCGCCGAGCGGCCAGCGTAACCAGCCCGCTTGGCTCCTTTGGTATTCGGCCGAACGTGACAAATCTTCGCATTACCCTTTTCCCGCGTTCACCCCACGGCTAACGTCGTGCGGCATCGTCCTTCCGCGACGACCATCCGCGACGACTGGGGGCACCGCCATGTCCGACATCTCGAGGCGCACCTTCACCGCGGCGGGCGCCGCCGGCGTCGGCCTGCTGCTGTGCACGCCGACCGCCAACGCGCTCGACCGGGCGCTGGTGCGCACCTCGGCCCGCGCGGTGCGCACCGCGGGCACCACTCTCGAAGCCGCGGCGGCCCCGCTGAAAACCGGCCCCGGCTACACCAGGCTGACCGCGGGTCCCGGCTGGCCGCTCGTGGTCCGTGGCGACCTCGCCGCGCCGAAATCCGGCCGCGACGAGCGGCGTCGCGCGATGGCCTCGTTCGCGCAGTTCACCGACCTGCACTTCACCGACGCCGAGAGCCCGGCGCGGTTCGAGTACCTGCACCCGTTCGTCGGCTCGGCGCACCGGCCACAGGAAACGCTCGGCCCGGTCGCGACGACGGCGCTGGTGGAGCGGGTGAACAGCCTGAAGGCCGGCCCGTTCACCGGACGGCCGATCGACTTCATGGTCACCACCGGGGACAACACCGACAACCACGAGCTGATCGAGCTCGAATGGTTCCTCAAGGTGCTCAACGGCGGCACGGTGAACCCGACCTCTGGCGACCCGAACGTGCACGAAGGGGTCCAGACGTCCGGGTCTTCGCACTACTGGAACCCCGGCAAGACGCTGGACGACGCGTACACGAAGAAGGGCTTCCCGCAGCTTCCCGGTCTGCTCGACGCGGCCTCGAACACCTTCACCTCGCCCGGCCTCGACGTCCCGTGGTTCTGCACCTTCGGCAACCACGACGACAGCATCGTCGGCACGGTGCCGGACCTGCCGGGGATGGACGCCTGGTACACCGGCCGCTTCAAGGTGATCGGCAAGGACGAGACGACGTCACGGAAACTCGCCAAGGCGATCGGGTCCGGCTCCGGCGTCCCGGTCACGGAGCTGTTCGGCGGCTCCGGCACGATCCGCGAGGTCACCCCGGACGCACGACGGCGGCCGTTCAGCACCGCGGAGTTCGTGCGGCACCACCTCGATTCCGCCAACACCGGCCCCGGCCCGGTCGGCCACGGGTTCAGCGAGAACAACGCCGACGGGCGGAACGTGTACTACACCTTCCGCATCGCGCCGGGCGTCGTCGGCATCAGCCTCGACACGACGACGATGGCCGGGCTTGCCGACGGTTCCATCGGGCTCGGGCAGTTCACCTGGGTGGAGAACACGCTCAAGCGCAACAGCTCGACGTACTACGACTTCTTCGGGCGCAAGGTCACGCAGAACGTGACGGACGAGCTGTTCGTCCTCTTCAGTCATCACACCAGCGACACCATGGGCAACGTGCTCCCGGACGCGCGGCATCCGCTGGAGCTCCGGCTCAACGGCGACACGTTCGTCTCGCTGCTGCACCGGTTCCCGAACGTGCTGGCGTGGGTCAACGGGCACACGCACCACAACAAGATCACCCCGCACGTCGGCAAGACCGCGAAGCAAAGCTTCTGGGAGATCAACACCGCTTCGCACATCGACTTCCCGCAGCACGCGCGGATCATCGAGGTCGCCGACAACGCCGACGGCACGCTTTCGCTGTTCACGACCCTGATCGAGGCGGAAGCCCCGTACGAGGCGCCGTACTCGGACACCTCGACGCAAGCGCTTGCGTCGCTGTACCGGGAGTTCTCCTACAACGACATCCACGCTTCGCTGTCCGCCGTCGGTACCCCTCAGGACCAGAACACCGAACTCCTGCTGCCGAACCCGCTCGCCTGAGTTACGCCTTCAATCACGCGAGTTACGCCTTCAATCACGCGAGATCGCCATCCAGTCACGCGAGTCGTCCATCGCCGCACGGCCGAACTCGTGATTCGCGTGATCGGGGGCGTAACTCGCGTGTTTGGGGGCGTAACTCGCGTGATTGGAGGCGGAACTTTACATACCCGGCGTAACCGGCGAAAATTCCTTCCTTACTGGGTGGACTCGAGGGATGGAGCCGGGATGCGCATACGAGGGCTGGTCACGCTACTGACTATCGCGACGATGACAGCGGTGACGGCACAGACGGCGGAAGCGGGGCCCGGCCGCCCGGACGACGAGTCGATCGACTACCACGAATGGTCCGGTCACCACGGTTTCCGTGACGGCAGGCTGGAAGGCCTCGATCTCGACCACGGAGCGCTGCGCATCGACCGCCCGATCGGCACCATCGAGCACACCGAACCCGAACTCGGCACCACGAAGACCTACGAATACGGCCAATGGACGTCGCGGAGCCACACGCAGGGCTTCGACGCCTCGCAGCTGGTCGCTTCGTGGAACGCGAAGACGCCGCCCAAGACCTGGCTCAAGGTCGAGGCGAAGGGCCGCACCGCGGCGGGCGCCGAGACCTCCTGGTACGTCATGGGCCGCTGGGCCGGTGGGGACGCCGACATCAAGCGCACCAGCGTCGACGGCCAGAGCGACGCCAACGCCGCGGTCGACGTCGACACGCTGGTCATGAAGGCGGGTGTCGCGCTCCGCTCGTATCAGCTGCGGGTCAGCCTGTACCGCGAAGCCGGTTCCCGCGCCACGCCGTCGGTGTCGTCGGTCGGTGCGATGACGTCGCTGGTCCCGGACCGCTTCGAGGTCAAGGCGACCAAGCCGGGCCGCGCCACCGGTATCGAGCTCAAGGTGCCCGCCTACGCGCAGAACATCCACAAAGGACAGTTCCCGGAGTACGGCGGCGGCGGCGAGAACTGGTGCAGCCCCACCTCCACCGAAATGGTCGCCGAATACTGGGGCAAACGGCCCAAGCCCGAGGACATGACGTGGATTCCGGAGGGTTACGTCGATCCGACCGTCGCGTACGCCGCCCGCTACACGTTCGACTACGCCTACGACGGAACGGGCAACTGGCCGTTCAACACCGCGTACGCCGCTTCACTCGGATTGCGTGGGCACATCACCCGTTTGCACTCCTTGAACGAACTCGAAAACTACATCGCGCGCGGCATCCCGGTGATCACGTCGCAGTCGTTCAAGGCCGAGGAACTCGACGGCGCGGGCTACGGCACCGCCGGGCACATCATGGTCGTCGTCGGTTTCACGAAGGACGGCGACGTGATCGCGAACGACCCGGCGGCGAGCAGCAACGACCGCGTCCGACATGTCTACAAACGACACCAGTTCGAGACGATCTGGCAGCGCACCAAGCGGTACAACACGAATGGCGGTGTTTCGAGCGGTCCCGGCGGGGTCGCCTACATCATCACTCCTGGGCACTGAATCGGTTCCCCACCCGAGCGGATGTCGCGATCCGGGCCTGTCACGTGGCAGGCTACGGAGTCGACTACTCGGAGGTGGGCATGCCGTACGAGGTCCAAGGCGTCGTTTCCCGCGCCAAGGGTGAACCGGTCTCGCTGGAGTCCGTGACGGTGCCCGACCCCGGGCCCGGCGAGGCCGTCGTCTCGGTCAAGGCGTGCGGCGTCTGCCACACCGACCTGCACTACCGCGAGGGCGGGATCAACGACGCGTTCCCGTTCCTGCTCGGCCACGAGGCCGCGGGATTCGTGGAGGCCGTCGGCGACGGCGTCACGGACCTCGAACCGGGCGACTACGTGATCCTGAACTGGCGCGCGGTCTGCGGCACCTGCCGGGCCTGTCGCCGGGGCAGGCCCTGGTACTGCTTCTCGACTTTCAACGCCGCCCGGCCGATGACACTGGCCGACGGCACCGCCCTGTCCCCCGCGCTCGGCGTCGGGGCGTTTCTCGAGAAGACGCTCGTCCACAGTGGACAATGCACGAAGGTCGATCCCGCCGCCGAACCCGCCGTCGCCGGGCTGCTCGGCTGCGGGGTGATGGCCGGTCTCGGCGCGGCGCTGAACACCGGCGCGGTGAGCCGCGGCGATTCGGTCGCGGTCATCGGCTGCGGCGGTGTCGGCGACGCCGCGATCGCCGGGGCGAAGCTGGCCGGCGCCAAGACCATCGTCGCCGTCGACACCGACGACCGGAAACTCGCCTGGGCCAAGGACTTCGGCGCCACGCACACGCTGAACAGCAAGGGACTGGGCGAAGACCAGGTCGTCGAGGCGATCCGGGAGTTCACCGATTCGTTCGGCGCCGACGTCGTGATCGACGCGGTCGGCAGGCCCGAAACGTGGCGGCAGGCCTTCTACGGCCGTGATCTGGCGGGTACGGTCGTGCTCGTCGGCGTCCCGACCCCGGACATGCGGCTGGACGTCGCGCTGATCGACTTCTTCTCGCGTGGCGGTTCGCTCAAATCGTCGTGGTACGGCGATTGCCTGCCCTCCCGCGATTTCCCGATGCTGATCGACCTCTACCTCCAGGGCAGGCTCCCGCTCGACAAGTTCGTCACCGAGCGGATCGCCCTCGACGGCGTCGAGCGGGCCTTCGAGCGGATGCACCACGGCGACGTCCTCCGCAGCGTGGTGACGTGGTGAAACTCTTCACCGACGCCGATTTCCCCACCGACCCGTATCCGGGAGCGCGGCCGGGGCATTCGTTCGTCCACTTCGACGGCGCCGGGCACAGTCTCGACACCGCGCCGGAGGGCTGGCGCGAACGCCAGGCCGTGCTCGCCTACGGATCGAACGCGTGCCCGTCCAAGATCACCTGGCTGCGGGAGAACATGGGCCTGACGGGTCCGGTCGTCGTCTGCCACGCGCGCTGCACCGACCTCGCCGCGGTCTGGGCGTCCGGGCTGCGGTTCCGGGACGGGCAGCGGCCCGCGACGCTCGCCGCCGCGCCGGGGGTCGTCGAGGAGCACTCGGTCTGGTTCGCGACGCCGGACCAGCTCGCCGTCCTCGATCGCTGTGAGGGCAACGGACAACGCTACGACCTGGTGCGGCTGACCGCGCCCGCCATCACCCTCGACGACGGCACCGTGCTCGACGACGTGGTGGCCTACGTCGGCGCGGCGGACATCCGCCTGCCGATCCTCGTGGACGGCAGGCATATCCGCGTCGCCGACCTCGAACAGCGCCGGGCCGCGGCGCTGGAAGGCATCCCCGCCGAAACGCACGGACTGGACTGCACGCTGGTCCAGGCCTCGACGCTGCTCAGAGAAGCTTCCCGGGATTGAGGATCCCGGTCGGGTCGACGGCCTTCTTCGCCGCTCGCAGCACTTCGACACCGAGCGAGCCGATTTCCGCCGCCAGATAAGGCGCGTGGTCGACGCCGACGGCGTGGTGGTGCGAAATGGTGCCGAGACCGGTGATCGCCTCCGACGCCGCCGCCTTCGCCCGCCGCCACTGGCCGATCGGGTCGGCCTCGTCGCGCGCGGTGAGCACGGTGAAGTACAGCGACGCGCCCGTCTCGTAGGCGTGCGAGACGTGGCACATGATGATCGCGTTGCCGAGGGTCGCGGTGAGCGCGGCGCGGACGGCGTCACGCAGGTCGCTCAGTTCCGCCCAGTACGCGGCGGTTTCCAGGGTTTCGACGCAGACACCGTTGTCCAGCAAGGCGTCCCGCTGCCGAGGCCCGGAGAACCGGTCGCGGCGCCAGGATTCGCCGAGGGCGGCGCCGATGCGGACGGCACCGAACGGCGCCAGCACCCGGGTGGTCTCCTGACGGCGCCGGGCGACTTCTCGTTTCGAGGCGCCCTCCCAGCCGAGGATCAGCAGGCAAGGCGCGTGGACTCCCCGTGCCTTGAGATACCGTCGCAGCGCCTTGGTCTTCAAGCTGTCGTTGAGCGCCAGCGAAACCTCGCTCTCGTCCACATCGGACAGTCGCGTGACGTCCGCGAGCACGTGCCGCTGGGCGAGTTCCCGGACGGCGGCGGTGCCGTTCTCCCAGCCGTCCAGGACATAACCCTCATAACGGCGCACTTCCGGCACGGGACGGACACGGAGGGCGACCTCGGTGATCACGCCGAGCGCGCCTTCGCTGCCGATGGCGAGGTGCCGCAGGTCGGGCCCCGCCGCCGAAGCCGGGGCGACACCGAGCTTCCATTCGCCACGCGGGGTCGCGAGCCGGACACCCGAAACCATGTCCTCGAACCGGCCGTAACCCGAGGATGCCTGCCCGGCCGACCGCGTCGCGGCGAAACCACCGATGGTGGCGCGTTCGTAGGACTGGGGCACGTGCCCGAGGGTGAAGCCGTGCGCGGCGAGCAGCCGATCGGCCTCCGGTCCGGTGACGCCCGCTTGAAGGACGGCGATCCTGGACACGGGGTCGACGGAGACCAGTTCGCCGAGCCTGGCGAGGTCGAGCGCGATCACCGCGCTCTTGTCCCCGCGCAGCGCCGAAACCCCGCCGACCACCGACGTCCCGCCGCCGAACGGGACGACGCCGACGTCGTGCCGTGCACAGATTTCCAGTACCGACTGGACATCGGCGGGACTCTCCGGCAGGACGACGGCGTCCGGCACCGGAAAATCACCGAAGCCCCGGCGCCGCATCAGGTCCAGATAGGACAGACCGCCTGCCCGCGCGAGCCGTTCCCCCGGCACCACCAGGACATGGCCGGCGCCGACGAGTTCTTCGAGGTCTCGTTTCGGCTGTTCGCCCAGCGCCGAATCGGGAACGGACAGTGCCGAATCGGGCGCGAACGGCGCCGCGGAGCCCAGCGGGCCGATACGCTGGACGAGCCACCGCAGGGCTTTCGCCGGAAGGTGGGCCGCGTCACCGGCTTCGGCCGTCCAGGATCGTCTTAACCGGTGGTCAATAAGCTCCGTCACGACTACAGTGTTACATATGGACGTAAAACGTCACTCACCTGCGGAAACAGGCGTTTCGGCACTGGCGGACACCCGATCCCGCCAGGCCTCGACGCGCGTGTCCGACGACGTTCTGCTCGACGCCGCGAAGAAGTGCGTGCTCGCCGTCGGTGTGCGGCGGACGACGCTCGCCGAGATCGCGCGGACCGCGAAGGTCAGCCGGATGACCGTGTACCGCCGGTTCCCGGATGTACGCAGCGTGCTCGCGACCCTCATGACCCGTGAGTTCGGCGGACTGCTGCAGGGCGCCGCCGAACCGGACGTCGAACCGGCCAACTTCCGCGAGAAGCTCGTGCGGAGCTCCTCGGCCGCCGTCGCCGTGCTGTCGGGCGATCCCCTGTTCCGCACGCTGCTGGACCTCGACCCCGAACTGGTGCTGCCCTACATCGTCGAGCGGCTCGGGAAGACCCAGCGCTTCGCCGAAGGCGTGATCCTGCACCTGCTGCGTTCCGGCCACGAAGACGGCTCGATCCGCAAGGGCGACCTGCCTTCGCAGGCTCGCACCCTGTTGCTGCTCATCCAGTCCTTCGCGTTCTCCTACCGTCCCGCCACGTCGGACGTGGACGAGAAGAAGCTGATGACGGAGTTCGGCCACATGCTCGACGCGGCGCTGCGACCGTGACGCCCGGCTCGCTCAACGCACTCCGGCGCGAACGGGAACTCACGGCGCTGGCCGGCGGCGAGCGGGTCGATCTGGTGGTGGTCGGCGGCGGTGTCACCGGCGCCGGGATCGCGCTGGACGCGGCCGCGCGCGGGCTCTCGGTGGCCCTCGTCGAGGCGTACGACCTGGCGTACGGGACGTCGCGCTGGTCCAGCAAGCTGGTCCACGGCGGGCTCCGCTACCTGGCCAAGGGTGATCTGGCGCTGGCGCACGAAAGCGCCGTCGAACGCGGGATACTGATGACCCGCACCGCCCCGCATCTCACCAGGGCGATCCCGCAGTTGTTCCCCCTGTACCGCAAGACCTCCCGCGGCCAGCAGGCGTTCATCATGACCGGCCTCGTCGCCGGTGACGGCCTCCGCCGCGCCGCCGGGACGCGTGCGTCGGTACTGCCGCGGCCGAGGTCGATCCCGGCCGCGGAGGCGTTGGCACTCGCGCCCGGCCTGACTCCGCAAGGCCTGCGCGGCGCGTTGCTCGCCTACGACGGCGCGCTGACCGACGACGCGCGTCTTGTAGTCAGCCTGGCGCGCACGGCGGCGTCACGCGGCGCGAAGATCCTGACGAAGTTCGAGGCGCTCCGGCTCGACGCGGAATCCGTACTGGCCCGGGACAGGCTGACCGGCCAGGAGATCGAGATCCGCACCCGTCAGGTGATCAACGCGACGGGCGTCTGGGCGGGTGAACTGGCGGAGTCGGTGCGGCTGCGGCCTTCTCGCGGCTCACACCTCATCCTGGCTTCGGGAGCGGCGCGGATCGGCGCGACGTCGGTCAACGTGCCCGTCCCCGGCGAGAACAACCGGTTCGTCTTCCTGCTGCCCCAACCCGACGGCCGCGTGTTCGTCGGGGTCACCGACGAACCGATCGACGGCGCCGTCCCCCGCGTGCCGTCCGTGCCGGAGTCCGATGTGGACTTCCTGCTCGAAGTGGCGTCGACGGCGTTCACCCGGCCGCTGACCCGCGCCGACGTCGCGGGCTCGTTCGCCGGGCTGCGGCCGCTGGTCGAAGGCGGCGGGCGCAGTGCGGATCTCTCGCGCAAACACGCGGTGGTGACGGGCGCGGACGGCGTCCTCACCGTCGTCGGCGGCAAGCTGACGACGTACCGGAAGATGGCCGAGGACGCCGTCGATACCGCGTTGAAGCGCTCCGGGCTCCTCGCCGGGCCGTCGACCACCTCCCGGCTCCCGCTGCTCGGCGCGACGCCGCGCGACCGTCTGTCCATTGTGGACGCACCTGCCCGGCTGGTCGCGAAGTACGGCACCGAGGCACCGCGAGTCGCGGCGCTCGGCGAGGTCGATCCCGAACTGGGCCTGCCCCTGTTCGACGGCACCGAGATCAGCGCGGCGGAGGTCGTATGGGCCGTGCGGCACGAGGGCGCGCTCGACGTCGAGGACGTCCTGGAGCGCCGCACCCGGCTCGGCCTGGTCGCCCCGGACGCCGAGGCCGCCCGCGCCCGCGTCCGGGAACTCGTCGGCAAGTCCCTCGCCGGCCTCTCCTGACCCCTCGCAATTAGTCACCTACTTGCGGTGAAGTGTGCTCTCAGCTTGACGAGTCGTTGGGTTTTTGCAACAGTATGTTCTATGAGCCCGGTCAGACGCGGCAAAGAGCTGCCGATCTACAACCGGCTGCCCGTGCTCCGGGCGGAGCGTGGACTGAGCAGGGCCGCCCTCGCCGCGGCCGTCGAGGTCAACCCGCAGACCATCGGCGCGCTCGAACGGGGCGACCACTACCCGAGCCTGGACCTGGCGTTTCGCATCTGCACGGTGTTCGACCTCCCGGTCGAGGCCGTGTTCAGTCGCGAACCGTTCACGCCACTGTCCACTCAGGTCTACCGGGAGGGGGGAGCATGAGCGAGGAGCGAGGCCGTCTCGCGGCGTACTGGGAGCGCCAGCTGGAACGGCTGGACGAGATCGAACGCAAGCGGGCGCTGCGACTGCCGACCTGGCGCACGCGGAAACGGCGGCGGACGTTGAGCGTGCTCGTGGTGACGGGCGACCTGATCCTGATCGCCGGGGCCGCCTTCTTTCAGACAGGGCAAGAGGCGGTCTTCTTCCTCGGCTGGTTCAGCGGTTCCATTCTCGCCGGCGGCGCCCACTATCTCCTTCGGATCCTCACCGGCAAGATGAGCGGCGGCTTCTCGCTCCGGCTCGACGAACGCGAGCGGGAATGGCGCCACCGCGTCACCTACGTCAGTTACCAGGTCCTGGTCGGGCTGATGATGATCGCGGTGCTCTACAGCCTGGTCATCTCCGGCACGGAGAACGGCGGCGCGCGCGGCGCGATGATGGCCTGCGCGCTGCTGGTCACCGGCACCACGCTCTCCGGCGTCATCCTGGGCTGGTCGCTGCCGGACGACGATCCGGAAGATTTCGAAGAGGTGAGCCCCGCATGACCCCCACCCGGACGCGATCGGACCGCCGTCGCCTCGCCGTCGCGGCCGTGATCGGCCATCTGGTCGTGATCGCCGGCGCCGCGCTGCTCCGCGAGCCCACGCTGTGGTTCGCCGTCGGCCTGATGGGGCCGGGACTGTGTCTCTGCGTCGGCACCGCGGCGGTACTGCGCAAGGCCGTCGGCAGACCCGGCTCCGCGGCGAAGGATCTCGACGAGCGCGAACTGCTCTTGCGCGACAGGGCGCATTACAGTGCCTTCCAAGGGATCTGCCTCCTGATGGCGGTGGATCTCGCTTACGGGCTTTACGCGGCAGGGCAGCCGGATTCCGGTTCCCTGCTGGCCGCGATGACGGCGGCGTTACTCGTCTTCGGAACGTCGCTGCCGGCACTTTGGCTGGCGTGGCGGCTGCCGGACGACGACCCCGATGACTTCACCGACTTCGAGGGGGTGGCTCCGGCATGACCGGGGACAAGAAGCGTTACAAGGTGTCCGTCGGCGTGGTCGCCGTCGTGCTGGTGGCGAGCGGGGTCCTCGCCGGCGCGGGCCGGGCGGTCCTGGTTTACCGGGCCACGTCGGTGATGAGCAACGTCAAGCTGGACGGGCTGATCCAGCGGAACCGCACGGTTTCCGGCGTCCATCGGGGATTCACGGCGCTGGTGCGGTATTTCGAAGAGGGGAAGTGGAAATGAGCGAGGGGAAACTGGAGATCGACCGGATCTCCAAGAAGTACGGCGCGAAGGTCGCGCTGGACGAGGTGAGCTTCGAGGTCCAGCCCGGTGAGCTGTTCGGGTTCGTCGGCAGCAACGGCGCGGGCAAGACCACCACGATGCGGATCGTCCTCGGGGTGCTGTCGGCCGACTCCGGGCAGGTACGCCTCGGCGGCGCCCCGATCACCCACGAGACCCGCACTCACATCGGGTACATGCCGGAGGAACGCGGGCTGTACCCGAAGATGAAGGTGCTGGAGCAGCTGGTCTACCTCGCCGAACTGCACGGGATGTCGGCCAACGACGCCCACCGCAGCGCCGAGAACTGGATCGCCAGGCTCGGGCTGACCGAACGGCGCAAGGACGAGGTCCAGAAGCTGAGCCTCGGCAACCAGCAGCGTGTGCAGCTCGCGGCCGCGCTGGTGCACGATCCGCGGGTGCTGGTGCTGGACGAGCCGTTCTCCGGCCTCGACCCGCTGGCCGTGGACGTGATGAGCGGTGTGCTGCGCGAGAAGGCCGCGACCGGCGTGCCGGTGGTGTTCTCCAGTCACCAGCTCGATCTGGTGGAGCGGCTGTGCGACCGGGTCGGCATCATCCGGAGTGGACGGATGGTCGCCTCCGGCACCGTCGGGGAGCTGACCGCCGGCGCGGGCAACGGGCTCGTCGTCACCGCTCCCAACGCCGCGCCTGGCTGGGCTTCGGCCGTTCCCGGCGTGCGCTCGGTCGAGCAGAACGGCCCGACGGCGATCCTCGAACTCGAGGCGGGCGCCGACGACCAGGCCGTGCTCGCCGCGGCGCTGGCCACCGGCCCGGTCACCGAATTCACCAAACGCAGGCGTTCGCTGACCGACCTCTTCCGCGACGCTGTCGCGGAGAAGCCGGCGGCACAAGGAGTTTCCGCATGAACACCGTATCTTCGTGGCGCGCGGTCTGGCTCATTGCCAAACGCGAGCTGAACACCCGGCTGCGCACCCGGTCCTTCGTGATCGGCACCGCCGTGCTGCTGGTGATGCTGATGGGCTATGTCCTGCTGCAGTCCACGCTGATCAGCAACGAGGACAAGAGCAAGGTCGGGCTGTCCGGCCAGACCGCCGGAATCGCACAGCAGCTCCAGACTGCGGGCGCGGCGATCGGCGAGAAGATCGAGACCGTCACCGTCACCGATCCGGCGCAGGGCCGGACACAGGTCGAGAACGGTGATCTCGACGCGTTGCTGTCCGGCAACGCCACCGAGCTCAAGGTGCTCGTCAAGTCCGAATTGGACACCAAGCTCCGCGCCCTGCTGAACGGCGTGTCCCAGCAAGAAGTGCTGAACGGCATCCTTTCCGAGGCCCAGCGGTCGCCGGAAGAAGTGATGCAAACGGTCCACCAGACCCAGGTCAAGGTCGACTCGATCAAACCGCCGGACCCCGAGAAGTCGCAGCGGATGGTGATCGGGCTGATCGTGGCGGTGCTGCTGTACATGAGCATCGTGACCTACGGGACGCTGGTCGCCCAAGGCGTGGTCGAGGAGAAGTCCAGCCGGGTCGTGGAGATCCTGCTGTCCACCGTCCGGCCGTGGCATCTGTTGCTGGGCAAGGTGATCGGGCTCGGCCTGGTCGGGCTGACCCAGCTGGTGATCATCGGCGGCGCCGGGTTGATCGTCGCTTCGGCGACCAACGTGCTGACGCTGTCCGGGGTCGCGACCGGCGCGCTGCTGTGGGGTGTGCTGTGGTACCTGCTCGGGTTCCTGCTGTACGCCACCGTCTACGGCGCGATGGGCTCGCTGGTCTCGCGGCAGGAGGACACGCAGTCGGTCATCGGACCGGTCAACATCGTGCTGATCCTCGGTTTCATCGTCGGGTTCAACCTGCTGACGCAAGCGCCGGACGGCACGGGGACGAAGGTCCTTTCCCTGGTGCCGCTGCTTTCCCCGGTGCTGATGCCCGCGCGGATCGCGGCCGGGACCGTCGAGGTGTGGGAGATCGCGCTGTCGCTCGGCCTGACGGTGGCCGCCATCGCCCTGTTCACCTGGCTGGGCGCGCGGATCTACCAGAACAGCGTCCTGCGGGTCGGCAGCCGGATCAAGCTTTCGGAAGCCCTGAAAGGCTGATCGCTTCGCGCGTGAAGGCCCCCTTCCCTCGGCTGAGCCGAGGGAAGGGGGCCTTCACGCGCGTTCAGGTGCCTTTGATGGCGCCGTAGCGCTCCAAGGCGACCTGGCGTTCGTGGGCGTGGTCGACCATGGGCGCGGGGTAGCCAGGCACGTCGGCGGGCTTGTGCACGGCTTTCCCTTGCAGGGAGCGGAGTTCCGGGACGTAGCGGCGGACGTAGTCGCCGGAGGGGTCGAACTTCTCCCCCTGCGTGGTCGGGTTGAAGATCCGGAAGTACGGCGCGGCGTCGGTGCCGCTGCCAGCCACCCACTGCCAGTTCAGCTGGTTCGACGCGAGATCGCCGTCGACCAGGTGCTTCATGAAATGCCGGGCGCCGAGCCACCACGGCAGATGCAGGTCCTTGACCAGGAAACTCGCCACGATCATCCGGACGCGGTTGTGCATCCAGCCCTCGGCGAGCAGCTGCCGCATCCCGGCGTCGACGATCGGGAAGCCGGTGTGTCCTTCGCACCACCGCTGGAATGCCTCGTCGTCGCTCTCGTATTCCATGGCGTCGAAGCGGGAATCGTAGTTCTTCCGCGCGGTTTCGGGGCGGTGCCACAGGACGTCGGCGTGGAACTCGCGCCAGGCGAACTCGCCGCGCAACGCCTTCGCGCCGGATCCCTCGTTCCCGGCGAGGTCGGCCAGCAAGGTGCGCGGGTGGACGCAACCCCAGCGCAGATACGGTGAAAGCCTTGTCGTACCGGGACGATCCGGCCGGTCGCGGTCCTCGTCGTAGGTCTCCAAGCCGTCGTCAAGGAACTCGTGCCAGCGCTCCAGTGCCGCCTTCTCGCCGGGCTCCGGCAGCTCCATCCCGTCGAGCGAAGGGGATTTCGGGAGCTTGACCGAACGCGGCGGCTCGACCCAGTCCACTATGGACTTTCCCGTGTCCGCGGGCCGCGGCCGGCCGTGGCGCACCCACGCACGGTAGAACGGGGTGAACACGCGATAGGGGTCGCCGTCGGGCTTGGCGACGCGACCGGGGGTGATCGCGTACGAGGAACCCGTCTCGACCCAGGCGATGTCGTGCTCCGCCAACGCCTTCTTGACCTCGTCGTCGCGACGGCGGCCGTACGGGCCGGTGTCCGCGCTGACGTGCACCGTCGCGGCGCCGATCTCGCGCGCGGCCTTGACGACCTCCTTGACGGGGTCGCCCTTGACGAGCATCAGCCGTCCGCCGAGCTGATCGTCCAGCGCCTTCAGACAGCCGTGCAGGAACGCGACGCGCGGGGCGCCGGACGGTTCGAGGAGCGCGTTGTCGAGGACGTACAGCGCGAGGACGTGCTTGCTGTGCCTCGACGCCTCCAGCAGGGCGGCGTGGTCGCCGAGGCGAAGGTCGCGGCGGAACCACAGCACTACAGGGGCTTCTCTGGTCACTCCGGAAACCCTAAGCGCGCTCCTGTGACCTTGCACGCCCGGATGCCATGAAAGGTCCTTTCCTTGCAAATTTTGCAAGGAAAGGACCTTTCATGGCGCTTGTCGGGAGGGGGGTCAGCGCTCCGCGATGGGCGCGTAGTCCCGCGAAGCGTAGCCGGTGTAGATCTGCCGCGGGCGGCCGATCTTCGTGGCCGGGTCCTGGATCATCTCGCGCCAGTGCGCGATCCAGCCCGGCAGGCGGCCGAGCGCGAACAGCACGGTGAAGTACTTCGTCGGGAAGCCGAGCGCCCGATAGATCAGGCCGGTGTAGAAGTCGACGTTCGGGTACAGCTTCCGCTCGATGAAGTAGTCGTCCGAGAGCGCGGTCTCTTCCAGCTTCTTCGCGATGTCGAGCAGCTGGTCGCCGCCCTTGAGCTTGGAGAGGATCTCGTCCGCGGTGTTCTTGATGATCTTCGCGCGCGGGTCGTAGTTCTTGTAGACCCGGTGCCCGAAGCCCATCAGGCGGACACCCTTTTCCTTGTTCTTCACGCGGGTGACGAAGTTCGCGACGTCGCCGCCCTCGGCCTGGATGCCCTCGAGCATGTCCAGCACCGCGCTGTTGGCGCCACCGTGCAGCGGGCCGAAGAGCGCGTTGATCCCGGCCGAGATCGAGGCGAACAGGTTCGCCTCGGAGGAGCCGACGAGGCGCACCGTCGACGTCGAGCAGTTCTGCTCGTGGTCGGCGTGCAGGATGAACAGCAGGTCGAGCGCCTTGGCGACGTCCGGGTCGACCTCGTAGGGCTCGGCCGGGAAGCCGAAGGTCATCCGCAGGAAGTTCTCGACCAAGCCGAGCGAGTTGTCCGGGTACAGCAGCGGCTGGCCGACGGACTTCTTGTAGGCGTACGCGGCCAGGGTGGGAACCTTGGCCAGCAGGCGAATGGTGGACAGCTCCACGTTCGGTTCGTCGAACGGGTTGAGCGAGTCCTGGTAGAAGGTCGACAGCGCGGATACGGCGCTGGAGAGCACCGGCATCGGGTGCGCGTCGCGCGGGAAGCCGCTGAAGAAGGCCTTGAGGTCTTCGTGCAGCAGGGTGTGGCGCTGGATCTTCTCGGTGAACTCGGACAGCTGCGTCTGGGTGGGCAGCTCGCCGTAGATGAGCAGGTACGAGACCTCGATGAAGGTCGACTTCTCGGCCAGCTGCTCGATCGGGTACCCGCGGTAGCGCAGGATGCCGGCGTCACCGTCGATGTAGGTGATGGCCGACGACGCGGCACCGGTGTTCACGAAGCCCGGGTCGTGGGTGATGTACCCGGTCGTCGCCAGCAGCTTCCCCAGCTCGATCCCAGGCGCGCCCTCGACCGGGTGGATCACCTTGAACTCGTGCTCACCATTGGGCAGGCGCAGCGTCGCGGTCTCGCCCGTCGTCGCGTCGGACATGTAAGTCCCTCTCACGTTCAGCACGGGCCGGCGGCGCCTGTAGGTCCCACAGGTACGCCCTCTTTCACGCGCGTGACCCATGGCCTCGCTGCACACCGCCCCGCTGGGGTATGAATTCCCCTCCACGCTAGTCGAGAATGGGGTCAACGCGCAGCGGGTGAGTTGCTCACAACAGCCCCTTTGGGACCAGGTTCACACGGCGGATGCCATATCCCCGGCCGTCGGCGGTTCCGCCCCGCTCCGCGAGACGGTGATCGACGCCGCTTTCGCCGCGAATTCGAGCGCCGTACGCCAGCCGTCGGCGTCGAGTGTGGACACGTCACGCACCCCGTTCGAGTACAGCCACGCCAGCAAGGCGCCCTGCACGGTGTCACCGGCGCCGATCGTGTCGACGACGTCGACCCGGCGTGACGGGACCTGCGCGATTTCGCCCGCTCGTGTGATGACGGACAGTCCCTGCGCGCCGCGGGTGAGCACGACGGCATCGACTCCGCAAGAGGTCCAGACCTTTGCCGCGTCGACCGGATCGGCGCCCTCGGCGAGCCATTCCGTGTCGTCGTCGGAGATCTTGAGCAGGCGGATATGCGGAAGCCAGGACTCGAACCTCGCCCGGTACGCCGCCGGATCGGTGATCAGCGCCGCACGGATGTTCGGATCGAGGACGGTCAGCACACCGCGGGCGGATTCGCGGCGCAACACGGTTTCGTAGGTGCTCGCCCCCGGCTCCAGGACCATGCCGAGGGTGCCGAGCGAGAGCGCCGTCACATTCTCCGGCAGCGGGCCGGGGTCGCCGACGAGCCTGTCCGCGGTGCCCTCGGTGTAGAAGGTGTACTGGGCGGAACCCTTCTCGTCGAGCGCGACCACGGCGAGGGTCGTCGGCTCGTTTCCTCGTTGCAGCAAGGCGGTGTCGACACCGGAGGCGTGCAGCCGGTCCACCAGCGCGACGCCGAACCGGTCGTTCGAGACCCGCGAGAAGAACCCCGTCGGGACGCCGAGCCGCCCGGCGGCGAGCGCGACGTTGTAGGGACCACCACCCATCCGGGGCAGCAGCGCGCGCAACCCACCGTCCACAGTGGAATCCAACGGTGCACCGGGAACGAGGTCGACCAGCGCCTCTCCACCTACGACGATCACGGGCGCGATGCTAGCCGAGGCGGCGGCAAGACCACCAGAATTGTCATTTCAGGACATTTTCGGTTCGAGGCCGCCGAGAAGGACTTCCGACAAAGCGGTGAACGCCTCGGCGTCGGTCACCCCGGCGCGCTGACCGATGACGCCGGTCTGGATTCCCTCGATGATCAGCCCCGCCATTTCCGCGATCAGCCGCGCGTGCACCTCACGGAAAACCCCGTCGGTGACGCCCCGATCGATGAACGACCGGATCCGCTGGGCCGCGGCGCGGCTGTTGAGCTGATACGCATCCCGCGCCGGTGCGAATTCGGCGATATCGGTCATGAAAGCGGCCGAAGCGCGATTCAGGTACTCGGAGATCCCGGCGAGGTACTCCCCGAGGATCTTGCGGGCGTCGTCGATCCCGTCGATCCGCTCTTCGAGCAGCTCGGCGGCGCCCTTGAAAAAGTGGGTGACGACCTTGACCGCGAGCTGCTCCTTGCTGGGCGCGAGCGCGTAGAGGGTCGATTTCGAGCAGTGGAGCCTTGCGGCGAGATCGTCCAGCGTGAACTGGGAGAACCCCTCGGCGAGGAAGAGCTCTTCAAGCTCCGAGAGCAGTGCTCTCTGGCGCGCGGTGGGCTGACGGCGCGGGGTCATCGGATCACTATCCCTTACCCGGATCGCGGGTCCCCAGACAGTTCATACTGTACTCTCAATGAGCCCACAGTACTGTTTCGAGTACAGTTCAGCTCGGAGGAACCATGCCGGCGGATCGTCTTCTGCCCAGCACCGAGGCCAAGGACCTGATCGACCTGGCCAAGGAGATCGCGCGCGAGGAGCTCGCCCCGATCGCGAGCAAGTACGAAGAGACCGCGCACTTCCCGCGCGAGCAGTTCCGGCTGCTCGGACAGGCCGGGCTGCTCGGGCTGCCGTACGCGGAGCGATGGGGCGGCGGGGACCTGCCGTACGAGGTCTACCTGCAGGTTCTCGAGGAGATCGCGACCGCGTGGATGTCGGTCGGCGTCGGGCTGTCCGTGCACACGATGTCCTGCTTCGCACTCGCGCACCACGGCACCGACGAGCAGCGCGACCGCTGGCTGCCCGCGATGCTGGAAGGCGGCCTGCTGGGTGCGTACGCGCTTTCGGAGACCCACGCCGGCTCCGACGCGGCCGCCCTCTCGACCCGCGCGCGGCTCGACGGCGACCAGTACGTCGTGAACGGCACGAAGGCGTGGATCACCCACGCGGGTGAGGCAGACTTCTACACGACCATGGTGCGCACCAGCGACGACGGCGGACAGGGCATCACCTGCCTGCTCGTCGACGCGGCGACTCAAGGCCTCTCGGCCGCGCCGCCCGAGCGGAAAATGGGCCTCACCGGCTCGACCACCGCGCAACTGATGTTCGAAGACGCCGCCGTCGACGCCGACCGGCGGATCGGCGAAGAGGGCCAGGGCCTGAAGATCGCGCTGTCGTCGCTCAGCTCCGGACGGCTGGGCATCGCCGCTTGCGCCGTCGGGCTCGCGCAGGCCGCGCTCGACGAGGCCCTCGAGTACGCGAAGGGGCGCACGCAGTTCGGGCGGCCGATCATCGAGTTCCAGGGCCTGGAGTTCCTGCTGGCCGACATGGCCGCGACCGTCGAAACCTCCCGCGCCATGTACCTCGACGCCGCCCGCCGCCGCGACCGCGGGCTGCCGTTCCAGCGGCAGGCGTCCATCGCGAAGCTCGTCGCGACCGACGGCGCGATGAAGGTGACCACCGACGCCGTCCAGGTCCTCGGCGGCGCCGGATACACGAAGGACTTCCCGGTGGAGCGGTACATGCGAGAGGCGAAGGTGCCGCAGATCTTCGAGGGCACGAACCAGATCCAGCGCATGGTGATCGCGCGGGAACTCCGGAAAGGCTGACTCTCCGCACTGATACGATCACCAGTGGTCACCCAGAAGCCGTGAGGCACTGTGGAAGACGTGAGGAGACGCTGTGACAGCCCTTCCCTACTCCACGGCCGGGTCGCACGGTGAACCAGGGTGGGCCGTCCCGGATCATCTGCTGTCCATCGCGGAGTACGCGGCGCTCGGTGAGCCCGATTCCGGATTCACCGAGCTCGTGGAAGGCCGCCTTGTCATGTCGCCGAGTCCCAAGAGGAGACCCAACAAGGCGCTGTACGCCTTGGCGAGGTAACTGGAATCCCAGCTGCCCGACCATCTCGAATTCGTCCAGAACATCGATGTCGATCTAGGGCTGGTTCCACCTGGAGAGCCGGGTTTCGCCAGGCGACCGGATCTGACCATCGCCCTCCGCGCAGCAGGCGAGCGGATCGACGAAGAAGACACGATGTACCACGCGGACGACGACGTCGTCGTGGTCGAGATCGTGTCACCGGGCTCGAAACGCACCGACTACGTGACCAAACACGGCGAGTACGCCGACGCGGGGATCCCGCACTACTGGATCGTCGATCTCGGCGAGCCCGTCTCGCTTGTCGCCTGCCACCGAGCAGGCGAACTCGGCTACCAGGACGCTCCGGCCATGACCGGCGAATTCGCCGCCACCGAGCCGTTTCCGGTGAAACTGGAGCTCGACCGGCTTCTGGCATAGCCGCTCAGTGCCCGGTCGGGCCGAACTGCCGGGGCGATTGCTGTTGCGGCGGCTGCTGCGGCCAGCCGCCCTGCGCCGGGTACGGCTGCTGATACTGCTGGACGGCCTGCGCCGGCGGACCGGGCCGCATCGGCGGCGGGTACTGCTGAACCGCCTGGTTCGCGTACGGCCGTGGGTTTCCTTGCTGCGGCGGAAATCCCGGTTGCGCCTGTCCTTGCCACTGAGGCTGCGCTTGCCATTGCCGCTGCGGCTGCCCGCCTTGCGGCGCCGTCACGCCGGTCCGCGACGCGCGACGCTTCTTTCGGATCAGCATCGTCGCGCCCAGCCCGGTCAGCCCGACCCCGACTCCGCCCACCCACAGACCATGGTTCTTGAAGGCCTCCTCACGGACCTCCGCACCGTGCTTCATCTGGTCGTAGGTCTCCGTACGGACGGTGCGGCCACCCTTGGTGGTCTCGCAGACATCGCCGTACGACATGAGCCTGCCGTCGCATTTGATGGCGCTCGAGTCTTCGGTCGCCCACAACAGGCAGACACCCAAGAAGCCGAAACCGATTACCAGGACAAGAACCCAGCGCTTCATGTGTTACACACCCTCCCCAGTGTGTCACACATGAGAGCACAGGTGGGTCCGTCCTGGCAAGGCCGGCGTCAGCCTTCGCGGTACCGGCGTTCCTCGGTGACGCCGACCCCGGCTTCCTCGTCGAAGTGGTAGACCTCGCGCCCGCGCACGAACACCCGCATGGCGCGGTTCATCACGTCGAGCGGGTCACCCGACCAGAGGACCACGTCGGCGTCGAGGCCCGGCTTCAGCGCGCCGACCTGGTCGTCGAGGTCCAGCATCGCGGCCGGGTTGACGGTCAGCGCCTTCAGCGCGGTCTCCGGGTCGAGGCCGTCCTTCACCGACAGCGCCGCTTGGTACACCAGGAAGTTGATCGGCACGACCGGGTGGTCCGTGGTGATCGCGATCCGCACGCCCGCCCTGGCGAGGATGCCGGGCGCGCGCAGGGTGCGATTGCGCAGCTCCACTTTGGACTTGGTGGTGAACAGCGGGCCGAGGATCACCGGTACGTCCCGCTCGGCGAGCAGATCCGCGATCAAGTGGCCTTCGGTGCCGTGGTTGATCACCAGCTTGTAGCCGAACTCGTCCGCCAGCCGAATGGCGGTGACCATGTCGTCGGCGCGGTGGACGTGCTGGTCCCAGTACAGCTCGCCGTCGAGGACCTTGGCCAGCGTCTCCTTGGTCAGATCGACGTCGAACGGCTTGCCCTCGGCGGCGGCGTGGTCGCGCTGGGCGGCGTAGTTGCGCGCGGCGGTGAACGCGTCGCGGATGGTCGACGCGACGCCGAGCCTGGTCGACGGCGTCTGCTTTTTGTCGCCGTAGACGCGCTTCGGGTTCTCGCCGAGCGCGCTCTTCACGCTGACACCCTCGGCGAAGATCATGTCCAGCACGGTCCGGCCCCAGGTCTTGACGCCGATCGTCTGCCCGCCGATGGGGTTCCCCGAGCCGGGCTTGATGACGACGCTGGTGACACCGCCCGCGAGCGCGTCGTCGAAGCCGGGCTCGTACGGGTCGATCCCGTCGATCGCCCGGAACCGCGCGCCGTTGGGGTCGGTCATCTCGTTGGTGTCGTTGCCCGACCAGCCTTCGCCGTCCTCGTGGACCCCGAGGTGGGCGTGCGCGTCGATGAACCCGGGCAGCACCCAGCTGCCCGCGGCGTCGATCAGTTCGGCGTCGTCGGGGACGTCGACGTCGGCGTCCGTGCCGACGGCGACGATCTTCCCGTTCTCGATGAGGACCGTGCCGCCGTCGATCGGATCACCGTCGACCGGGACGACGTAACCACCGACGATGGCCTTGACCTGTGCTTTGTTCGACATACTTTGACACGCTAACGAACTGGGCCGCCGGTCCGCACGCGGGGCTTTTCGAAGTGGACCAGCTCGTAGTGTTTCTCGGGCGTCCGGTGCGTTTCGACGTAGCCGAGCTTGCGGTACATCCGCAGCGGGCCGGCGCTCCGCTCGCCGGTGAACAGGCGGAACACGGTCACCGAAGGCGGCGCGGCCGCTTCGGCGGCGAGCAACAACGAGCTGCCGAGCCCGTGTCCCTGCCTGTCCGGGGCCACGATGAGCCTGCCGACGAGACCGGCCTCGCCGTCCACGACGATCCGGACACTCGCCACCAATCGCCCGGATTCCCTGACGCCCCAGGCGAAACACGCGGCATCGCCCAGCGCCTCCTTGGCCTGTTCGAGGGTCTCCAGCAGCGGTGGGAGGTCGATATTCCCGTGTGCCCTCGCCTCCGATACGTAGGCCGCGAGCTGCAAAGTGAGCGCTTCGCCCGCGTCCACGGGCCCGAGCCGGAGCGGCGATGGTGACGTCATCAGCGGACCCGGATTCCCCAGCTCCCGGTCCACGAGGACGCGGGCTCCAGGTCGATCAGGTCGGTGCCGGTGTTGAGCGCGTCGGCGGGGCAGGTCATCGGCTCGATCGCCACCGCCCGGCCGCGGCCGACCAGGTCGTCCGGCGTGAACACCTGTGCCCAGCGGAAGTCCGGCCCGGCCCAGACCAGCAGCTCCCGCTCCCCGTGCGAAAGGACGTGGTGATAGTTGCCGTCCTCGGCCACGCTCAGCCCGCCGAACGCCGTGTCCAGGTCGACGCCTTCGAGCACCTTGCCGGACCGGAAGTCGTACTCGGTCCCCTCGACGTCCTGTTCGTCGGCGTACGGCATCTGCTCGTCGCCGAGGTACGGCCGGACCCGGCTCGCGGGCAGCGTCAGGGTCAGCTCGTCGGTGGGCACGTCGCCGATGCGGAAGTACGGGTGCGTGCCGAGTCCGACGCCGATCGGGCTCTCGCCCTCGTTGCGGATCTCGTGCGTCACGACCAGTTCGCGCGGCGAGATCTCGTAGGTGATCGTCGCGCGCAGCGGCACCGGCCAGCCTTCCTGCGCCGGGACGTCGATGGCCAGGGTGATCGACGACTCCGCGTGCTCGAGGAGCTCCCACTCCTCGTGCCGGGTCAGGCCGTGGATCGCGTTGCCACGTGCCTCCTCGGTGATCGCGAGCTGCTGCTTCTCCCCCTGGTGCACCCACTGGCCGCCCTTGGTGCGGTTCGGCCAGGGCAGCAGCACCTGCCCGGCACCCTTCGGCGGCTTCTCGTCCTCGGCGAACGCCTCGACGTACGGCACGCCGCCGACCTCGAACGCGCGCAACCCGGCACCGATCTCGGTGACGACGGCGCGCGCGTTGCCGCGGGTGATCTCGAACTGCTCTCCGGTGGGATTGGCCATGCGACGAGGTTACTGTGGGAACGCCAGGCCCGGACGAAGGAGACCGCCACGATGACCGTTCCCGGCTACCCCAGCACCGTCGGGCGCGTCCTGGAACGGAGCGCGCGACGCGTCCCGGGCCGGGTCGCGCTCACGTTCGCCGATCGCGTGTGGACCTACGCGGAGCTCGACCGCGCGGCGGGCCGGGTCGCGGCGAAGCTGCTCGGCCGCGGGCTCGTCCACGGCGACCGTGTCGCGGCCTTCGGCAAGAACTCCGACGCGTACCTGTTGCTGTACCTCGGTTGCGCCCGCGCCGGCCTGGTGCACGTGCCGGTGAACTTCAACGCGCGCGGCGAAGAACTCGAGTACCTGCTCACGCAGTCCGAGCCCGCCGTCGCCTTCGTCGACTCCGCACTGGCCGAACACGTCAGCGTCGAGCATATGTCCACATTGGACGTCCTGGACTGGGCGCTGGACGAGACCGTTGCCCCGCACGAGGAATCCGGGGTCACCGACGATGACCTCGTCCAGCTGCTCTACACGTCCGGAACGACCTCGCGACCGAAGGGCGCGATGCTCACCCACCGCGCGCTGGTGCACGAGTACTCGTCCTGCATCGCCGCGCTCGACCTGAGCGACCGCGACGTGCCGCTGCACGCGCTGCCGCTGTACCACTCGGCGCAGATGCACGTCTTCCTGATGCCCGGCCTGGCCGTCGGCGCGACGAACCACCTCGTCGAGTCACCCGACCTCGGCGACATCCTCACGCGGATCCCGCGTCAGGGCGTCACTTCGCTGTTCTTCCCGCCGACCGTCTGGGTGGGACTCGCGAATCACCCTGGTCTGGCGGACGCGGATCTGAGCGGTCTCACCAAGGCCTACTACGGCGCGTCGATCATGCCCGTCCCGGTACTGAACGCGCTGCGCTCACGGCTGCCGGAAGTGGGTTTCTACAACTGCTTCGGCCAGTCCGAGATCGGTCCACTCGCGACGGTGCTGCGTCCCGAAGAGCACGACGCGCGGCCGGATTCCGTCGGCCGCCCGGTGCTCTTCGTCGAGACACGCGTGGTGGACGCCGCGATGAACGACCTCCCGCCGGGCGAACTCGGCGAGGTCGTGTACCGCTCTCCCCAGCTGTGCACCGGTTACTGGGGCAAACCCGAGGAGTCGGTGGAGGCTTTCGCGGGCGGCTGGTTCCATTCCGGTGATCTGGTGCGCCAGGACGACGAGGGCTACCTGTTCGTCGTCGACCGGATCAAGGACGTCGTCAACACCGGTGGCGTCCTCGTCGCGTCGCGCGAGGTGGAGGACGCGCTGTACGCGCATCCCGCCGTCGCCGAGGTCGCCGTCGTCGGCCTGCCGCACGAACGCTGGATCGAGGCGATCGCCGCGGTGGTCGTCGCGAAGGAGCCCATCGAAGAAGCGGAACTGATCGAATTCGCCAAGAGGTCGCTGGCGGCGCACAAGGTTCCGAAGTCGGTGCACTTCGTCGGCGAGTTGCCGAAGAACGCGTCCGGGAAGCTGCTCAAACGCGAGTTGCGGCACCAATTCGGCGGCTCGGCGTCCGCCTTGGGCCTCGTGAGTGGCAAGGACGGCTGTTGAGGGGTCGGTCAGAGGTGACGTCGGGTGAGGGTGTGTGGAAATAGGGACGTTGAGTGTCCCTATTTCCACACACCCTCTTCTGGATCTGGCCGTCACAGGGACTGTCGTGCGGGACTGTGTGGATTTTGGGTCATCTGACGTCCCAAAATCCACACAGTGAGGCATCCGGCGTGCACGAGTTCACGGACGGCGCTCTCACGAGATCTCCAGAACGTGCGCCCACCCGTGCGACCGGCCAGGGTCACTAGACCGGTCGTCATAGTTTGGGCTACAGTCGGCCGCATGGTCCGCCGCACCGACACCAGGCAGCGCATGCTCGACTCCGCCGCCGAGCTCTTCCACCAGCAGGGTTACCACGCCACCGGGCTGAACCAGCTCGTCACCGCCGTCGGCGCGCCCAAGGGGTCGCTGTACTTCCACTTCCCCGGCGGCAAGGAACAGCTGGCCGCGGAGGCCATCCGCCAGTCCGCGGATCGTCTCTGCGATCAGTTGCGCACGATCGCCGCCAACGCGCCCGACATCGTCACCGGGATCGAGACCATCATCGACGCGCTCGCGACCTCGCTGGAGGAGTCGGATTTCCAGCGCGGCTGCCCGCTCGCGACGGTCGCGCTCGACGCTTCGGGTGACAGCGAGGTGATCCGCCAGGCCTGCGCCGACGGCTACACCTCCTGGCACACCGTCATCGCCGAGGCGCTGGACACCGACAAGGCGGACCAGCTGGCGACCGTCGTCCTCGCCGCCATCGAGGGCGGTTTGCTGCTGGCCAAGACCCTGCACGACACCGCGCCGCTGCGCGCGATCGCCCCTCATCTGGCCACCACACTCGAACGGGAGTTGTCCTGATGCGCGTCCACCACCTCAACTGCGGGACCCTGCGGCCGATCGGCGGCAAACTCGTCGACGGCAGGCCGGGGCTGTTCCGCCGCGCGGAACTGGTCTGCCACTGCCTTTTGCTGGAGACCGGCACGGGGCTCGTCCTCGTCGAAACCGGCGTCGGCACACCGACCGTCGGCAGGCCGGCCGAATGGCTCGGCGCCGGCTTCGTCCGGCTCGTCCACCCCGACAGCGACGACGACCTGAGCGCCACCACCCAGATCCGCAAGCTCGGCTTCGACCCGGCCGACGTGCGCGACATCGTGCTCACCCACCTCGACCTCGACCACGCGGGCGGGCTCGTCGACTTCCCTCAAGCCCGGGTCCACGTCCACGCGCGCGAACTCCAGGCACTGGAGAAGCCGATCGACCGCAAGGAGGCGAGCCGCTACCGGAAGGTCCAGTTCAGCCACGGTCCGAAGTGGAAGTCGTACCGCGCCGACGGCGAGCCGTGGTTCGGATTCGACGCCGTCCGCGAGCTCGAAGGGGTCCCGGACGTCCTGCTCATCCCTCTGGCGGGGCACACCCGCGGGCACGCCGGCATCGCGGTCGACACCGGTGACGGCTGGCTCCTCAACGCCGGTGACGCCGTCTTCCACGGCGGCGAACTGGAGCGAAACCCTCACGTCCCCTTCGCACTCGGCTTCTTCGAGTCGTACATGCAGACGGAGAAGGCGGCACGACTGGACAACCAGCGCCGGCTGCGCGAACTTGTCAGTGACAACGGTGCCGAAGTGACGGTCTTCGCCGCGCACGACGTCACCGCATTCGAACGGCTCAGCCAGAGGAGCAGGTTATGAAGGTGCACCACCTGAACTGCGGCACGATGCGCGCACCGGGAGGCAAGCTGCTCGACGGCCAGCCCGGTCTGCTTCGCCGCTCGGAGCTGGTGGCGCACTGCCTGCTCATCGAGACCGGCGACGGTCTCGTGCTGGTGGACACCGGTTTCGGCCGCGAGGGGGTCGCGAATCCCGGCGCGTGGCTCGGCACGCCGTTCACGATGATGGTCGGCGCGAAGCCGGTCGAGACGGAGACGGCGGCCCACCACGTCGAGGCGCTCGGGCACAAGCTCGAAGACGTCCGGCACATCATCTGCACCCACCTCGACGTCGACCACGCGGGCGGGCTCGCGGACTTCCCGAACGCCGTCGTGCACGTCCGCACCCCGGAGCACGACGCGGCGACGTCACCGTCCGGCCAGAGCGAGAAGTTCCGCTTCCGCGCCAACCAGTTCGCCCACCGTCCTTTGTGGAGTCATTACGACGAGGCCGGGGACGAGTGGTTCGGCTTCCAGGCCGTCCGTGAGCTCAAGGGCCTGCCGCCGGAGATCCTGCTGGTGCCGCTCGCGGGCCACACCAAGGGCCACACCGGGGTGGCGGTCGACACCGGCGGCGGCTGGCTGCTGCACGCCGGCGACGCGTACTTCTTCCACGGTCAGCTGGATCCGGTGAAGCCGCACTGCCCGCCGGGGATGACCGCCTTCCAGAACATGGTGCAGACCCTGCGCAAACCACGGCTGGAGAACGTCGAGCGGCTGCGGGAGCTGAGCCGAGAACACGCCGACGAGGTCACCGTGTTCTCGGCCCACAGCCCGGTCGAATACCAGTCGCTCAGCCGGGGATAGGAGCCCTCAGCCGACCGGCGGCTCGACGGGCTGCCGGTCCTCTTCACTGTGCGTGGCCCGCATGACGAGCCAGTTGATCCCCCACAGCACGATGCCGACGCCGAGCAGGATCGCGGCGACCTTGTAGTCGCGCGCGGGCCGCCCGGACAACGGGGTCACCAGGTAGAGACAGAAGATCGCGGCCAGCACCGGGATGATGGTCGGCGCGCGGAAGTGCTTGTGCGCCGCCTTCTCCTTCCGCAGTACCAGTACCGCGACGTTGACGATGGCGAACACCGCCAGCAGCAGCAACGCCGTCGTCCCGCCGAGCACACTGATGTCCACAAAGGACACCAGGGCGATCGCGATCAGGCTGGTGAAAACGATCGCCACCCAAGGGCTGCGGCGGAACGGGTGCACGGTGCCCAGCTGCTTCGGGATGATCCGCTGGTTCGCCATGCCGTACAGCAAACGGCTGGCCATCAGCATGTTGATCAGCGCCGAGTTGATGACCGCGAAGAGACCGATCGCGGAGAAGACCTCGCGCGGGAACCCGGGGGCCCCGACGTCGAGCACCTTCAGCAGCGCGCTGCTCTTGGCGGCCTCCAGATCGTCGGCGGGCACCAGCAGCGAAGAGGTCACGGAGACCAGGATGTAGATGGTCGCGGCGATGACCATGCCCCACAGCATCGCCTTCGGGAAGATCCGGATCGGGTCCTTGCACTCCTCGGCCATGTTCACCGAGTCCTCGAAGCCGACCATCGCGAAGAACGCCAGCGACGTCGCCGACGTGATCGCCACCAGCATCGTCTGGTTCTCGGTGTCGAACTCGACCAGCCGCGACGCGTCCCCGTTGCCGTTCAGCACCGCCCACACGCCGACCCCGATGATGATCAGCAGACCGCCGATCTCGATGCAGGTCAGCACCACGTTGGTCTTCACCGATTCGGAGACCCCGCGGAAGTTGATCAGCGCGAGCCCGATCACGAACAGGATCGCCACCAGCGGCATCGGCGCGGTGATGAATTCCTTGAGGTAGGTGTCCCCGAAGGCCTTCGCCGCCGACGAAGCCGACGTGATCCCCGAGCACATCACCGCGAACGCCACCATGAAGGTGAGGAAGCGGAGCTTGAACGCCTTGTGCGTGTACAGCGCGGCCCCCGCCGCCTGCGGGTACTTGCCGACCAGTTCCAGATAGCTGAACGCGGTCATGATCGCGACCACGAACGCGATCAGGAACGGCAGCCACAGCGCGCCGCCCACTCGGCCGGCGACCTGTCCGGTGAGCGCGTAGACGCCCGTCCCGATGATGTCCCCCACCACGAAGAACAGCAGGAGCTTGGAACCCATGACCCGTTTGAGGCTCGGCTGACCGGCCGGACCGGTCTGTTCTGTTGTCGTCGTGTCCGCCATGCGGCAAGAGTGTGCCGTATCACGTCTGGTGCCGACAGTCCGGTTTGGTCAGTTCTTCGTCACGGGTTGACGAAGCACGCCTTTGGGTAAGTCGCTCAGTTGGCGTCGACCGCGGTCTTCACGAGCGGGGTCATCATTTCCTGCGTCATCTTCGCCGGGCCGGTGTAGTTGACCAGCACGGGCACATCGCCGACGAGCTCGGCTGCCGCGAGCGTCGCGGTCTTGTTCTCGTCGACGTAGAAGAGAGCGCCCTCGCCGACACCGGTGACGTCCTTCGACCCCGCCTTCGCCTTCTTCAGCGCGGCGACCATCTCGGCGGGCTTGAGCTTCTTGCCCTCGAAGCGGGTCACCGCGAGCGCGCCGATCTGCTTGCCTGCTGCCGAGTAGACGCAGCTCTTGGCCTTGCCACCGTTGGCGGCGTTGTCCTGCACCGGACCCGGCGCCGACGTCACGCCCTGAATGGAGACCGCCTTGCCGACCGCCTCGGCGGGCAGCAGCGCGCACGGCTCCTTCGAACCGTTGCCGCCGGTGGGCGCGGCCGAGGAACTCGGCGCGGCGGAGGGAGCGGGAGCCTGGCTCGACGGCTTGGCCGCGTTGTCCGACTTCTCGTCCCCGGAAGAACAGGCGGAAAGGGTCGCGATGACAGCGGCGAACAGGATGATCGCCCGTGAAATACGCATGGGCCCGACGATAGACCGAACGGCTCAGTCCGCCGGGGCCCGGTACCGCCAGAACGACGGGATCAGCAGCGCCGCGGCGATGACCAGCACGATGACCAGCACCCCGCCGCCGGAGGCCGCGGCGGCGGTGCCGACTCCCGCGGCGGCCCAGCCGTGGGTGAGGTCGGCGATCCGCGGGCCACCCGCGACGACGACGGTGAACACGCCCTGCAGCCGTCCGCGCATTTCGTCGGTGGTGGCGAGCTGCAGGATCGACATCCGGTAGATCGCGCTGACCATGTCGGCCGCGCCGGCGAGCGCCATGAAGAAGACCGCGAGCCACAACGACTGCGCGAGGCCGAAGCCGACGATGGCGGCACCCCAGACGCAGATGGAGATGATCACGCCGACGCCCTGTTTTCGGATCCGGGTGAGCCAGCCGGAGAAGAGACCGATCAGCATCGCGCCCGCCGGGAGGGCGGCGTACAGCCAGCCCAGCGCCGGGCCGCCGCCGGGCGGATCGCCGAAGGTGCGCTCCGCCATCTCCGGGATCAGCGCGCGCGGCATCCCGGCGACCATCGCGATGATGTCGACGAGGAACGAGGCCAACAGGATCTTCTGCTTCGCCAGGTACTTGAAGCCGTCGATGATGTCGCGGATCCCGGCCCGGCGCGCGATCTCGCCGAGCGGCGGGATCGGGGGCAGCTTCCAGACCGCGACAAGGGTCAAGGTCAGTGCGACGACGTCGATCAGGTAGAGCGTCGAAAGGCCGAGGATCGGGATCAGCGAACCGGCCAGCAGCGGGCCGAAGACCGCGCCGAAGGTGGCCATCGTGCTGCTCAGCGCGGTCGCGGGCGCGATCAGTTTGTCCGGCACCAGCCGGGCGACGACGGCGCCGCGGGTCGGCATGTTGATCGCGAAGAACGCCTGGTTGACCGCCAGCAGGGCGAGCACGAGCCAGACCGAGCCGAGGTTCAGGAACGCCTGGAGCCACAGGACCGCCGAAGTGACGGTGACGCCGACGTTGGTGACGAGCAGGAGTTTGCGGCGGTCGACGGCGTCCGCGATGGCGCCGCCCCAGAGGCCGAAGACGAGCAGCGGGACCAGGGCGACCAGGCCGGTCAGGCCGACGTACGCCGACGAGCCGGTGAGGTCGAAGACCTGTTTGGGGACCGCGACGGCGGTGAGCTGGCTGCCGACGGCGGTGACCGCGGTGGACAGCCACAGGCGGCGGAACGCGGGGATCTTGAGCGGTCTGGTGTCGACGACGATCGAGCCGAACAGCTTGCGGACACCCTTACGCTGTTCAACCCCCACGTCGTCACTCACAACCCGACAGCTTAGCCGCGCTAACTAACCAATCGCGCGCGATTTATGTCACCGGCCACGCGTGAAGGCCCCCTTCCCTCGGCTGAGCCGAGGGAAGGGGGCCTTCACGCGAGTGGGATCAGGGCGCTACGCGCTTGACCTGCCAGCCGTCGTCGGTGCGGACGTAGCGGAGCCTGTCGTGCATGCGGTCTTCGCGGCCTTGCCAGAACTCGACGACGTCGGGCCGGATGCGCCACCCGCCCCAGTGCGGCGGGACCGGGATGTTCTCGACGTCGGCGAAGCGGCGCTCGATGCCGTGGAGCGCGGTCTCGAGGGCGCGGCGGCCGTCGACGACGCGGGACTGCGGCGAGGCCCAGGCCCCGAGCTGCGATCCCCGTGGGCGGGAGGCCCAGTACTCGGCGGTCTCGGCGACGTTGACCTTCTCGACCTCGCCGCGCACGTGGACCTGACGCTGCAGGGCGTACCACGGGAAGGTGATCGACGCGTAGCGCGTCGCGGTGAGGTCGTGGCTCTTGGTGGAGGTGTAGTTCGTGTAGAACACGACGCCGCGTTCGTCGAGACCCTTGCACAGGACCGTCCGGGAGGACGGCCTGCCTTCGGGGTCGGCGGTCGCGAGCACCATCGCGTTCGGTTCGGGGATCCCGGCGGAGACGGCCTGGTTCAGCCAGTCCTGCAACTGGGCGGTCCAGGTCTCCGCCAACGCGGACTCGTCGAAGGCGGCGCCTTCGTAGGCCACCCTCATCCCGGGCAGGCGTACGACGGCGTCGTCACCGCCGACAGCGCCAGTAGCGCCATCCTTGATCTCCGGCATCATCCGCCAAACCTCCGTACCCGATCGGGGCCCATGACTTCGGCTTTGCCGCCGACGGTATTGCCTAGAAGGCGGCGGCGAAACCCACTGAACGGTGACACCCGCCACCCCTGCCCGATCATCTGTGTGTAGCCGCTGGACCGCAAGCCGTTACCTGCCGGTCACCTGGCCGCCCCTGATCGATACAGGTCGATCGTCGGCCGCCGAGGCCTGGCCCGCCGGTCCACGAAATGGCACTCGCTCGCGCGAAGGCGGACTAATTCACCTTTGCGGAGGACGAGAATTGCCTGGACAGACCCCGTCCGAGCGGGCCGGAAGGAATTGCAACCGCCGAACCCGACCTATTCTTACCGCCATTTCGAACCATTCGAATTCGGCGACTCCGGGACGCCCAGAGGCCGCCCATCCGGCGCCCGACCAATTCTGTCGTTTGATAGAAATTACCGGCGGGGGAAACACCTCCGACACAGATCCGTGAGATGTGCCAGAAGCGCGACCAAGGCCGGTTCCGGGACGGCAATTGTGTCCCGGAACCGGCCTTCGCTTCTTCCGCCCGGCTGTCAGTTCGTGACGGTGAACTCCGCACGGACGATCCAGCCCCAGCAGTCGTACGACGCCGTGTACCGGCCCGGCACCGTCCCGACCGGACCGTCGCCCCGCAACGCGACACCGATGCCGCCGGTGCCGCCGTCTCCCACCACCCGCAAGGGAATCGGCGCGGCGAGACCGTCCGCGACGAGGGTCGTCGCGAGCTCGCCCGCCCCCGACGGGCGCAGGCAATAGATGTCGGCGGTGACCGTCCCACCTGCGACGACGGCACCCGGGCTCAGGACCAGACTGGACGGTCTGGTCGCGTTCGCCTGCCCCGCACCGGCCAGGGTGGACAAGAGCGCCGCCCCCGCGACGCACAACGCGGCCGAACGAATTTTCATCCTCTGCTCCCTCCAGAAGACGGGCGACGTTTTCACCCGCCACCCGATGGACGTACGGCGCCGGGACCGGGGTTGCCCACCGGGCGAGAGTCCGCTCTTTGGGGCGAACGGCCGGATTTAGCAGAATGTGACAGCGAATCGTGCAAGAGCCGACGATCACACTAGGTAGAGCTTGCGCCACTCGATAGGATCGCCGCCGAGAGCAACGGGGTGATCACCTCTATCCAGAGTGTTCAGAGGTTTTGATGGGACGGCCGGGTGTGCGGCCGGACCGTCCGCTATTGCCGGCCGGGCTTCCGCGAGGGGGTTCGACACCGGTCGATCAGTCCTGCGCTCGAACCGCCGGAACTTTCCACGCCCGTGTTACTCCCCTTCCCCAGGAGTGCGTTGTGATTTCCCGTTCCCGCCGTCTCGTGACGGCGTTGTTGTGCGCCCTTTCGCTCGCAGGCGTGACCGCCCTTTCGGCTTGTTCCGACAGCACGGCCGCCTCCGGCAGCAAGGTCACCATCGGTTACAGCGCCTGGCCGGGCTGGTTCCCGTGGGCGGTCGCCCAGGAGAAGGGCCTGTTCGAGAAGAACGGCGTGAACGTCGACCTGAAGTGGTTCGACAGCTACACCGAGAGCATCAACGCACTGTCCTCCGGCGCGATCGACGCGAACAGCCAGACCCTGAACGACACGCTCGCGTCGGTCAGCGGTGGCGCGAAGCTGTCGGTGGTGCTGGTCAACGACAACTCCACCGGCAACGACAAGATCATCGCCCGTCAGGGGATCACCGGCGTCGCCGACCTCAAGGGCAAGAAGATCGCCGTCGAGCAGGGCACCGTCGACCACTACCTCCTGCTGCTCGCGCTGCAGGAGGCGAAGCTGACCGAGAAGGACGTCGAAGTGGTCCCGCTGCTGACCGACGCCGCCGCGGCCGCGTTCGTCGGTGAGCAGGTCGACGCCGTCGCCGCCTTCGCCCCCTTCACCTCGAAGGCCCTCGAGCGCCCCGGCAGCCGCGCGATCGCGACGTCCGCCGAGTTCCCCGGTGCCATCCCGGACCACCTCGTCGTCTCCGAGCAGATGTCGAAGGAGCGGAAGAAAGAGGTCCAGGCGCTGGTGAACACCTGGTTCGAGACGATCGAGTGGATCAAGCAGAACCGGGACGAGGCCGTGCGGATCATGGCGAAACGCGGCGCGGTGTCGATCGAGGAGTACAAGAGCTACGACGCGGGCACCACGATCTTCACCAAGCAGCAGAACCTCGACGCCTTCACCCCCGGCGTCACCCCCGCCCACCTGAACTTCCAGGCGGGCAAGATCGCCGACTTCATCGTCTCCAACGGGCTCGCCCAGAACCGGCCGAACTTCGACGGGCTGTTCGACGACCAGTACGTCAAGGCGGTGAAGTGAGCACCACGGACGCGGCGAAGCAGGCCACTCAGCGGGCGGACGCCGCCGACGAGGCCGAAGCGCGCCGTCTCGAAGACGAGCAGCGGCTCGCCGAAGCGCAGGAAGAGCGGGGCGGCTCGCGGCCGGACTGGTCGCCGCTGCCCCGCCGGGCGGGCCTCAAGCCGAACGCGTCCCCGCTGTTCTCGCTCCGGACGCCGATCCCCGCGCGCTGGCGGTGGACGCTGGCGGTGGCCTCGTTCGTGATCCCGTTGCTGATCTGGGTGACGCTGAACGCGCTGGGCACCATCAAGCCCACGTTCCTGCCGACGCCGGTCGCGGTGTTCGACGCGCTGCTGAAGATGATCGAGTCGGGTGAGCTGTTCAGCGATCTCTGGGCCACCACCCAGCGGGTGCTGCTCGGTTTCGGGCTCGCGGTGCTCGTCTCGGTGCCGCTCGGCATCGTGATGGGGACGTTCGACGCGGGGCTGGCGCTGTTCGAGCCGGTCATCGCGATGCTGCGCTATCTGCCGGCGAGCGCGTTCATCCCGCTGCTGATGATCTGGCTCGGCCTCGGCGAACCGTCGAAGGTCGCGGTCCTCTTCCTCGGCACGGTCTTCTTCAACACGCTGATGACCGCCGACGCCGTTCGCGGGGTGCCGCGTTCGCTGATCGACGTGTCGTACACGCTCGGCGCGCGGCGCGGCGAGGTCCTGCGCAAGGTGATCGTGCCGCACGCGCTGCCCGGCATGATCGACGCGACCCGCGTCAACGCCGCGGCCGCGTGGAACTTCGTGGTGGTCGCCGAACTGATCAACGCGACCGCCGGGCTCGGCCTGCGGATCATGCGGGCGCAGCGGTTCACCCAGACCGACCGGATCTTCGCGCTGCTGATCGTGATCGGGCTGCTCGGACTGGTCATCGACATCGCGCTCCGGCAGCTGCGGGCACGCGTCGGGAAGTGGGCGGCATGACGCTTCGGCTCAAGGCCGTCGCCAAGGACTACACGGTCCGCGACAAGACCACCCGCGCGCTCGACGGGATCGATCTGGACATCGCGCGCGGCGACTTCGTCTGCGTGGTCGGCGCGAGCGGATCCGGCAAGTCGACCCTGCTGTCGCTGATCGCGGGGCTGACCGAACCGACCGAAGGCCTGATCACCCTCGACGGAGACGCGGTGACCGGGCCCGGCCCGGAACGCGGGCTGGTGTTCCAGCACGGCGCGCTGTACCCGTGGCGTTCGGTGGAGGGCAATGTCGCGTTCGGACTCGAACTGCTGAGCCTCGACAAGGCCGAACGCGCACGCCGGGTCGACTGGTATCTCGAGGAAACCGGGCTCGCCCACCTGCGGAAGTCGTTGCCCAAACAGCTTTCCGGCGGGCAGAAGCAGCGCGTCGCGATCGCGCGGGCACTGGCGTGCGAGCCCGACGTGCTGCTGCTGGACGAGCCTTTCGGCGCACTGGACGTTCAGACCAAAGAAGACATGCAGGTCCTGATCCGCCGGATCTGGGCCGACACGCACACCACGGTGCTGATGGTGACCCACGACGTCGAAGAGGCCGTGTTCCTCGGCAGGCGCGTCGTGGTGCTGGCCTCGGATCCGGGCCGGGTGGCCGCCGACATCGTGGTCGACCTGCCCGGCGACCGCGAACTCGCGGTCAAACGCGCGCCGGAGTTCGTCTCGCTGCGCGCGTCCATCGAAGACCTCGTCCGGGAGCAGCACCGCGGACACCTCGGGCGGAGCCGGGGAGAAAGGTGATCATGAGGCACGGGAAGACCCGGCCCGAACGCGGGTCGCGGTCCGGATTACTCGGCAGACTCGGCATCCGGGGCAAGCTCAACCTGCTCCTGATGCTGCCGCTGACCGCCGTGGTCCTGGTGTCGGTGCCTTACGTCGCCGGGGAGATCGACGACGCCCGGTCCGCGCGAACCACCGCCGACGTCGCGTCGCAGGCCCGCGCGCTCGGCACGCTGGCCTGGGAACTGCAGCGGGAACGGCTGCTGACGGCGCACTACATCGCGTCTTCGTCGGCGAGCAGCTCGGCGATGCTCAAGCAGCAGGGCGTCGTCGCGGAAACGGTGAACCAGATCCGGTCGCAGCTGAGCGCCGACGCACCGGAAGAGCTCGCCGCCGCGCTGGTGCGGATCGGGTCGCTGAACGAGATCCGGGAGAACGCGCTCCGGCGCGGGGCCTCACTGGACAGCGTGGCGCGGACGTATCACGCGGTGATCGACGCGGTCGTCAACTCGCTCCGCCTGGTCCCGCAGCAGACCAGTGACGCGGAGGGCACCCAGCAGCTGACGGCGCTCGACGCGCTGCTGCGCGCGAACGAAGAGAACTCGTTGCGCGGTATGGCGTTGATCATCGTGCTGGTCACCCCCGAATCCGGGACGCCGGTGCTGGCCGACGCGAAGCAGCAGGCGTCGCTCTTCCTCGAACGGTTCGTGCAGCAGGCCGACGTCGTCCAGGCCACGCAGGTCGTCGCGGTCGAACAGGGCGAGACGGGCCGCCGGGTCGACGCGCTGGAAGCCAGGCTCGCGGAGGCTCGCGGCCCGCAGGCCGTGCAGAACCTGCTGCCGGACATCCTCGGCGCCGTCGACGCCCAGTCGAACCAGCGACGGCTCGCCCAGGACGCGGTCACCACCGGCATCACCGACGCCGCGACCGCGCGGGCCGACGCCGCCCAGAACCTGGCGTGGACGATCGGTATCGGCGCCGGCGTGCTGTTCCTGCTGGTCGGCGGTCTCGCGATCGCGGTCAGCCGGTCGATCGCGGATCCGCTGCGGAAGCTGACCACGGCGGCGACCTCGGTCGCGGACCTCGCGAGCACCGAACTGGTCCGCGTCACCGACACCGAGGAGGCCGAAGAACTCGCGCCGCGGCTCGCCACCATCGACGTGTCCTCGCAGGACGAGCTCGGCAGACTGGCCGATGCGTTCAACCGGGTGCAGGCCACCGCGGCCGAACTGGTGGAGCGGCAGGCCCTCACGCGGCGCAACGTCGGCCTGATGTTCGCCAACGTCGCGAAGCGGACGCAGAACCTGGTGGGCAGGCAGCTGGCGCTGGTCGACGAACTGGAACGGAACGAGCAGGACGTCGCCCTGCTGGCCAGCCTCTACCGGCTCGACCACCTCTCCACCCGGCTGCGCCGGAACGCGGACAACCTCCTCGTCGTGTCGGGGAATCGCGACGAGGCAAGGATTTCCGGTCCGATCGAGCTGTCGACGGCGCTGCGTTCGGCGCTCGCGGAGATCGAGGACTACCAGCGGGTCCGGCTCGGTTCGATGGGCGACGTCCTGCTTTCTTCGCCGTTCGGCTCCGATCTGGTGCTGATCTTCGCCGAGCTGCTGGAGAACGCGACGTCGTTCTCCCCGCCGGAGTCCTTTGTGGACGTCGGCACGAAGATCCTGCCCGACGGCTCCTGCCTGATCGTGATCGTGGACCAGGGCATCGGCATGACCGGCGAACGGCTCGCCGAGGAGAACCGGCGGCTGGTCGAACGCGAGCGGCTCGAACTGGCGCCGACCAGTGTGCTCGGGCTGTTCGTGGTCGGACGGCTCGCGCGGCGGCACGGGCTCAAGGTCGAACTGACCGAGACCGAGCCGGGAGCGGGGATCACCGCGCGGCTCACCGTCCCGCCGAACCTGCTGACGTATCGGCAGCCCATGCCGAAGTCCGTCCCGGCGCCGCCGGTGTGGCCGACGGCGGAACCGGTCGACGAGCCCGCGTCGCCGTCCCTGCCCGCGCCGCGGGCGAACGCGACCGGGCACGAGCCGCCGACACTGGCGATCGCCGGGATGATCCCGCGCGACGGCATGCGTCCCAAGGACTTCCGGTGGTTCCGCAAGACCGACGGGGAGATCGCGGAACCCGCGCCGGCACCGGTACCGCTTCCGGCGCCGTCACCCGTGTACCAGGCTCCCGCGCCGACGCTCACCGCCGCCGATCCCGGCGAGACTCGGGGCGGGCTGCGGCGCCGGGTCAAGGGCGCGCAGCTGCCAGGCGCCCCCGAAGCGCCGTCGCGGCAGAAGTCCAGGCATGATCCAGAAGCGGCCAAAGCGGCCTTCGACGGCTTCGAGGCCGGACTCGCGAAGGCCACCACACCGCCGGCCGCCACCCCGGCGCCGATGCCGACCCCGACGCCGGTGCCCGCAGCCTCCCGCGGCGGTCTCACCAGAAGGGTCCCCGGCGCGCAGCTGGCGCCGGGGCTGTCCAAAGGACCGGCCGCGCGGCACCAGACCGCGCGGGCGGCGCTGAACACCACCAAGCCCAAGGGCATGCGTGACCCCGAGGCCGAGCGTGCCGCGTTCGACGCCTTCAGTGACGGGTTGGAGAAAGCCGTCAACCCGGAGATGGAACAGAGAGAGAAGAGCAAGAGATGACGACCGGAGTCAGCGTCGAAGCCCGGAACTTCAACTGGTTGGTGACGCGCTTCGCCCAGAACACGGCGAGCGCGATGGGCGCGATCGCCGTCTCGGCCGACGGCCTGCTGATCGCGATGTCGTCCGAGCTGGAACGGGCCAACGCCGACCGGCTGGCCGCGATCTGTTCGGCGATGCTCGGCCTGGCGCACGGTGTCTCCGAGAGCCACCCGCTCGGTTCGCCCGACAAGATCATCATCGAGCTGGAGCAGGGCTACCTGCTGGTCTGCACGATCAGCATCGGCTGTTCGCTCGGCGTGCTCGCCACCAAGCAGGCCAGCCTCGGCACGATCGCCTACGAGATGGCGATGTTCGCCAACCGGGCCACCGAGGTGCTCACCCCCGCGCTGATCGAGGAACTCAAGAAGAGCGTCGGCAGCTGAACTGACGAGGGGACAAGGGAATGAGCGACGACCAGGTACCTCAGCCGCGAGGCGCCGAACAGGGCATCTCGCCGCTACGCCCGTATCTGCTCACGGCCGGCCGCGCGCAGCCGGTGGACGGCACGCTCGAAATCGAGGCTCAAGTGCTCACGAGCAGGCTCGGCGCGGCTTCGCACGCGAGGCTGACCTTCGAACGACGGGAGATCGTTTCCCTTTGCCGGGAAACGAAATCCGTCGCCGAAGTGGCGGCGATGCTCGGCCTGCACATCGGCGTGGCCCGTGTCCTCGTGGCGGACCTCGCCGCGCTCGGCTACGTCGTGCTCCGTCGCCCTGCCGGAGCCTTCACCCAGGACCTCGGCATGATCGAAAGGGTCATTCGTGGACTCGAATCAATTCGCTGAACCGGTGACGGCCAAACCGCCGACACCGGTCAAGATCGTCATCGCCGGCGGGTTCGGCGTCGGCAAGACGACCACCGTCGGCGCCATCTCCGAGATCAAACCGCTGACCACCGAGGCGGCCATGACCTCGACCGGCGCGGCCGTCGACGGCACCGGCGGGAACGTGCCGTCGAAGACCACCACCACGGTGGCGCTGGACTTCGGCTGCATCACCATCGACGAAGAGGTGAAGCTGTACCTCTTCGGCACGCCGGGGCAGGACCGGTTCGGGTTCATGTGGCACGACCTCGTGCTGGGGGCGCTGGGCGCGCTCGTCATCGTCGACACCCGCCGTCTCGACGACTGCTATCCGGCCGTCGACTACTTCGAGAAGGCCGGGCTGCCGTTCGTGGTCGGGGTGAACGTCTTCGACGGCTCCCTCAAGCACGACCTCGAAGACGTGCGCTGGGCACTCGCGGTGGGCGAGGACGTCCCGCTGATCACCTTCGACGCGAGGCAACGGCTCTCGGTCCGTGACGCGCTGCTCGCCGTGCTGCACAACACCTTCCGGCGGGCTTCCGCCGCCTCCTGACGCGTCTCCACCCTCGCAATTCGGCACCTGGTTGCGCTGGTTCGCCTTCGAACCACCGCAACCAGGTGCCGAATTGCGACCGGGGGGCTAGGCCGTGTCCGGTGAGTCTGTTCGATGGGCTTCGTGATCCAGGTGGTTCCTGGCGGTGCGGGCGGATCGGCCTCGTACCGGGTCATACTCGGCCGCGTCCGCCCGTGCCGTCGGGGACCACCTGGGCC
>NZ_QHHW01000058.1:0-84816 GCF_003947325.1 Amycolatopsis sp. WAC 01375
GGGCACGCTGACCTGGGTCTCGTGCGCCCGCAGTGCGGCGGCCTTCGCCGCGATGTACGGGCCGACGTCGAGGACGGTCGTGATGGTCTCGTCCGGCGTCACCGGCAGTTCGCCGTCTTCCGGGACCCGGAACGACGAGCGTCCGCGCAGCGCGGCGAGCCCGGCCGCGACCGCGTCGCGGGAAGAAACGGTGTGGAAGACCCGCTCGACCGACTCGGCCTTCGGCGCCGCGGCCATGGTGACCTCGTGCGCACGGATGTGGTCGGGATGCCCGTAACCCCCGAAAGCGTCGTACGTGACGACGACCTGGGGCCGGACCTCGTCCAGGATCTCCGCGAGCTGAGCCGCCTGCTCGTCGAGGTCACCGCCGGAAAACGCGCGCGGATGGGCCGCGGACGGCGTTCCGGCCATCCCCGAGTCACGCCAGCGGCCGATGCCGCCGAGATACCGGTGCCGGGAGACACCCAGCGCCGCGCAGGCCGACGCCAGCTCGCCGGCGCGGTAGCCGCCGAGTTGATCGGAAGCCCACGAACCGAGCCCGCCGAGGGACGGCGGGATGATCTCGCCTTCCTCACCGAGAGTGCACGTGACGACGGTCACTTCGGCGCCTTCCGTCGCGTAGCGCGCGATGGTGCCGCCGGTGGTGATGCTCTCGTCGTCCGGATGGGCGTGCACGAGGAGCAATTTGGGCCGGTCGGAGATCACGGCTTGAAGACTAATTCGAACACGGCGCGCTTTCCTTTATAGGGTGTCGGGAACGGAAGCCGGAGAGCACCGACCTTAGTCGGGCGACTCTCGGTTATCCTCGCGCACGTCCGAGGCATGCTTTACCGCCGAGGACGCATTAGTAGGGCATGGCCGATGCGCCGTGACCATATGTACCCCCACGAAGGGCATCTTGGTGAGCACTGAAGCAGCATCGTCGGACCTCGGCGGCGTGTCGGGTTCGGTTCTGTCCATCTCCGACCTGAGCGTCTCGTTCCCGACCGACGACGGCGTGGTCGACGCCGTCAAGGGCATCGGATTCGACGTCAAGCCCGGCGAGATCGTCGCGGTGGTCGGTGAGTCCGGTTCCGGCAAGTCGGTGACCTCGATGTCGGTGCTCGGGCTGCTCCCGAAGACGAGCCGGATCGCCGGCGAGCTTCGCCTCGGCGACCGCAACCTGGCCGACCTCAAGGAGAAGGACCTCCAGAAGATCCGCGGCAACCAGGTCGCGATGATCTTCCAGGAGCCGATGACCGCGCTGAACCCGGTCTACACCGTCGGCTGGCAGCTGCGTGAGGCGCTCCGCTCGCACCAGGACATCTCGAAGGAAGCCGCCGACAAGCGCGCCATCGAGCTGCTCGAGATGGTCGGCATCCCGAACCCGCCGCTGCGCTTCAAGCAGTACCCGCACCAGCTCTCCGGCGGTCTGCGGCAGCGTGTCGTCATCGCGATGGCGATCTCGTGCGACCCGAAGGTGATCATCGCCGACGAGCCGACCACGGCCCTCGACGTCACCGTGCAGGCGGAGATCCTCGGCCTGCTGCGCAAGCTGCGCGACACCCTCAACACCGCGATCGTGCTGATCACGCACGACATGGGCGTCGTCGCCGATCTCGCCGACCGCGTGGTCGTGATGTACCAGGGCAACATCGTCGAGCAGGCGCCGGTGCGCGACCTGTTCGCGTCGCCGCAGGTGGAGTACACCCGCAAGCTCCTCGCCGCCGTCCCCGTGCTCGGCCAGCGCCCCGAAGGACGCCGCCTGCTCGACGACTCCGGCATCGACGCCGACAGCGACGAGGCCTCGAAGATCGCCGAAGAGATCCGGCTCGCCGACGCCGAGCTGGAGGCCGTGATCGAGGCGGACGCCCCGGCGCTCGAGATCAAGAACCTCGTGCTGGAGTACCCGGGCCGCCGCGGCCAGGCGAAGAACCGCGCGGTGGACGACGTCTCGCTGAGCATCGCCAAGGGCGAGATCGTCGGCCTGGTCGGCGAGTCCGGTTCCGGCAAGTCGACGGTCGGCCGCTGCGCGATCCGCCTGCTGACCCCGACCGCGGGCACCGTGTCGATCGCGGGCAAGGACATCACGAACATGTCGAACAAGGAGCTGCGCCCGCTGCGCCGCTACTTCTCGATCGTGTTCCAGGACCCGGCGTCCACGCTGGACCCGAAGATGACCATCGGCGAATCGATCGCCGAGCCGATGGTGCTGCACAAGTTCCTGCAGGGCAAGGCCCTGAACGAGCGCGTGGCGTCCCTTTTGGACAAGGTCGAGCTCGGCGGCCACTACCGCAACCGGTACCCGCACGAGCTGTCCGGCGGCCAGCGCCAGCGCGTCGCCATCGCGCGGGCGCTCTCGCTCGACCCGGCGCTGCTGATCGCGGACGAGCCGACCTCGGCGCTGGACGTCTCGGTGCAGGCCCGCGTGCTGGACCTGTTCCTCGACCTGCAGCGCTCGCTGCAGTTCGCCTGCCTGTTCATCAGCCACGACCTCGCCGTCGTCGACCTGCTGGCCGACCGCGTCGCGGTGATGCAGTACGGCAAGCTGGTCGAGGTCGGCACGCGTGACCAGGTGCTGCACTCGCCGCGTGAGGACTACACCCGTCGCCTGCTGTCGGCCGCTCCGGTCGCGGACCCGGTGCTGCAGGCCGAACGGCGTGCGGCCTGGCAGGCGGGCAAGCTGGCCCCGGTGGCCGACTGACCTCTGGCAGTACACGAAGGCCCCCTTCATTGCGCTAGACGCAGTGAAGGGGGCCTTCGTGTATCTGGACGACACTCGCGTGTCTGGAGGCGTATCTCGCGTGATTGAAGGCGTAACTCGCGTGTCTGCGCCGCACACGCGAGTTACGGCTTCAATCACGCGCGAGATACGGCTCCCGAAGCGCGTGAAGGCCCCCTTCCCTCGGCTGAGCCGAGGAAGGGGGCCTTCACGCGCTAAAGAGGGCCTTACGCCTTCATGCGGCGCTGGCGCGGGTCGAAAGCGTCCCGCAGGCCGTCACCGATGAAGTTGATCGTCAGCGAGATCAGCACCAGCACGATGAACGGGCCGAAGAACAACGCCGGCCGGTTCTGCAGCTGGGCGTAGTTCTCGAGGATGACGCGGCCGAGCGACGTGTCGGGCAATTGCACGCCCAACCCGATGAACGACAGCGCGGCCTCGATCAGCACCGCCTGCGCGACCGCGAGGGTCGCGTTGACGGTGATGAGACCGACCATGTTCGGCACCAGGTGCTTGAACACGATGTGGAACGTCCCGGCACCGGATGCGCGTGACGCGTCCACGAATTCGCGCTGGGACAACGACATCGCCTCGGCCCTGGCGATACGGGCGATCGGCATCCAGCCGAAGGCCGCCAGCACCATCGCGACGATGTACCAGGCACCTCCGCCGAACACCTTCGCCAGGATCGCCGCGGCCGCGATCTGCGGGACGATCAGGAACAGGTCCGTCACGCGCGAGATCGCCGAATCGGTGAACCCTCGCAGATATCCCGCCATGGCCCCGAAAATGGTGCCGATGGTGGTGGCGACGATCGACACGATGAGCGCGATCAGGAGCGAGTACTGGGTCCCGCGCAGGATCTGCGACACCATTTCCTTGCCGACCTGCGTCGTCCCGAGCGGGTAGTCCCCGCTGGGTTTGGCGAAGGACGGGAAGGAGCTGTCTTCGTAGTCGTACGGCCAGAAGATCGGCATGATCAGCACGGTCAGCACGAGGAGCAGCAGGATCGCCGTGCAGATCATCGCCAGCTTGTGCCGCAGGAACTTGCGCAGGACCAGCTTGCCCTGACTGCGCGGCTCCGGCAGCGCTTCGGGAGCGAGCTTGCCTTCGGCGGAATCCGCCGCGATGAGGGAGTTCAAGTCAGCCAACGCGAATCCTCGGGTCCAGGATGCCGTACATGAGGTCGGCGATCAGGTTGGCGACGATGATGCTGGTGGCGATGACCACGAGCCAGCCCATCATCACCTGCGGATCGCTCTTGGTGACGGCTTCGACGAGCAGCGTGCCCATGCCGTGCCAGTTGAACACCGTCTCGGTGATGATCGCGCCCGAGAGCACGGCACCGAAGTTGACGGAGAACAACGTGGTCACCGGGATCAGGGCGTTCCGGAACGCGTGCCGGAAGATGACCCGTCCGCCGGCGAGGCCCTTGGCCCGCGCGGTCCGGACGTAGTCGGCGTTCAGTGTCTCCAGCATCGAGGCCCGCTGGAACCGGCTGTACGCGGCGAAGCTGATCGCCATGATGGACAGCGTCGGCAGCAGGTAGGCGCCCACGTAACTGGCGACGAACCCGCCGGGACCGTCGAAGTTCAGGGATTCCGGGCTGGTGGTGCGGATCCACGGGTTGCCGAGAACGTCCGACAGGCCCAGATCGCGGACCCAGCCGTTGAACTCGATCGCGTAGCCCTTCAGCACGATCGCGACGCAGAAGATCGGCATCGAGAACAGCAGGAACGCCAGCGTCGTGGCGATGTAGTCGATGATCGAGTACTGCTTGACCGCGGCCACGACACCGACGAGCACGCCGAGGACCAGCGCGAGCAGTTCCGCGCCGACGACGAGCTTGGCGGTGACCTCGAACGCGGCCATGACCTTCGGGAACACGGGGGCCAACGCGTTGCCCTGGGCGATCGAAATGCCCCAGTCCCCGGTCACGAAGCTGCCAAGCCAGTCGAAGTAGCGAAGCACGATGTTCTTGTCCAGGCCGAGCTGACTGGCGACCTGGTCCAAGGTCTCCTTGCTCATGGCCGGATTGCTTCTGAGCTCACCCATCGGGTCGCCGGTGCCGGCGACCATGATGAAACACAGAAAAGTCCCGACCAGCAGGACGGGAATCGATATCGCCAGACGGCGAAGAATGTAGATCACCAGGTTCAACGAACTGCTCCTCATCCGGGCCTGGCCGCCGAAGTACTGGACCGCTGCCCGGTTGCCCACCGTAGTGGCGGTAACCCTACGGCCAACAGCTACTTCCGGCGGGTACGGGGCCCGGCTTGTGGCCGGGCCCCGTACCACCAGGATCGCGTAAGCGAATGGTGAGAAAAAGCGGGGTTACACCCTACTTCTTCTGCTCCCACTCGCCGACGTTCCACAGGACACCGTTGTACGACTGCATGTAAGTGCGGTCGATGCCCTTGAACGCCCACATGGACGGGGTCTGGAACAGCGGCAGCGTCGCGTACTCGTCCGCGATCGCCTGGTCGGCCTTCTGGTAGTTCTCCAGCTGGACGGCCTCGTCGGTGGCCTTGACGGCCGCCTCGAACGACGAGTCGATCACCGGGTTGGACAGGCCCTGGTAGTTCTGGCTGCTGTCGTCGACCCGGGTGATGTAGATCGACTTCTGCTCGGCCTTGAACGGAGCGGCGGACCAGCCGAAGAGCGCGACTTCGTAGTCGCCGGCCGCGAGACGGCCACCCTTCAGGAAGTTGGCGTCCGTTTCGTCGGTGATCTCGATACCGGCGAGCTTGGCCTGCGAGATGACGATCTCGACGGTCTGCGTACGACGGGCGTTCTGGTTGTGCGAGATCTTGAACGACGCGCGCTTGCCGTCCTTGGCGAAGATGCCGTCGGCACCCTTGACCCAGCCGGCGTCGGTCAGCGTCTTGGCCGCGGCCTCGGCGCCCAGACCGGCCTTGCTGCTGTACAGGTCCTTGAAGCCCTGCTCACCCGGCATGAACACGATGCTGTTCAGCGGGGTCGCGTCGGCCTGGACTTCCTTGAGCAGCTTGTCGGTGATCTCCTGGCGGTTGACCACCTCGAAGAACGCCTTGCGCAGCGACTTGTCCTTGAAGATCTTGGTGTAGTTCAGGTCGAAGTGCTCGAAGGTCAGCTGCGAACCCGAACCGTAGGTCACGCCCTGAGCCGAGAGGCTCTTGAGGGTGTTCGCCGCGGTGGCGTCCGGCTGGGTCGACGCCGCGACGTCGATCTCACCGTTCTGCAGCGCGGTCGCCATGGCCTTGGTGTCCTCCATCGCCCTCACGACGATCTTCGAGGGGCCACCCTTGCCACCGATCCAGAGCGGGTTCTTCTCCAGCGTGACGGCCTTCTGGTTGGCGTCGAACGCGGTGATCTTGTACGGGCCGGAGGCCGGCATGTTCGCCGCGTCGAAGCCCTTGAACTTGTTCGTCCAGAAGTCGCCGGCCTTCGTCAGCTGGGCCGCGTCGCCGGTCGGCGCCAGCTTGGTGATGTCCTCGATGCCGGCGTTCTTCTCGACGATGTGCGCGGGCATGATCGCCGTCGAGTTGAACAGACCCTTGTAGTCCAGGTACGGCTCGGTGTACTTGGTCTCGAAGGTCAGGTCGTCCTTGCAGGTCGCCTCGTTGATCAGCGAGTAGCCGGTGGTCGAAGCGGCGAGGAAGGCCTGCTTGCCGTCCGCGGTCTTCGCCTTGCCGCTGTGCGCCAGCCACGACAGGTACATGTCGTCACAGTCGAACGGCTGGTTGTCGGACCACTTGACGTTCGGCTTGATCTTGTAGACGACGGTCTGCGGCTCCTTGGAGGTGACCTCCCAGGAGTCGAACACGTCGTTGTTCAGCAGCACCTTGTTGTTGCCGTCGAGCACATCGGCGCCGGCGAGCACAGCAGTCAAGATGTAGGTGTTGTACGACGAGTTGGTGTCCGGCGTGTCGTTGTTGTAGCCCGAGTACCCGTCGTCGATGCCCACCGTGACGGTGCCTTCGTACCCCGGGGTGTCCGCGAGCTTGAAGTTTTCGCCGTTCTGCGCCTTGCCGACCGCCATGCTCTTGATGTCGGTCGACGACCCGTTCTGGTCGGAACTGCCGCTGTCGCCACCGCTGCATGCGCTCAGCACAAGCGCGGAGGCCGCGACCAGCGACCAGGCGGAGACTGCCTTGGACTTCCTCATGAAGTGTGCCCTCCTAGCACTGGGTTCCTGAGATCGGAACAGGACCCCACACCGCTCCGGTGAGATGGCCCGGAGCCTATGACACGCCAAGCAACACTCATTTGGCGCACTGCGGGTGCACGCTAGAAAGGAAATGCACGAACAGTCACCAGTTACGGGGGGATCGTGACCAAAGGGTAACTTGCGGCTGACTTCGAGAAATACAGTGGTTACCTTGAGGAATCAGTCCGCCACTCGAACGTGCCGGGAAAGGTCACCCTCCAGGGTCGGACTCGGACTCGAAACGGCTACTTCGGACCCCGCGTCCAGTTCACCGCGGACCCGAAAGGGCCCACCATAGGAGGACCTGCGGTTACCCCGGAAATACCGGAGCCGATGGCGAGGGTATCGGCCAGCTGGAACAACGGAATGGCAACATTCCGACGCCACAATTCCGGTTCCAGGGCCGAAAGCGCGTCGGCGGCCGGGGTGGCGCCGGTCAGCGCGGCGTCGATCGACGGCTGCAGGGCCGGGTCGCAGAAGCCCAGCGGGTTGCCGGGGACGACGGCCTTGGTCTTGTCGGTGAGCTGATCGGGACGGCAGCCGAAGGTGGACGCCAGCGCCGAAGCGACGTCCGCACCCCCCTTGACCTGGCCGATCACCGCGATGTCGATGCCGACGTTGCCCGCGCCCTCCGGGGTCGTCTGCTGGATCCCGTTGAGCACCGGCATGGCCAGCAGCGTCGAGAACAGCTCCCTCGGCTGTGGCGCGATCGCGTTGACCTCGATCCCCGCGGCCACCAGTTGCGCCGTCAGCTCCTTGGCGATCGTCGCGTACGGCTCCTGTTTGGCGGGCGAGGCCACGACCAGAGAAAGGTTCTTCCCGTTCTTGCGCCAGGTTCCGGCTTCCTTGGTGTATCCGGCGGATTTGAGCAGTTCCTCGCCCTTGGCCGGATCGGCCGCCGACGGCGGTCCCGGTGCCGGGATCGTCGGCTGGAAACCGGGGGCCGAGGGGACGCGGACCTGGGCGTCGGCGCGGAGCTTGTCCGACGGGCCGCCGTCGGTCGCCTCGGTGATCAGCTTGCCGCGGTCGATCAGCGCGGTGACGCCTTCGCGCACCTTCGGATCCGACAGCGTCGAACTCACCGGCCGCAGGAGGATCTGCGCGACCGTGGGGCGGGCGACCGTGTGCAGCTGGACGGCGGAGCCGAGTTCGCCGAGCCGTTTGAGGCCGGTGCCGTCGGTCCTGGTCATCGCGAACTGGTCGTTGCCGCTGCGCAGGGCGGCCAGTGTGCCGTCCTGATCGGCCGCACGGAGCACGATCCGGTCGAGGGCGGAGGGTTTCTCCCAATAGCGCTCGTTGCGCTCCAGAGTGACCTCTCCGCGTGCGGTGTCGAGGCCCTTGATCGAGTACGGCCCGGCGACGGCCGGGAACGTCGTCGCCAGCGCGCCCTGCCACCCGTTCGGGGCGTCCTTGAGCAGGTGGGCGGGCAGGAGGTTGTTGAAGAGCGTCTGCCAACCCGGGTACGGCTTGGCGAAGGTGACCTCGACCCGCTTGCCGCCTTCACGCGACTGGATGTCCGAGATCAGCCGGTAGCCCGCGGCGCCGATGACGCCAGGCTGGTCGCGCATGGCCTCGCGGAGGTACGCGAAGTCCTCGGCGGCGATCGGCGCGCTGTCGGACCACGAGGCGTCCGGGCGGATCGTGTACGCGACCGTGAACGGCTGCTGTGACACGACCTCGGCGGACTTCATGAGGTTCTTGTCCAGCTCGAAACTGCCGTCGTCCTTGGGGCGGAACACCGACGGGAGCAGCAGTTGCGAGAGCGCCGACGTCACCTGGGAGGCGTCGGCGAGGTTGTGCGGGTTGTAGCCGCCGAGGACGTCGTCCACACCCACGACGACCTGTGAAGGCGTCTTCGTGGTCGACGTGCTCACCGGGGAGGCCGAGGAGCTGACCACCGGCGGCGGTGGGGTGTTGCTGCAGGCGGCGAGGAGCACGGCCGCGCACGCCAGCATGGGTGCCGCTGTGTTCACTACCCGCACGCCTGGATCCTCCTGCTTTGTCCCTCGCCCCGTCGCCATAGAGCTATCACGCCGGGCATGGCCTCGGCAGCGAGATTCCCATATCGGCCCGGTCGTCGCCCGACCGGCCGCCGCCTCCTCCGGTGGACGTCCGGGAGGCCCCGAAGGTTCCTGTCCGGGCCGAAGCATTTCGTCCGCGCCGGATCGCGGTCCTCCGGCAATGGGTTCCGCAAACCCGGAACATTCCGGAACGCCTCGCCGGAATGTTCACCACCGCACGATTGATGACCGAAACGATCGCGAACTCGAGTCCTATCCGGACGCATTCGGGTTCTTTTGTTTCGCGCCGGTCCGGATCCGCGTTCTCGGCCGGGTTCACTTCACCGGCGCATCGGTCCGTTCCGGTGATGTGAACACCGTCCGAAAAGGAGCTCGGCTTTCCGGCGAAATTGTCGGGAAAGGACCTTTCTTTAACCGGGAACGCCCGACCGAATACGGTGCGTGACCGCGTTCGGGGCCGAAAAAGCCGGAGGGCGTCTACTCACGGTGAGTGAGCAGACGCCCTCCGGCGCGGAGACTAGCTCAGCCGCGGTTCTTCATCTTGTTGCGCTCCTTGGCGCGCTGGTTGACGTCCAGCGTGACCTTGCGGATCCGGACGACGTCGGGAGCGACCTCGACGCACTCGTCGACGGAGCAGAACTCCAGCGCCTCTTCCAGGCCCATCTTGCGCGGGCGGGCCAGCGTCTCCATCACGTCGGCGGAGGACTGACGCATGTTGGTCAGCTTCTTCTCCTTGGTGATGTTGATGTCGAGGTCCTCGGCGCGCGGGTTCTCGCCGACGACCATGCCCTCGTACACCTCGGCGCCCGGCTCCACGAAGAAGGTGCCGCGGTCGGCGAGCTGGATCATCGCGTACGCGGTGATGGGGCCCGAGCGGTCGGCGACCAGCGAACCGGAGTGACGGGTGCGGATCTCGCCCGCCCACGGGAAGTACCCCTCGAACACGTGGTTCGCGATACCGGTGCCGCGGGTCTCGGTGAGGAAGTCGGTGCGGAAGCCGATCAGGCCGCGCGCCGGGAGGACGTAGTCGAGCTTGATGCGGCCGGAGCCGTGCCCGCCCATGTGCTCCATGCGGCCCTTGCGGGCGGCCAGCAGCTGCGTGATGCCGCCGAGGTGCTCCTCCGGGGCGTCGATCGACAGACGCTCGAACGGCTCGTGCAGCTTGCCGTCGATCATCTTGGTGACCACCTGCGGCTTGCCGACGGTCAGCTCGAAGCCCTCGCGGCGCATCTGCTCGACGAGGATCGCCAGCGCCAGCTCGCCACGGCCCTGGACCTCCCAGGTGTCGGGGCGCTCGGTCGGCAGCACCTTGATGCTGACGTTACCGATCAGCTCCTGGTCCAGCCGGGCCTTGACCAGGCGCGCGGTGACCTTGTCGCCACCACTGCGGCCGGCCAGCGGTGAGGTGTTGACACCGATGGTCATCGAGATGGCGGGCTCGTCGACGGCGATCCGGGGCAGCGCCTCGGGGTTCTCGACGTCGGCGAGGGTGTCGCCGATGGTGATCTCCGGGATGCCGGCGATGGCGACCAGTTCGCCCGCGCTGGCCTCGGTCGCCGGGACGCGGGTGAGCGCCTCGGTGACCAGCAGTTCGGAGATGCGGACGTTCTGGATGGTGCCGTCCTCGCGCATCCAGGCCACGGTCTGGCCCTTGCGCAGGTTGCCGGAGTGGATACGGATCAGCGCGATCCGGCCGAGGAAGTTCGACGCGTCGAGGTTGGTGACCAGCGCGCGCAGCGGGCCTTCGCGGTCGGCGAAGGGCGGCGGCACGTGACGCATCAGGGTCTCGAACAGCGGGTCGAGGTTCTCGCTCCCGGGCACCGCGCCGTCGGCGGGCTGCTCGAGGCTCGCCTTGCCCGCACGGGCGGAGGCGAAGACGACCGGGAGGTCGAGGATCGCGTCGAGGTCGGCGTCCTCGATGTCACCGGCTAGGTCGAGCAGGAGGTCGTGGGTCTCCTCGACGACCTCGGAGATCCGGGCGTCGGGGCGGTCGGTCTTGTTGACCACGAGGATCACCGGAAGACCGGCCTCGAGGGTCTTGCGCAGCACGAACCGGGTCTGCGGCAGCGGCCCCTCGCTGGCGTCCACCAGCAGGACGACGCCGTCGACCATGGCCAGCCCGCGCTCGACCTCGCCACCGAAGTCCGCGTGGCCGGGGGTGTCGATGACGTTGATCGTCACCGGGCCGTTCTCGGTCTCGCGGTGGATGGAGGTGTTCTTCGCGAGGATCGTGATGCCCTTTTCGCGTTCGAGCTCCCCGGAGTCCATCACGCGGTCGACGAGTTCGGCGCGTTCCTCGAAGGCTCCGGACTGCCGGAGCATCGCGTCGACGAGGGTCGTCTTGCCATGGTCGACGTGTGCGACGATGGCGACGTTGCGCAGGTCGGGCCGGGTCTTGCCGGACGAGCGGCCGGCATCGACTGCGGTGGCGCTGGCTGCGGGCACGCGAAGGCTCCAAAGGTTTCAAGTTCGGGTGTGGTGCCCGCGCCGCCCCGAGTGCTCACGAGTGGCTCGATCGAGTTGCTCGTTGACGCGATCGGGTAACGTCGGCCGACTTTGGCCATACGCGGACCACACCAGGGTACCTGTAGCCGAACTGTGAGCACCCCCACGCCCCAAGATCGGTTAGCCTCACCTAACGTGGGCGTGTCGCCGACGCCGTCCGACGAGGAGTGCGAGTGGGCAAGAAGCTACCCGACGATCCGCACAAACTCGTGCGCAAGTGGATGAAGTCCGGCAAGGTCAAGAAGAAATGCTGCAGGTCGAAGTCGCGGTGCGGCAAATGCCCCGTCCTCGCCCTGAAAAAGGCGAAGACGAAGATCGCGAAAGCGGCTTAGCGGATCGTCCTCAGTGCACCACCGCCTCGTTGATCGCCCGCAGTTCCGGAGCGGTCCGGGTCGGGGAGAACTCGATCACCTCGTAGGCGGCCATGTGCTTGATCGAGAAGGGGTCGGTCGCGAGGATCGCGTCCAGCTTTCCCCTGGCCATGGGCCTGGTGATGATGACGCCGCCGATGCGCGGGTTGCGCCTGCCGGAGGCGAGGAAATTGCCGTGCTCGTACTGTTTGGTCAGCCATTCGGCGTGATCCGGGAGCACATAGTCGATTTCTTCGATAGGGGCGGTGTAGGTCAGCAACACGACGAACATGAGAAGACGGTAGACCCGGATCCCCAATGTGACAGGCGTACTGCGCCGGCCGATATGAAGTGTTGACGCTACGTGCCCGTAATGAGTGACTCTCCCGTTCTTTTCACTCCGCATGTAGTCCTCTGGATGCGATGGTTCGAGGGCTGCTTGCACGGGGTGGGTAGGATCGTCGGCATGCGCACGCAGAACGCCCAGTGGTGGCCGCCCTCCGGCGGCCCCGAAGTCCTGCGCTGAACCAGACGAGCGCACCACCAGGCCGCCCCACCGGGCGGCCTTTTTCGTGCCCGGACCCTGGGGCGGCCCGAATCCGAGAGGAAGAAGGCAGATGATCAGGTTGTCCGGGATCACCCCGTCCGGCCACGTCCACGTCGGGAACCACCTTGGGGCCATTCGGCGCTGGGCGGACGAGGGCGGGCCGGACGACCTGTACTTCGTCTCCGACCTGCACGCGATGACGAACTCGCACAATCCGGCGAAACTGCGCTCGATGGCGTCCGAGCAGCTGGCCGTGCTGATCGCGGCCGGGATCGAGCCGGACCGCGTGTTCGTGCAATCCGACCTGGCCCGCGAGCTGGGCGCCCTCAACTGGGTCCTCGAGTGCACCTGCAACTACGGCGAGGCCGCCAGGATGATCCAGTTCAAGGAGAAGTCGAAGGGACAGGCCGGGGTCCGGCTGTCCCTGCTGACGTATCCGGTGCTGATGGCGGCGGACATCCTGCTGCAGGGCGCGGACGAGGTCCCGGTCGGCGAGGACCAGCGGCAGCACGTCGAGCTGGCGCGAACGCTCGCGAAGCGGTTCAACTCCACCTACGGCGACGTGTTCACCATGCCGAAGGCGGTGCTGCCGCCCGCCGGGGCGCGGGTCATGGACCTCGCCGAGCCGACGCGGAAGATGTCGAAGTCGACGCGGGAGGAGGCCGGGGTGATCTTCGTGCTCGACGAGGCCGACCACGTCAGGCGGAAGGTCAAACGCGCGAAGACCGATGGCGGGTCGAAACCGGCCTACGCGCCGGAAACCCGGCCGGGGATGGCGAACCTGCTGGACATCCTCGCGGCGTGCGTCAAGGAGAAACCCGAGGTCCTCGCGGACCGGTTCGACTCCTACGGCCAGGTCAAGGAGGCCGTCGCCGAGGCTCTCATCGAGGAGCTGCGGCCGGTCCGGGAGCGCGCGCTGGCGCTGCTGGCCGACCCCGGCGAGCTGGAGCGGGTGCGCAAGGCGGGCGCCGTCCGGGCCGCGGAGCGGGGTGAGCACCGGTTGCAGTCCGCGCTGCGGCTCATCGGCGCCGGCTGAAGGTCCGTGAAGGGGTCGTGAGTGGCAAGTGTCGTTAGAACGACACTTGCCACTCACGACCAGGGAAGGATGCCTTCACGGACTTGAGAGCAAGGCGTGCAGGGCGGGCAGGAGGACGCGGTCTGCGGGCAGCCAGTCGAGACCGGAAAGCTCCGCCGAGGACACCCACCGGACGTCCTTGTGCTCCACCGCCCGCGGCTCGTCCCCCGCGCTGACCAGCGAAGCCGCGTAGATCCGCAGGACCTTCCCGTTCGGGAGCGGAACGTCATCGCCGACCCGGCCCGCGACCGTCACGGCGACGTCGAGCTCCTCCAGGCATTCCCGCGCCAAGGCGGCTTCGTCGCTTTCGCCGTCCTCGACCCGTCCGCCCGGCAGCTCCCATTGCCCGGCGTGGTCGGCGGGCCAAGCCCGCTGCTGCGCCAGCACCTGTCCGTTCCGCACGATGGCGGCACCCACGATCACCACACGGCACACCCTAATGAGGCCGTGCCGCCTGCCAGACGATCTGGAACCGCGCCCCGCCATCGGGTGATTCGCCGACGCGCACCCGGCCCCCACGCCGCCGGACGGCCTCCGCGACCATCGCCAGCCCGAGCCCGGTGCCGCCGGAGGACCGCGCCCGCGAATCGGAGACGCGATAGAACCGGTCGAAGACCCGCTCCCGATGTTCCGGCGCGATACCCGGCCCGTCGTCGTCGACCACGACCCGCACGGTGGACCGCGCCGCGAGCACCGACACCACGATCTGCCCGCGCGCGTAGCGGCAGGCGTTGCGCAGCAGGTTGCTCAGCACCAGTTCGACCTCGGCGTGCGTCGCCTGCGCCCAAGCGCTCCCGACCGTGCCGCTCACCCGGATTTCGGGCGCGTCGGCGGGCATCCGCGCGACCGCCGCGCGGACCTCGCTCACCAGCTCGACCGGTTCCGCGGGCGGGACCTCCCCCGCGTCCGACCTCGCCAGCGCCAGCAGCCCGTCGAGCAGCGCGGAAAGCCGTTCGGCCTCTTCGAGGACGTCGGAGAGCGTCTCCTGGGCGAGTTCGGGATCGGGATTGGTGACGGCGACCTCGGCCTGCACGCGGATCGACGCGACCGGCGAACGGAGCTCGTGCGCGGCGTCGCCGGTGAACCGCCGCAGCCGTTCGGCGCCCTCCTCCTGTCTGGCCAGCAGGGCGTTGAACTCCTCGGCGAGCGCGCGGAGCTCGTCGTGCGAGTCCGGGAGCGGCAGCCGCGCGCCCGGCGGGAGCGCCCGCACCGAGCCACGCATCCTGGCCACCGGGCGCAGCGCGAACCGCACCAGCAGCCACGTCGCGATCCCGGCGCCCACCGCGCCGACGGACGCGACCACGAACAGCCACAGCCCGCCGGAGTGCACCGCGGTCGCGAAGCCGACCAGACCCGCGCCCGCGACGACAAGGCGTTGCTGCCCGTCGGGCGCGGTGACCACGGTGCCCGCCCAGCGCCAGCTGTGCTCGCCGCCGGTCGTGACCGGTTCGCCCGCCTTCAGCGCGCGGACCTCCGAGGGGCCGAGGTCCGCGGGCGGCAGGCCGTCCACCGGGCCGCCTCCGGTGTCGAGGACCCGTACGGCGACCGCCGACCCCGACGGCGTCCGTCCCGCGGCGACGTCGGCCTTCGCGGCGTTCAGCTGGGCGCTCAGTTCGTCGTCGACCGAGCCGATGAGCAGCGGCTGGAGGTTGTCGCCGGCGACAGCCGCCAGCCCGAGCAGGAAACCGAGCGTGACGGCGGCCGCGAGCAGGGTGATCCGGACCTGGAGCGAACGGCGGCGCCACCAAGACGGCGAGCCGATCACCCCTGTCCCGCCGGGGCGATCACTTCGTCGAGCTGCGCGTCCGAAGCCAGGTAGCCGTGCCCGCGCACGGTCCGGACCAGCGCGCCCGCGCCGACCGCGTCGAGTTTGCGGCGCACGTAACCGACGTAGACCTCGACGACGTTGCGGGTCGCTGCCTGTTCGTCACCCCAGACGGCGCGCAGCAGCTCGTCCTTCGTGACCACCGTCCCCGCCCTGCCCGCCAACACCTCCAGGAGCGCGAACTCGCGCGGGCTGAACGCCACTTCGATGCCGTCGTAGCGGACCTGCCGCAGGCTCCGGTCGACTTCGAGGGCGCCGATCCGCAGCGGCCCGCGGATCGCGTCCGGTGTCGCCCGCCGCAGCACCGCGCGCACCTGCGCGACCAGGACGACGAACGAGAACGGCTTCACGAGGTAACCGTCGGCGCCGAGGTCGAGGCCGTCCGCCTGGTCGACCTCGCCGTCCTTCGCGGAAATCATCAGCACCGGGGTGGTGACGCCGAGCGCCCGCAGCCGTTCGAGCACGCGGTAGCCGGAAAGACCGGGGAGCATGATGTCGAGCAGGACGACGTCGAAGGAGCCCGTCTGCGCCAGGCGCAGGCCGCTGGGCCCGTCGGCCGCCGTGACCACGTCCATGTCCTCGGCGCGCAGTCCCCGCTGCAACGCCTTGCGGACGCCGGGCTCGTCGTCGACCACCAGTACTCGAGGTTTCACGTCCCTCATCATTCACGCTTTCACCAGCTCACGCGCGACCTCTCAGCGCCATCTCAGCTCCGACGGCGGAGTCTGAGTGGTATCTCAGCGTTTCCGGGGAAGCGTTGTCGCCAAGACCCGAGCACACTGGGGTTCGGGGAAACAGGGAGAGACAGCATGGATCCGAAGAGGAAGGCCATCGCCGCGGCGGTGGTGGGCACGGCGCTCGGCGTCGGCGGGCTCGCCGTCGTCGCGATGCCGGCCACCGCGGGCGACGCGCCCGTCTTGCCGCAGATCAGTGCCGAAGAGCTGGTGCAGTCGACGCTGAACGCGAAGCCGTTGGCGTTCGACGGCAAGGTCAAGGTCAACAACGACCTCGGCCTGCCGCAGGTCGGCAGCACGCTGCCCGGCGCGTCGGCGCTCAGCATCGACTCGGCGCAGGTGTCGACGGACGGCGCGGGCAAGAGCAAGGTGTCGCTCACCGAGGGCTCGAGCCAGCAGACCATCGTCAAGAACGGTGAGACCGTCTGGGAGTACAACTCCAAGGACAACTCCGCCACCAAGATCACCATCCCGGCCGACCTGGCCAAGGAGCACCAGAACAAGGTCGACGGCAAGGCCGTCGATCCGGCGACGGTCGCCTCGGAACTGCTCGGCAAGGTGCGCGAGAGCAGCACGATCGCCGTCGACGGGACGTCGTCCGTGGCGAACCGTTCGGCGTACGAACTGGTGCTGACCCCGAAGCCGACCGAGCGGACGCTCCTGCGTGAGATCCGCGTCGCGATCGACGAGCAGACCCGGATGCCGCTGCGCCTGACGGTGCTGGCCAACGGCACGTCCTCGCCCGCGTTCGAGGCTTCGTTCAGCGAGATCAACTTCGCGAACCAGCCCGCGTCGAACTTCGAGTTCACCCCGCCGAAGGGTGCGAAGGTGACCGAGAAGGCCGCCGAGGTCGACCCGAAGAACCGTGAGCTCGCCGAGCAGGCGAAGTCCGAGGTCAAGGTCGTCGGCGACGGCTGGGACACCGCGATCACCGGCAAGATCCCGGCCGACGCGCTGGCGAAGGCCGGCGACGCGAAGGACGAGCAAGGCCGTCAGGTCGACCCGAAGGCGCTGCTTTCGCGGTTCGCCAAGCCGGTCAGCGGCGCCTGGGGCAGCGGCTGGTTGCTGACCACCAAGGTCGGCAGTGGCGTGCTGACCGAGGACGGGCGCTACGCCGTCGGCGCGGTGCCGGAGCAGGTCCTCTTCGAGGCCTTGGCCGCGAAGTGACCACCACGTTCGAAGCCGGGACGGACGCCTCTCGGGAGGCGTCCGCTCCGGCGGTACCCATGGCGGCCCGCACCAGGGGCCTGCGCAAGGTCTACGGCCGCACGGTGGCCGTGGACCACGTCGATCTCGACGTTCCCGAAGGCGCCGTGCTGGGGATGCTCGGCCCCAACGGATCGGGCAAGACGACGACCATCCGGATGCTGCTCGGTCTCGTGCGGCCCACCGAGGGCGAGGTCGAACTGTTCGGCAAGCGGATGCCCGACGAGGCGGCGCACGCGCTGCCCGACGTCGGCGCGCTGGTCGAAGGCCCGGGCTTCCACCCTTTTCTTTCCGGGCGGGAGAACCTGCTGCGCGTGGCCGCGGCGGAACCGAGGCTGGCCTCGGCCGGTATCCCCGGCGCGGTCGACGCGGCGCTTGAGCGCGTCGGGCTGACCGACGCCGCGACCCGTCGCTACAAGGGGTATTCGCTGGGGATGAAGCAGCGGATGGGGCTGGCGAGCGCGCTGCTCGTGCCGAGGCGGATGGTCGTGCTCGACGAGCCGACCAACGGCCTCGACCCGGCGGGCACCAGGGAGATCCGCCGGATCATCGGCGAACTGCACGCCGACGGCGTCACCGTGCTGGTGTCGTCGCATCTGCTGGCCGAGGTCGAGGCGACCTGCACGCACGTCGCGGTGCTCCAGTCGGGGAACGTGATCGCCCAAGGCGAGCTCGCGGAACTGCTGGAGTCGGGGAACGCGGCGCTGCTGGTGCGGACGCCCGACGCCGAACTCGCGGTGGAAACGTTGCGCGAGAACAGGATCGGCGCCCGGCTCACACCGGACGGCGTCCGTGTCGATCTCACCGCGACCGAAGCTCCCGACGTGTTGCGACACCTGGTGACGGCCGGGGTGGCCGTGCACGAGGCGGCGAGGGCGCGCACCGGGCTCGAGGACCTGTTCGCCAGGCTGACCCAGCCGGAGTCCACTGTAGACGGTGAGGGGGAATCGTGACCAACGCTCTTGCCGCGGCACCCGCGGCGCGGACCGGCCACGACAGCGTCGGCCTGCTCCGGCTGTATCGTGCCGAACTCCGCTGGATCTTCCGGCGCCCGCGCACGCTGGCCGTGCTGGGCCTGCTCGCGTTGATCCCGGTGATCATCGGGCTCGCGCTGACCCTCGTCGACGCTTCGGAAACGAGCGGCGGGCAGGACGGCGCGCTGCTGGCCTCCGCGGTCAACAACGGTTTCATCCTGCCGGTCGCGGCACTGACCATGACGCTGGCGCTGCTGCTCCCGCTCGCTTCGGCGATGGCCGGGGCGGACGCGATCGCCGGCGAGGCGGCACACGGGACGCTGCGCGGCTGGCTGATCGCGCCGGTCGGCCGGGGCAGGCTGCTCGCGATCAAGGCGTTCGGCGTCGCGACGGTTTCGGCGATCGCCGTACTGGCCATGACGTTCTCCGGTTTCGTCACCGGCCTGATCCTCAGTGGCCCCGACTCGATGTTCACCCTCACCGGCTCGACATTGAGCGTGTGGGACGCGCTGGGCCGCATCCTGCTCGTGGCCGCGTGGGTGATCCTGCAGCTGTGGGCGGTCGGCGCGGTCGCGCTCGCGATCTCGGCGTTCACCGAACATCCGATGCTGGTCGTCGCCTCGGTGCTGGCCGGGACGATCGTCTTCACCATCCTCGGGTTCCTGGACGCGGTCTCGTGGCTGCATCCGTTCCTGCTCAACGAGAACTGGTCGCAGGCACCGGCTTCGGTGCTGATGGACCCGCTGGACACCGTGATGCTCGGCGAAGGCGCGCTGCGCGCCGCCTGCTACATCGCCATCGGGCTCTCGATCGCCTACGCGCGCCTGACCACGCGGGACGGCTGACCTTTCGTTCCGTGAAGGCCTCCTTGAGGGACTCTGGGTCCCTCAAGGAGGCCTTCACGGACTGAGGCGCGGTGCCGAACGCCGTCCGATCTATCGCGGAAGCCGGGCGACGCCGTCGGGGTCAAGGGCGAGCCGGACGCGGTCGCCGGGGCGGAGGTCGGCCGTGACCGGCGCGACGGCGTCCACAGTGGACAGATCGCCGCCCGGCGCGACCACGAGCCGTACGTGCTCCCGCCGGTGCACCACGGCGGTGACCTCACCCTCGACGCCGTCCGGGGAGACCCGCAGCCCGTGCGGCCGCAGCCCCAGCCGCACCGCGCCGTCCTCGACGTCGGGCAGCGTGACCTCACCGAGCGGCGTCCGCACCACACCGCCGGACGCCTCGCCGTCGACGAACGTGGTCACGCCGAGGAACCGCGCCACGTCCTCGTCCACCGGCTGCCGCCAGACGCGGCGCACCGCGCCCTCCTGCCGGATCTCGCCGTCGTCGAGCACGGCGACGCGGTCGGCGAGTGTGAACGCCTCTTCCTGGTCGTGCGTGACCAGCAGCGCGGTGATCTTGCTGCGCCGCAGCAGGGCCGCGAGATCGATCGCCAGCTGTTCCCGCAGTCCGGCGTCCAAACCGGACAGTGGTTCGTCCAGCAGCAGCAACCGCGGCTCCGGCGCCAGCGCGCGGGCCAAGGCCACCCGCTGCGCCTGCCCACCGGAAAGCTCGGTGACCCTCCGTCGTTCGTAACCGCTGAGCCCGACCAGGTCGAGCAGCGCACGGACCCGCTCCGCGTGCTCTACGCGCGGGACGTCGTGCATCCTTAGGCCGAACGCGATGTTCGCGGCGACGTCCTTGTGCGGGAACAGCTGCCCGTCCTGGAACACCAGCCCGAACCCCCGACGGTGCACCGGAACCCCGGCGAGGTCCTCGCCGTCCCACCGTACGGTTCCCGACGTCAGCGGCTCCAGCCCGGTGATCGCGCGCAACAGGGTCGACTTCCCCGAACCGGACGGGCCGAGCAGCGCCAGCACCTCGCCGTCGGCGATGTCCAGCCCGGCGTCCTTCACCGCGGGATGAGATCCATAGTGGACGGTCAGATCCCGTACCGACAGCGACACTAGAACTCCCCTACCGAATTCTGCCCGCGGACCGCGCCGAACCGGTCGATCAGCACCACCGCCACCACGGTCACGATCATGAGCAGCGCGCAGGCCGCGTAGGCCATCTGGTTGTTCAGCTCCCCCGGCCGCGAGATCAGCGTCGCGACGGCGACCGGCAGCGTCGGCGCGTCCGGCCTGGCAAGGAAGCTCGTCGCGCCGAACTCGCCGAGCGCGACCACGTAACCGAAACCGGCCGCCGCGACCAGCGAACGCGCCGTCAGCGGGAGATCGATCTCCCGCCACACCCGGCCGGGGCTCGCGCCGAGCGTGGACGCGGCCTGTCGCAGCCGGACGTCGACCGAGCGCAGCACCGGCAGCACCATCCGCACGATCAGCGGGATGATCACCAAGGCCTGTGCGAGCGGGACCAGCAGCGGTGACGTCCGCAGATCGCCCGGCAACGCGTCGAGCGTGACGAGATACCCGAAACCGACGGTCACCGCGGACACGCCCAGCGGAAGCATCAGCGCGGCGTCCATCGTCTCGCCCATCCCCCGCGCCAGCCTGCCCGGCGTGCGACGCAACGCCACCAGCACGACCGAGGCCAGCACGCCGACGATCATCGCGAGCGTCGTCGCGTCGAACGCCGTCCGCAGCGACATCGACGCCGCGTCCCAGCCCGAAACCTGAAGCGCGCCACGCGAGCCCTGTCCGGCGAGCGCTTCGTACCCGGCGAGGCTGAAACCGTCCGAAGTGGACACGGACTCGACGAGCAGCGCCACGATCGGCGTCATCAGGAGCGCGATCACCGCGAGGCCCGCGGAGACCGCCCACCACTCGCCGCCGCTGGGCCGCCGCGCGGTCTCACTCCGCGAACGCAGCCGCGCCGCGTTCTCCCGGCGCCGCCTCGCCAGCGCGCCGACGACGAGCGCCGCGACGACGGCGGCGAACTGCACCAGCGACAACGCGGCCGCGCCGGAGAGGTCGAGCAACTCGACCGTGCGCAGGTAGATCTCGGTCTCCAGGGTGCGGTACTTCGCCCCGCCGAGAATGAGCACGACCCCGAAGCTGGTGGCGCAGAACAGGAACACCACCGCCGCCGCCGACGCGATGGCCGGCGCGAGCGCGGGCAGCGTCACCGAGCGGAAGGCACGCCACGGCGACGCGCCGAGTGCCCGCGCCGCGTCCACGGTGCGCGGGTCGAGGTGGCTCCACAGCCCGGAAACCGTGCGCGCGACGACGGCGACGTTGAAGAAGGCGTTGGCCAGCACCAGCGGCAGCAGCCCGCCGTCGGGCCAGAGCGCGCGGAACGCCAGGCCGACCACGACGGTCGGCAGCACGAACGGCACCAGCACGAGCGTCCGCACCAGCGACACCCCCGGCAGCCGCACCCGCGCGAGCAGGAACGCCACCGGCAGGCCGGCGAGCACCGCGACGATCGTCGAAACCCCCGCGCTCGCCACGGTGAACCCCGCGAGCTTCCAGGTCAGCGGGTCGCCGATGGCCGTGCCGACCCCGCCGGAACCGAAGCCGCGGCCGACGATCGCCGCGACCGGCCAGGCGAAGAACACCACGAGGAAACCGAGCGGCAGCACGGCGAGTGCGGCCAGCCCGGCGCCACGAAAGGTCAGCCCGGTGCTCAGCCTGTGCCTCTCGAAGCGCGCTTTCGGATTCCCGCGGCCGGGCCGCGGCGTTGGCAGGCCACTCACTCCGCCGTGTCAGCGGCCCGTCTCCGCGAATCCGGGGCCTCCGGCCGAAGAGCGACGCGCGCCCGTGTCGTCGCGCGATCTGGCGACCTCAGTCCGGGTAACACGTCCTAGCCCTCCAACAGCGTGCGCCACTGCGCGATCCACTGCTCGCGCCCGGCCTGGATCTTGGCCGGTTCGAGCGTCTTCGGCTGCTGCGGCAGCGGCGCGGCCTGCGCCCAGCCCTGCGGGAGCTCGACGCCCTGACGGGCCGGGTACACGTACATGTTGCCCGCCACGGTCACCTGGAACTGCTGGGACAGCAGGAAGTCCACGACCTTGCGGGCCTTTTCGACCTGTTTGCCGCCCGCCAGCACGCCCGCGTACTCGACCTGGCGGTAGCAGGTGTCCAGCAGTGCCTTCGTCCGCGGCTTGCCGTCATCGCCGATCTCGGCGGCGGGCGACGAGGCGTAGGAGACGACGATCGGACGCGGGCCCTTGCCGGAGGAACCCGAGAATTCCTTGGTGTAGGCCTCTTCCCAGCCGCTGACCGTCTTGAGCCCGTTGGCCTTCAGCTGCGTCCAGTACGCCTGCCAGCCCTGCTCGCCGAACTGGGCGACGGTGCCGAGCAGGAACGCCAGCCCCGGCGAGGACGTCGCGGGGCTCTCGGCGACCATCAGGTCCTTGTACTTGGCGTCGACCAGATCCGCGAACGACTTCGGCTCCGGGATCCCCTTGTCCACGAAGTACCGGGTGTCGATGTTGACGCAGACGTCGCCGAGGTCGACCGCGGAGAGCCGGTGCCCGGGGTCGACGGAGTAGCGCTGCGGTCCGCGATCCGCCTCCGGGCTGGTGTACTGCTCGAAAACGCCCTCGGTGAGCGCGCGGGAGGCGAACGTCGAGTCGATGCCGTACGCGACGTCGCCGATCGGATTCGCCTTGGTCAGCACCAGTTTGTTGGTCAGCGCGCCCGCGTCACCCTGCTTGAGCACGGAGATCTTGATCCCGGACTGCCGCTCGAACGCGTCGAGGACCTCCTGCGGGGCGAGCCACGAGTCGTGTGTCACGAGCGTGACCGTCGCCGGCGCCTGCGGGTCGTTCCCCGTGTTCCCGGAGAGCGAGCAGCCCGCGACGAGGGCGGCCACCGTGCCAGCCGCAACGACCGTGCGGAGGGCGCGTTTCATCTAGCCTCCTGCGATTTTCAAAGGGGGGACCCGTGGCAAAAGTGCAGCGTAGCCGACGGCGTACCACCATGGAGTCATGGCGGAAATCTTGAACGACCAGCAAGCCGACGAAGCCGTGACCAAGCTCTCCGGCTGGACCCGTGACAGCGTCACGATCGAGCGGACGGCGAAGCTGCCGAGCTTCCCGAAAGCCATCGAAGCCGTGGACAAGGTGGCCGAACTGGCGGAGGCGGCCGACCACCATCCCGACATCGACATCCGCTGGCGGACGGTGACGTTCCGGCTCAGCACGCACTCCGCCGGAGGACTGACGGAGAAGGACTTCGCACTCGCATCGCAGATCGACGAGGTACTCGGCGACATGTGACGTCCGCGACGCTCGCACCACGAACCCGTTTCCCGGACGTCTAGCCAGTACGACCGACGAGAAAAGGACGAGTGATGACACAGGCGATCGTGGTGGGGTTCTCCGCATTCGGCGCGATGGTGGCTGCCGCTGCCGGAGTGCTCTGGTACACGGCGCGCGACCGGCATCACCAGCACGACCAGTGATCTTGATCACACGGGCGTTCCGCAGGTAACGCGGAGCCTGATCAACGCGCTGTTCACGGCGGACCTGTCGCTTCTCTCCCCAGGGGAACCGCCGTGAACAACGCCTCGATCACCGCCGCCCAGCGCGCCTGGGTGACCATCTTCGCCGCGGCCATCACGCTGCTGACGATCGTCGTGCTCGGTCTCCTCGGCTAACCGGCCGAGTATGCCTCGCGGGCGGCGACAAGCTCCGGAAGGTGCTTCGCCGCCCACTCCCGGCATGCCTCCATCGGCTCGAACAACGTCCGGCCGAGCGAGGTGAGCTCGTACTCCACGCGCGGCGGCGTCTCGTCGTACGCCGTGCGGGTGATCATGCCGTCGCGCTCCAGCGCCCGGAGGGTCTCCGTGAGGACCTTCGACGTGACGCCCCTCAGTGGCACCCGCAGTTCGGAGAACCGGCGCGGCCCTTCTTCCAGGCACAGCACGACCAGACCCGCCCATTTGTCGCCGATCCGGAACGGGGTCAGGTTCGACGGGCAACCCGGGGCGAACATGTCGGGACTCAACGGCTTCACCCGTCCGAAGTTACCTGTGTTCGTTCGTCGGCCAGCAGCCTCCGCGTGACCTCGGCCAGCCGTTTCGCCGCCCCGGGTTCGAACCCGGGGCGGGTCACCGCGATCCGCCGTCCTTCCACGAACGCGCTGAGCGGCTCGGCGGGCGGGTCGTCGACCCGCGCGATGATCGGCACGATGCCTTCCTCGACGGGTTTCCCGTATCTCTTCAAGGCTTCGACGTGGGCTGCGGTCGCCGCGTCGTAGTCCCCGGAGAAACTCGTCGAGACACCGCCGGGGTTGAGCAGCACAGACGAGATCCCGCTCGCGGCGTGTTCGGCGGCGAAGGCGACGCCGAGCAGGTCGTTGGCGCGCCCGGCCTGCATTTGCGCGGCGACGCCGTCATAGCCCCGCGTCAGCGAAAGGTCGTGCCAGCGGATCTCGGGTTTGCTCACCCCCGGACCGGACACGTTGACGACGACGGGCCGTTCGGCCCGGCCCAAGGCGGCGGCGAGTCCGTGACTGAGCAAGTAACGGCTCAGGTACTCCAACGCGAAGGTGCTTTCGATGCCTTCGGCCGTCTCCACTCTGGTCGAACGGAAGTGGCGGGCGCATAACACCAGCGCGTCCACGACCGGGAACCTCGTGGTGATCCGCTCGACGACCTCATGGTTGCGCGCGACCAGGCCGAGATCCGCCTGGATGAACGTCGCGCCCCCGGCTTCGGCGAACACCGCGCCTTTCGCCGGGTCCCGGCCGAGAACGACGACGGTGTCGCCTCGGCCGAGGTACTCCATCGCGAGGGCCTTGCCCATCCCGTCGGTACCGCCGGAGATCACGATCGTCTTCACCGGTCACCCCGTCCCGGCAGGCGCGCGGCGGCGGCGAGCAGGACGAGCATGGTGCCCGCCACGAACCAGTACACGGCGTGCAGACCCGCGACCGGGCCGGTCGCGGTCGCGAGGATCGACGCGACCACGGCGACGCCGATCGAACCGCCGAGCTGGTTGAGCATGTAGAGCACCGAACTTCCCTGTGGCACCAGCGGTCCCGGCAACGTGCGGTACACCGCCCCCATCGCGGGCGGGCCGACGAAACCGAGTCCGGTGCCGAGGGCCAGCCCGGCGAGCACGACCGCCGCGTCAGCGGTCCGCGCGTCGAACGTCGTGAAGAGGACGGCGCTCGACGCGGACACGAGGCCGCCCGCCAGCGCCAGGTTGCGCGAACCGATCCGGTCGCTGATCCGCCCGGCCAGCGGCGCCGCGACCGCGGCCCCGACACCCAGCGGCGCGACGAGCAGCCCGGCCGCGAGCGCGCCGTGTCCCCCGGCCTGCTGGAAGTACAACGGGAGCACGATCAGGCTCGCGAACATCGCCAGCCCGGTCAGCGCCATGACGGTCACACTCGCGGCGAACCCGCGCCGGGCGAACAGGCGAATGTCGACCAGGGGCGCCTCGCCGCGCAGTGCGTGCACCACGTAACCGGCCAGCAAGAGAGCGCCGGCCACCAGCGGGACGAGCACCGGCGAGGAGAGGAGGTCCGCCCCGTTCGCGGCCTGGGACAGCACCAGGAGCAAGCCCGCGAAACCCGGCCCGAGCAGGGCCACGCCGCGCACATCGAGCCGTGCGCGCCGCTCGACCGGGGGGTCCGCGGGCATCACGCGCACCGCGAGCAGCACCGCCAGCGCGCCGAGGGGCACGCCGAGCAGGAACATCCACCGCCAGCCGAAGCCCTGCAGCACCACACCGCCGAGTACCGGGCCGAGCACGGGACCGAGCGAGAGCACGGCGGCCATCAGTCCCATCACGCGGCCCGCGCGCCGCGGCCCGGCGGCGCGGGCGAGCAGGGTGAGCACGAGCGGATCGAGGATTCCCGCGCCGATCCCCTGCAGCACGCGGAAGACGACCAGGCTTTCGATGTCCCACGCCAGCCCGCAACCCAGCGAACCGGCGAGGAAGACGCCGAGGCCGGTGAGCCACATCCGCTTGCCACCGAAGGTCTCTCCCGCCCAGCCGGTCACCGGGATGGTGACCGTGACCGCGAGCAGGAAGCCGGTCGAAACCCAGCCCACAGTGCCCAGTGAGGCTTCGAAGTCCTCGGCGAGGTCGCGAATCCCGACGGCGACCATCGTGCTGTTCAGGATGCCCAGCGCCCCGCCGAGCAGGATCACGCCGATCAGCGGCCGCAGCGCGGAGCCCAGCCGATCATCCCGGATGGTTGTCATGTCTCTTCCCGTCCCTTGCCTCTGACCAGACTCACCAGTCTGGTTTTCCATACCAGCAAGTCTGAGACTAGCAGGTCTGTTTCGCTAGACTGGTGAGTCTGGTAATCCGTCCGGCCCGGTACGCTGAGGGCATGAGTGGGACGGGTACGGCCCGAGGCCGGATCGACAAGCGGCAAGCGATCCTCGACGCGGCTTTCACCGTGTTCGCGCGAGAGGGATACGCGCAGGCGGGTGTGGACGTGATCGCGGCCGAAGCGGGCGTCGCCAAAGCCACCGTGTACAGCCACTACGGCGACAAGGAGAACCTGTTCCGCGAGACCGTCTCCGCGTCGGCGGACCAGGCACTGGCCGAGAACATGACCGTGGTCGAGCGGCTCACCGGCGCGGGCGACGATCTCCGGGCCACCCTGGAGACGATCGGCCTGAAACTGCTCAAGTGCTACTGCGCCGACCGCTCATGGGCGCTGCGGCGACTGCTCGCGGCCGAGGCCAGCCAGTTCCCCGACCTGCTCGACGTCATCCACACACGCGCGGCGGACCGCGTGGCCGAGGCGCTGGCCGACCGGCTCGCCCGCTTGACCGTCTCCGGGCACCTGCACACCGGGGACCCGCTCTTGGCCGCGGATCAGTTCTTCGCGCTGCTGTCCGGTCCGGCCGACAAGCGGGCGAGGCTCGGCACCCGCCGCACTCCCGACGCCGAACTCCGCACCATCGCCGAGGCCGCCGTCGACACCTTCCTGAAAGCCTTCGGCGCCAAGGGCTGAGGGAACGTTACGTTACGGAAAAGGGGGACGATCGGAGGTTGCCCTGGGGGCTCCGTGACTCTTAGCTACTCGAACGAGTTTCTTCGAGAAGTGAGGGGTGTTCCATGGCAGGTCTGCGCAGACGTGAGGTGCTCGCGGGCGCGGTGGCACTGGCGGGCGCGGCGACGATCGGGCTGAACCCCGGCGCCGCCGCCGCGGCCACGCAGCAACGACCGGGCGCGCAGTTCCCGCCGTCGCTGGAGTTCGGCGACTACCCCGTGGTCGCACGGGTCCGTTCGCGACGGGCGCTGGAGCACCTGCGGGTGCTCAGCGACAAGATCGGGCCCCGGATCGCCGGCACCGAAGGCGAACTGCGGGCCAAGGAGTACATCGCGAAGGTGCTGCGCGAGCTGCGCTACCAGGTCACACTGCAGCCGTTCCCGATCGCCGACAAGTTCCTGGGTGCCCTGTCGATCGGGCGCGACAGCTGGCAGACCGGCTCGTCGCCGCAGGGCGCGCAGGACATCACCCGCGAGGCCGTCGTCGTCGACGCCGGTGACGGCAGCACCCTGCCCGACGATCTGACCGGCAAGATCGTGCTGATCGCCGCCGTGACGAACAAGGCCGACGCCTACCTGACGGCCGCGCAGCGCGGAGCGGACGCCGTGCTGCTCGGCCGGATCGGCGCCGACCCGGCACGCAAGCTGTCCGCGTTCTCGCCGACGCTCGCCACCCCGGTCACGATCCCGGTGCTCGGCCTGGCCCAGGTGCAGGTGGAACGCCTGCGCGAACGGCTCGCCAAGGGCTCCGTCACGGTGAAGGCGACGGCCACCCACCACAAGAACCTGACGTCGTACAACGTCATCGCCGAACGGCCCGCCACGTTCCCCGGCAAGGACGACGGTGTCGTCATGGTGACGGCGCACTACGACAGCGTCCCCGGCTCCCCCGGCGCCAACGACGACGGCAGCGGCACCGTGCTGTGCCTCGAACTCGCCCGCGTCCTGCGCCACCTGCCGACGAACAAGACGCTGCGGTTCGCGCTGTGGGGTTCGGAGGAGTACGGGCTGATCGGTTCGCGGCACTACGTCAAGAACCTGTCCGACGCCGAGGCGCGGCGGATCACCGGCTGCTTCCAGAACGACATGGTCGCCACCAGCTGGGACCCGGCGATCACCTACTGGCTGCTCTCGGTCGACGGCGCCGACAACGCCACGACCGCGGCCGTCAACGCCGCCGCCAAACGGCTCGGCTACGACCCGCGCGTCAAGGGCCCGGTCGCGCGCGGTTCGAGCGACCACGTGCCGTTCTTCGAGCGCGGGATCGCTTCCGGCAACTTCAGCTGGCGCGGCGAGTCCGGCCCGGCGTTGCTGGAACCGACGTACCACACGCCGGAAGACACCATCAAGGACAACGTTTCCCTTGAGCGGCTTCAGGTTTCGCTGGAGCTGATCGGTTCCGCCGCGTACAGCCTGCTGCGGAAGTGAGTCTCGCCGCGTGTCCTCGATGCCTTGTCGGGGACACGCGGCCCGCCCTCAACGTGTGTAGTCCACCGGCCCCAAGGCGATCGGGCCCGGATTCTTCGCGACCCAGACGACGGCGAGCTCCCTCAAGCGATCGAGGTGGCCGTCCGCGCCGCGGCCCGACCTGACCTGCTTCGCGATCTCCTTGGCTTCTTGGAGTTCTTCTTCGCCGAGAGGCTCGCCCCGCGCCAGGAAACCCGGGAACGCGTCGGCCATCGCACGATAATCACGGTCCCAGTTCGCTCCGCCGTTCCGGAACATCTCGTCGAAGATCCGGCCGGTGACGCGGATGGCCTCGCACTGCACTGTCGCGCCCGCGCCGGTCGACGGCACGAGAAGCTCCCAGAGCGCTTTGTGCCGCTCCCGCCAGGGGCCGTCGGGCACGACGATCGGCGATACCCCGTCGTGCGTCGACCGCCGGGCGACCGGCTCGACCCCGAAGATCCGGTACAGCTCACTGAGCGCGGCGTCGGTCTCTTCGAGTAAATCGGGGTTGAACTTCTCCCGGTGGAACTCGAAACCACTACCGATCCGCTCGACCTTCTCACGCATCCCGGCCGTGATGCTCGCACCGTGTTCGAGCAGCAGCTTCGCGATCTCGACACACTTGGGGATGTCGGCGTTTCGCGTCCCGATCAGGCCTCGCGTCAACAACGTGTTGCCACGCCTGTCGAGCACCTCGGTCGAGGCCCCGTGCTCGATCAGCACGCGCGCCGCCCCGGCCTTCAATCCGTCCACAGCGGCCTGAAGCGGCGTTTGCCCGGAGCTGTCGGCCGCCTCGATGTCCGCGCCGAGAGAGAGCAACAAGGGAATCTGCGCGATCGGCTTCGGAGCAGCGCGTGAAGCCCGCGCATGAAGCGGTGTCCTGCCGTAGCTGTCCGGGGTGTCGACGGCGAGGCCCTGCCCGGTCAGCCAGACGATGAGCTCGTCCGGGCACTCCGGGAAGCCGATCGCGGTCCCTTTGGCATAGCCGCCCCGCGCGTCGATCTCGCATTTGCCGAAGACGGCTTTGAGTTCGTCCACCGAGGCCGAGGTCAGCATCTCCGCGAAGTCTTTGGGAAGGGTCTTCCGCTTTCGTGCCATCGTGCTCTCCTCAGCCGAACTTCGGGCGCAGTTGTTCGCGCATCTGCCGGAAGTTCCTCGGCTTCACGGCCCAGCGCTCCTCATCGGTGTCCTCGAAGGTCACCTCGTGCTTCCCCGCCGTCCGGTCGTATTGAACGAGGATCTTCACCGGCAGCCTCTCACCGGGCCGGTAGTAGCCGCCCAGGTACGCGTTCACCGCCGCCTCGATACTCGCCCATTTACAGGCCACGGGCGTGATGACGTCCCCGGGCGAGTACGCGTACCCGTACGCACTGCGAAACCCTTCCCCGAACTCCAGGATCATCGCCAGCGATTCCCAGCCGTCCACCGATCCCGGCAGGCCCGCGACTTCGACCAACGATCCGATGAGATCGACGGCGGCATCGTTCGGCACTGTTCTCCTTGTCTCGTTGTCCTTCGCTCGCTGCAGGTCGAGGAACTTCCGCATGACATCGGAGACCTCCGGTTCCTCGTCCGCCGGCGAGATGTCGGCGTCGTCGATGCCGAACCGCCCCAACAGTTCGAGTGCGGCGTCGCTGACGAGCAGGTCGACAACGGTTTCGAGCACGAAGTCCTCACCGCCCTCCACCGTGCCGGTGGGGATGAGGCGCTCCCAGTCACGAGGAAGGCCGAGGTGGCTGTAGAACATGTCGAACTGTTCGTCGGTGGTCACCACCACCTCGCCGAGCTCATAGCCGGTGAGCGGCGATTCCCTCAGTGCGTCGGCGAGCCTGCCGGTGACGATCCAGTACCCGCTCGTCGTGACGATGTCGTCGCCGAGCCAGCCGGCGAACTGATAATGCAGCGGGCCGACGAGTGGTTCGGCCCCACGCCGTGGGTCGTAGTCGATACCGGGACCCAAGCCACCGGCGACCTCGGGTTCGAAACGGTGGTACACGAAACGACCTCCCGAAGTGATCATGCCCAGTTTCCGAGCTCTGCGTCGATACGCGGATCCGTGCGGACCCACACCTCGCCGTCGGCGGTCCCCGGCGGAGCGTCCACGCGCTCGAGTCCGAGCGTCCGGACCAACCTCAGGAGCTCGTCCCGATCCTCACCCGCGTCCTCGATCGAGTAGCCGTCGAACAGGACGTAGTGCACATCCCAGCGATCGTTGTACCCGGAGTCGGCCCAGATCTCGCAGAACCTTTCCACCAGCTCCCGATCGAACGGTGCGGCCCGCTCCTGGTCGCCCACGGCGGCGAAACCCCTCGCGACGTCCTCGGCACTCCACCACGCCACGGCTTCGGCGACCGCGGCCGGGGTGAAGTCCTCCAGTGAGAGAAAACCCTCCAGAAGCCAGCCGATCCCGGTGTCCCCGACGCCCAGCTCTTCCTCCTGCAAGCGGGACACCAGCCCGTCCGTCATGGCGCAGGGACCGGAGAAGGTGAAGACGCCGGAGGCGACCACGAGGGTGCCGCCCTCAGGATGCGAGGCATTGAGCGTCGTATCCGCTTCCGGCACGTCCTTCACCAGAGCGAGAAGGTCTTCCGGCACGCCGTCGTACAGCGCCGCCTGCGACCGCGGGTCTTCGTAGAAATTGAGCGGGCCGGTGTGGTCGAACGTCAGCACGAGACCACGGCCGTCGGTGGTGAACCAGGCGTTGACCGTGTCACCTCCGCCGTTACCGAAGCCGAAATGCGTGACCCCGTCGACCGTCACCGGCTCGTGTCCGTCGACGCGGGTCAGGATCTCCAGCCGGTGGCGCAGCTCGCGCGGGTGGGTCCGCCGGAGCATCGACTCGTCGAACTCGGAACGGAGCCGGGCACGTTCGAAGCCTGCGACGTCGGGCCACCAGGGGCCGTTGCGGTCGAGGGCGCTGAAACCGCCGCGGACGAAGTTGGCCACCTGGGTCCGGTAGTCGCCGCGGTTGGTGACGAGGCGGTACTCGACCCGTTCACCCTTGGCCCGGCAGATGGTGCCGTCGTCGAACATGAGCGACAGCGCCTCTTCGCTCTCCTCGTCCTCGACGCGAAACGACGCGTTGTCGTCGGCACGGTGCCGGTCGACGAACTCCCGGAACGCGTCGGGCGCGGACTGAGCACCTCCCGGAGCCCACTTCTGCTCGTTGTCCTTGGCGTCGCGGAAGGTCAGTGGTCTCATCGTCATCCTTGCTTTCTGGCCTTGTCGGCGGCTTCGGAGCAGATCAGGAAGCTCACCGTGCGCACCGCGTCGTCGGCGAGGTCCGGGAAGACGCGGCGAACCGTGCGCTGGACCTTCTCCTCGATTCGACGCCAGTCACGCTGTTTCACGGCGTCTTCACCTCGCCGCCGGTCGCGGGAGATCCGCATCCCGGCGCTCGCCTCCTCCGCGGTGGCGATCACCCGCAGGACGTCGGGCAGCAGAGCGGAGTCGACGGCGTCCGGATGCCGGTCCGGCGCCTTCCCGCCGTCGAGATGGCGGCCCGTGTACTTGAGGAGTGCCTCGTCGAGCGGGGCCCGCCAGGAGCGATGACGGTTCGCGTCGTACTCGCGGACGAGCGACCAATCGGACCACACGCTCGCGATGCACAACGCGTCGAAGAGCTGCCCGCGCTCGAGCAGCCCGACGTCCGCGCCGTGAGCGACGAGCCGGCGTTCGTCCCAGCGGATGGTCCGGAACAACGACTCGACGTCGGCGGGGGCGCCGAGCAGGATCGGGTCCGGCAATGCGATCGCCGCGCGTTCGTCGAGCGGCCCTCGGATCCCGGCCGCAACGCACAGCGGCAGGATCGCGCTCCACAGCAGCAGGTGCCGGGTCAGGTCGTCCCGGATCACCTCGAGGTGAGCCTCCGCGACAGGGAAGGCGAACGTGCGAGGGTCGTGGTTGGCGTCGGCTCCGGCGCCGAGTTCGAGCCTGAGCTCACCGTCAGCGCGGATCACTCGCGGCATCCAGGGGTTCACGCGGCTGAAGACGACCTCGGTCATGACGCCCAGCCGCGGGCGACCTGGCCGAGGACGTCGACGATGCCGCGGGACACGACCTCCAGCTGACTGCGGCTGCCGATGATCGGCCGAGGGTAGGGAGGATTCGGATCGGGCTCGCCCCGGGAGCGGCGGATGGCCAGCGCCGGCGCATGCAGCATTTCGGGCTCACCCTGCCGCTCGCCGTCCGCGAGTACCACCAGACCGCACTCCTGGGAGTTGAGTCCCCGCCCGAGCCGGACCGCCAGGCTGCACACGATCCGTCCCGCGGCGACCTCCACGGTGAACGACCGATGGCGCGCGTCCGGAACCCTCGATCCTCGCGAGACCTCGGCCCCGGCCGCGCGATACGCCCGCATGAACTCGCTCGCGGGGAGCGCGGCGAACGCGCCGCTGGCGGTGAGCAGGGAGTCTTCCTCGTAGGTACCCGTCGCCTCGGCCGCCCAGTCACGCTTGGCGTCGCACCAGCGGTACCAGTTCTCCGCGAAGTCGGTGCGCGCCAGGGCATGGGCGAGCGGTGAGAGGGTGGGGCTCGTCATGCTGTTCATCCTCGGTCCGTGGCGGCGTGCTCGAATGGCCGCATGAAGAAGACGAAACGCGGGCCTCTGCGGTTCCTCGTGATCGCACGCACGGCACCCGGGCGTCACCCCCACCCCATGGAGGTGGCCGTGCACCCGGCCGGCGCCGCTTCCCGCGTCTCGATCTCGGTCGGCCCGCATCCGGTGAACGCGGGTGGGCAGGTCGCGCTCTCCTCGGTGCTCGACGAGTCCCGGACCGGGCTCAGTCCGAACTGGGCGGAGGACTTCGACGAGGCGGACCTGCACTGGGTGGTGCCGTACCTGGTCCGCCTCCAGTCCGGAGAGGACACGACGGACGAGATCGTGGCGGCCTACACGGCGCGGCACGGCAAGCCGCCCGCGACGATCCATCAACGCCGCTACGGCGTCTGATCAGGCGTTGAAGTGTGGTGCGGCAACTTCCGGGCGAGTCCACTCCGCAAGGCGCCGGGCCGTTTCCTCGTAGACAACGGCCCCGGTCGCCGCCGCGATCACCAGCTCGTACGCGTCGTCCTCCGGCGCTTCCAGGTCGGCACCGTTGAGGCCGTAGAAAACGAACACCGCCATCCAGCCCAGCCGCTTGTTGCCGTCGACGAGCGGATGGTTGCGGACGAGCGATTCCAGCAGAACCGCCGCTTTTTCGTGCAGACCCGGATAAGCGTCCTGCCCCATCAGCGACGACTGTGGCCGATGCGCCGCCGCGTCGAGCAAGCCCACGTCCCGAACCCGGGAAACACCCAGGTCGGTCGCGAGAGTGAGCAGGTCGTCCAGGGTCAGGTACTCGATCTTCACTGCGCCAGGCGATCGAGCAACGACGCGTAGCGCGCCCGCCCATCGCGCGACAGGGCACGCACTCGATCGTCACGGACAGACCGGGCCGCGGCGTCGGTGATCGCCCGCACGATCGCTTCGTGCTTGCTCACCCCGTCGGCCTCGGCGAGCAAGGCCAACGCGCGCTCCTGCTCGTCGTTCAGCCTCAACGTCATCGCCATGAGTCCATGATACCACTTCGGTATCATGATCAACTCCCGCTCAGACGTTGAAGCGGAACTCCACCACGTCGCCGTCGGCCATGACGTAGTCCTTGCCCTCCATGCGCACCTTGCCCGCGGACCGGGCGGCGGCCATGGAGCCGTGCTCGATCAGGTCGGCGAAGGAGACGACCTCGGCCTTGATGAAGCCGCGCTCGAAGTCGGTGTGGATCACGCCTGCCGCCTGCGGGGCGGTCGCGCCCTGCGGGATCGTCCAGGCGCGGGACTCCTTGGGGCCGGCGGTGAGGTAGGTCTGCAGGCCGAGGGTGTGGAAACCGGCGCGGGCCAGCGAGTACAGGCCAGGCTCGTGCTGGCCGACGGACTCCAGCAGCTCGCGCACGGAGTCCTCGTCGTCCAGCTCCAGCAGTTCGAATTCGACCTTCGCGTCGAGGAACACCGCGTCGGCGGGGGCGACCATCTTGGCCAGCTCTTCGCGACGGGACTCGTCGGTGAGGATGCCTTCGTCGGCGTTGAAGACGTAGAGGAACGGCTTCGTGGTGAGCAGGCTCAGCTCGCGCAGTGCCTCGAAGTCGACCTCCTTCTGCGCCTGGAACAGGGTCCGGCCGCCGTCGAGGATCTCCTTGGCCTTGACCGCGTTGTCGAGGGCGGGCTTGGCTTCCTTCTTGGTCCGCGCCTCCTTCTCGAGCCGGTGCAGCGCCTTGTCCAGGGTCTGCAGGTCGGCGAGGATCAGCTCGGTGTTGATCGTCTCGATGTCGCTCGCCGGGTCGATCCGGTCGTCGACGTGGATCACGTCCGGGTCGTCGAACACCCGCACGACCTGGCAGATCGCGTTGGCCTCGCGGATGTTCGCGAGGAACTTGTTGCCGAGGCCGGCGCCCTCGGAGGCACCCTTCACGATGCCCGCGATGTCCACAAAGGACACGACGGCGGGCACGGTCCGCTCGGAGCCGAAGACCTCGGCGAGCTGATCCAGCCGCGGATCCGGCAGCGGGACGACACCGACGTTGGGCTCGATCGTCGCGAACGGGTAGTTCGCCGCGAGCACGTCGTTGCGGGTCAGCGCGTTGAACAGGGTGGACTTGCCGACGTTGGGCAGGCCGACGATGCCGAGGGTGAGACTCACGGGCCAGAAGTCTACGTGCCGCCCGCCGCCCCATCCGCCGAGGCCTTGATCGCCGTGTCGGATTTCCGCCAGCCGCGCTCTCGGCCTGGTGGCACGATCGATGTCATGACAGAGCAGACCTTGGCCGAACGGGCCGTGTGGCGCGACACCGAACGGTGTTACCGCGCCGTCGCCGCCCGTGATTCCCGGTTCGACGGCCAGTTCATCATGGCCGTGGCCACCACCGGGATCTACTGCCGTCCGTCCTGTCCCGCGTCGACGCCGAAACAGCAGAACGTCCGTTTCTATCCGACGTCGGCGGCGGCGCAGGCCAACGGCTTCCGCGCTTGCCGCCGCTGCCTCCCCGACGCCGTCCCGGGCTCCCCCGATTGGGACATCCGGGCCGACCTCGCCGCTCGGGCGATGCGGCTCATCTCGGACGGGGCCGTCGAACGCGACGGCGTCCCGGGGCTCGCACGGCGGCTCGGCTATTCCGAACGCCAGCTCGGACGCGTCCTCACCGCGGAACTGGGTGCCGGGCCGCTGGCGCTGGCCAGGGCGCATCGGGCGCACTCGGCGCGCCTGTTGATCGAGATGTCCGGCCTCCCGCTGACCGACGTCGCGTTCGCGGCGGGTTTCTCCAGCGTCCGCCAGTTCAACGAGACGATCCGGGAGGTGTTCGCGACGACGCCTTCGCAGCTTCGCGCGGCGAGCCTGCGTCGCGGGCGTCGCAAAGCCGAAGAGTTGCCGACCGGCACCCGGCTGAGCCTGCGGCTGCCGTTCCGGAAACCGTTCGACGCGGCCGGGGTGCTGAACTTCCTGGCCGACCGGGCCGTCCCCGGCGTCGAGCACGTGACGCGTGACGAGTCCGGAGTCACCGGCTACGGGCGCACGCTGCGGCTCGCGCACGGCTCCGGTGTCGTGTGGCTGACGGCGAAGGACGACCACGTCCGCAGCGACCTGCGGCTCACCGACCTGCGCGACCTGAGCAGCGCGGTGGCCAGGGTGCGGCGGCTGCTCGACCTCGACGCCGACCCGGAGGCGGTCGCGCGGGTCCTGGGGGCGGACCCGGCACTCGCGCCGCTGGTCGAGGCGATCCCCGGCATCCGGGTGCCCGGCACCGTCGACGGCGACGAACTCGTGCTGCGCGCGCTGTTGTCCCCCGCCGAGGCGGCGTCACTCGCCGAAGCCTTCGGTGAGCGCCTGCCCAGCTGCGACGAGTCGCTGGAAGGATTGACCACGCTGTTCCCGACGGCGGCCCAGGTCGCCGAACACGGTCCGGAACGGGTGGCCGCCGTGGCCCGCGCGCTGGCGGACGGGGTTTCGGTCCACGTCGGCCGCGATCCCGCGGAGTTGCGCGCGGAACTGCTGGCGGTCCCGGGAATCGGGCCGCTGACCGCGGACTATGTCCTGATGCGCGTGCTGGGCGCGCCGGACGTCCTGCTGACCGGCGATCCGGCGGTGCGCCGAGGCGCGGCCGCGCTGGGGATCGCCGACGACGAAACGACGCTGGCCGAACGCGGACGGGCTTGGCAGCCCTGGTCCTCGTACGCCGGTATGTACCTGTGGCGCGCCGAAAAGGGAGAATGATGAGCATCGCGTACTGGTCCACGATGGACACGAAGATCGGCCCGTTCACCGCCGTGGTGGCGGGTGACGGGGCCGTGCTCGCCTCGGGCTGGACAGCCGACGTCGCCGAACTGACGCCGCTGATCTCGCCGTCGCTGGCCCCCGGCGAGGTGAAGGAGCGGCGCGACCTCGGACCGGTGAGCACCGCGATCCGCCGGTACCACGACGGCGACCTGCACGCGGTCGCCGACATCGAGGTGCGGCAGCGCTCCGGCGCTTTCCGGGAGCACGCTTGGGAAATCCTGCGGAAGGTGCCCGCCGGCGAGCCGGTGAGCTACGCGGAGTACGCGGCGCTGGCGGGGTATCCGGCCGCGGTGCGGGCGGCCGCGTCGGCGTGCGCGAAGAACGCGGCGGCGTTGTTCGTGCCGTGCCACCGGGTGGTGCGGACCGGCGGTGGCGTGGGGAACTTCCGGTGGGGTGTCCCGGCGAAGCAGTGGCTGCTGACGCATGAAGCGGCCTGAATCCGCCTCCCGCAAGTGAGATGAAAGGCCCCTTCATTGCAAATTTTGCAATGAAGGGGCCTTTCATCTCACTTCACAAGCACGAGGTCAGGCGGCGTGGACCTCCACCGAAGAGCCAGTACGCGACTTCCGGATCCGCAGCCGCGTCGGGATCCGCTGCCGCAGTTCCTCCACGTGCGACACCAGCCCGACCACGCGACCGCCGGCGCGAAGCTCGTCGAGGATGTTCATGACGATGTCGAGTGTCTCGGCGTCCAGCGTGCCGAAGCCCTCGTCGATGAACAGCGTGTCCAGCAGCGCTCCGCCGGTTTCGGCGGCGACGACGTCGGCGAGGCCCAGTGCCAGTGAGAGCGACGCGAGGAACGACTCGCCGCCGGAGAGTGTCTTCGCGGGCCGGACGGTGCCGGAGTAGTCGTCGAGCACGTCGAGGCCGAGCCCGCCGCGGGTGCCCCGGGCCCCTGCCGCGTCGGAGTGCACGAAGGAGTAGCGGCCCTGGCTCATCGTCCGCAGGCGGGCGGTCGCCGCGACCGCGACCTCCTCCAGCCTCGCGGCGAGGACGTACGAGCGCAGCGACATCTTGCGCGCGTTCTGCCCGCGTCCGTTGACCACCTCGGCCAGCGCCTTCAGTTCGCGATACCGCTCTTCGACCGGCGCCAGTTCCGCCATGAAGGACGTCATCCGCTCGGCCAGCCCGGTCAGGTCCGTGTGCCGGGTCTTGGCCGCCCGCAGTGCCGCGAACGCCCGTTCGGCCTCGCCCCGGGTGTCCCTCGCCGCTTCCTCCGAGGTCGCGACGTCGATCTCGTCCTCCGGTGAGATGCCGAAGAGTTCCGGTTCGGCGAGGGCCTGCCGTTCGGCCTTCTCCATCACGTTGGCGTCGGCGAGGCTGTTCTCCAGTTTCGTGATCTGCTCGTCCGGCCGCGACGCGGCACGCATTTCGTCGAGATCAGCGAAACCCTTGGCCCGCAAAGCTTCCTTGACCAGTTTCGCCTGCTCGTCGCGGCGTTCGCGGGCGCCGGCGACGGCGAGCCGCGCTTCGGCCAGCGCGTCGAGACGGGTCGCGAAGCCGAGCAGGTGCCGACGCTTCGCCCCGACGTCGGCGAACTCGCCGCGCGCGGATTCCAACCGTTCTTCGCGTTCGGCCAGCCGTTCGACGAGGCCTCGGGCCTCGGTCTCGACCTCGACGGCGGTCCGCTCGGCGGTGCGTCGACGTTCGGTCAGCTGCTCGATCTTCCGTTCCAGCGCACCGACCTGGGCCTCGAGAGCGGGCTTCCGACGAGCCGTCTCGGACAGCGTGGCGACCAGATCGCGTGCCTCGCCGAACTCGGCCCGCAGTGTCTCGGCGGTGTGCTCGCCCAGCCGCTCGACCAGGACCGTCAGGCGGTTTTCAGCTGCCTGCAACGCGGCTTTCGCCTTCTCACGCCGCATATGCGCCTGCTGCTCCGCGACTTCGGCGCGGCGTTCGTCCTCGGGATCGACCAGGCCGCCGGTGTGCGTCGCCGGCGACGGGTGCTCGGTCGCCCCGCAGACCGGGCAGTCCTCGCCGTCGTGCAGACCGGCGGCGAGTTCGGCCGCCATCCCTTCGAGGCGTCGCTCCCGCAGGTCCAGCCGGTGCTGACGGGCGTTCTGATGACCGTCCACGGCTTCACCGACCACTTCGCGCGCCTGCGTGACGGCCTGTCGCGCCCGAGGCACTTCGTCGGCGTCGCGCACCAGCGCGGTCAGTTCGTCGGCACGGGTGCGAGCACCGTCGAGCTTCGCGTCGGCCTCGGCGGCAGCGGCCTCTTCCGCCCGCAAGGCCGCGAGCTTCTCCGGCACGGTGCCCAATTCGGCGGCGAAGTCTTCGGCCTGCTTCCGCGCCTTCTCCGCGGCGGCCTCCAGCTGCGCCAGACGAGCCAGATCCCGTTGCTGCTGCTCGCTTTCCGCCACGAGTTCGGCGAGCGCACCCGCCTCTTCACGCAGACTGCCGGCGCGAGCGCGAAGTTCGGCGGCGGAACTGGACGCGGCGTCGGGCACTTCCTGAGCACGGAGAGCTTCCGCGGCCTCGGCCTCCGCGAGCTGATCCAGCCTGCGTTCGAGGAGATCGGCCTCCGCGATCACGCCCGCCGCCCGATGAGCCGCCTCGACCTCTTCCGCCCACTCCGCGCGCTGCCCCGCCTGCTCGGCGATCGCCGAAAGGCGTGTGTACGCGGTGCGCACCCGGCGGATGCGTTCGGCGGCCGACCGGTTCTCCTGCCAAACGATCTCAGCCGTTTTCGCCGCCGCGCGAGCTTTCGCGTCCCGTTCCTGTGCTTTGGCGACCCGCTCGCCCGACTCGGTGAGCACCGCGTCGACCCAGTCGGCTTGGCCCTCTTCCGGCGCTTCCTCCTGTGCGACCTGTGCGAATCGCGCGACCCACTCCCGCAACGACTGCTGCCGTGCCGCCAGCTCGCGGCCACGTTCGGCACGCAGATTCGCGAACCAGTTCTCCACGTCGGAGAACCGCTCGGTGCCGAACAGCCGCTCCAGCAACTCCTCGCGTTCGGCCGTGTTCGCCCGCAGGAACCGGGCGAATTCGCCCTGCGGCAGCAAGACCACCTGGAAGAACTGCTCATGCGTCATGCCGATGAGCCGTTCGACCGTGCGTGCCACCTCGTCGATGCGCGTGATGCCTTCGGCGACGTGTCCGGCGGGCACCGTGCCGACCCAGCTCAGCACCGCCTTCGCCTGCTGGAGGGTCATTCCCTCGCCGCGGCGCTTGGGCCGCTGGTACTCGGGGTTGCGCGCGATCCGCATCCGCTGGCCCTGCACGGTCAGTTCGAGGACGACCTCGGTGATCTGGTCGGGCTCGGCGAGATCGCAGCGCAGCCGTTTGACCTCGCCACGTGCGCCGGGAACCGTGCCGAACAGCGCGAACGCGATGGCGTCGAGCAGTGTCGTCTTCCCCGCGCCGGTGTCACCGTGCAGCAGGAACAAACCGTCGGCGCCGAGCACGTCGAAGTCCACCACCTCGCGGCCCGCGTACGGCCCGAAAGCGGCGACCTCCAACCGGTGCAACCTCATACTTCGCGCTCCCTGCCCGCGGCGCCCAGTGCCGCCAGCACCAGCCGCTCCTCGCTGTCCGACGGCGCGGATCCGCGGCAGTCCTCGAGGAAACTGCGCGTGATCTCGACGTCGGACCGCCCGCGGACGGCTTCGGCGTATTTCAGCGCGGCTCCGTCATGCCCGCCCTCCGGCTGCCAATCCATGTGCACGGCGTACGGGAACCGCTCACGCAGTTTGCGCATGGCGTCGACCGGGCGGACCCGGTCGGTCACGGTGAAGGACAGGAAGTGTTCGGTGAGGCCGTCGTGCGCCGGATCGGAAAGGAGGTCCGCCAGCTCGCCGCGCACCATCGCGAGATGTCGCGGCACCGGCAGCTCATGCCGCCGGACCTCGGCGAGCCCGTCGGCGTCGAGGTCTACCAGCCAGACGGATTTCCGTTGCCGTGTCTCGGAAAACGAATACGCCAGCGGACTGCCCGAATAGCGCAGGTGCTCGGCGAGGGTCTGCGGGCCGTGCAGGTGGCCGAGTGCGACGTAATCGACGCCGTCGAACACCGACCCCGGCACCTGTTCGACGCCGCCGACCGCGATGGTCCGCTCGGATTCGGTCGGCTCGCCGCCGGTGACGAAGGCGTGCGCGAGCACCACCGACCGCGTCCCGGACGGCCGGGAGGCGAGATCCGCCCGGACCCGCCGCATCGCCTCGGTGAGCACGCCGGTGTGGCCACGGGCCTCGGGCACGCCGAGGGCGTGGCGCGCGGGCTCCGGTTCGAGGTACGGGATCCCGTAGAGCGCGACCTCACCGTGTTCGTCGGGCAGCAGCACCGGTTCGGCGAGACCGTCGATCGTGGCGCGCAGGTACAGACCGCCCGCCGCGGCGAATTCGGCGAACGCGCCCAGCCGCGGCGCGGAGTCGTGATTGCCGGGGGTCATCACCAGTTTCGCCCCGGCCTGCCGGAGCCTGCCCAGCGCGGTCGTGGCCACCCGGACGGCCTCCGCCGAGGGCACCGCGCGGTCGTAGATGTCCCCTGAAACGAGCACGACGTCGACCGACTCGGCGATCACGAGATCGGCGACGTGGCCGAGCACGGCTTCCTGTTCGGCGAGCAGATCGGCGCCGTGGAAGGTGCGGCCGATATGCCAGTCGGACGTGTGCAGGAGCTTCACGCAGCCCAAGGTAGGGCCGCGCACCGGCCGGAGAGGGGAGGCGCGCCCTTGGCGGCACTGCGCTTTCCGACACGCCGGGGACGGCGCAGGTCAGATACGGAGCGCGACCGCGCCGCTGCGTTTTTGTCGGTGGGTTCCGCCATGATGTCCCCGACTCGGATCCGGAGGGGAGGTACCGGTGGCGACGGTGATCACCACCGCGGCCGTCGTGCTCGCGTTGCTGCTGCTCGTGGCCGTCGCGCTGCTGTGGCGGCTGTACAACGACGGCATGCGGCGGGCGGACGCGGCGGCGAAACTGGTCGCCGCCGAACGGTCGAAGGCGGACCAGCAGCAGCTCGCGCTGCGCCGGTACGAGGTGGCGTTCGCCTCGATCAGCGGCCGCGGCGAACTGGGCGAACAGGTACTCCTGGAGACCGCACGCGCGCTCGGGCTCCGCGAGGAACTGCACTTCACCCTGCAAACGGATCTGGCGGGCGGCGGCGCCGCGAAACCGGACATGGTGCTGCGGGTCGGCGGCGGCCGGACCGTACCGGTCGACGCGAAGGCCAGCATGGCCTGCTGGGCAGAGGCCGTCGAAACGAACGACCCCGAGGAACGGCTGGACGCGCTGCGCGTCCACGTCCGGCAGCTCCGGTCGCGGGCGGCCGAGCTGGCAGGCAAGGGCTACCAGCGCTGGGCCGACGCGATCTACGGGACGATCATGTTCGTCCCGTCCGACGCGGCCGTGGTGGCCGCGCTGGACACCGACCCGGAACTGCTGCGCTGGATGCTGGACCGGCGGGTCTTCGTCTGCGGGCCGACCGGATTCGCCGTACTGGCTTCCGCCGCGCTGTTCGCCGCGACCGAACGGGCACTGGTCGAGGACGTCGAGCAGGTCCGGGCGGGCGCCGCCGCCGCGCACCGGGCAGCGGGCAACGCGGTCGACGCGCTGAACCTGTCGAGCACCCACCTGCAGCGCTTCATCTCGGCCCGGCGGCGGGAACTGGAGGCGCTCGAGAGCTTCCGGAGCACGGTCTCCCCGCTGACGGACGCCGCGGGCAGCCCGGCGGCGGTCCCGCTGATCAGGAAGGCGGACGAACTCCCGGCCTCGTGAGCGGTGGGGGTCGCGAGTCGTCCATCCAGACACATGTGTTGTCCCGCTGATCACGCGAAACCGCCATCAGCCGCACCGTCCCAAGTACGTGAAGGACCCCTTCACGTACTTGGGCGCAATGAAGGCCCCCTTCATGTACTTCCGGCGCCCGGCGCGCCCGTACCGCACGGCCGATAACAGCCTTCCCCACCTGCGTTTTCCGGAACCCGAGGCTCCATTTCGCCCGGCCTGACAACCTTGTCGGCCACTTACTCGTAGTACCTCCCGTAAACACCCGGACAGCCCGTCCGGGTGGTCCGGAATGACCACTACCAGGCGATAGACACACCGCCTGTTGGCGGTATGCCCGCAGCTTGGATATACGGTGGGGCCTGTGACCGCGATTCGCGATCGCCAGAGCGATCCTGATGCCGACGACGTTCCCGTTGCCTGGGACGAGCGTCCGCTCGTCGGCGCCAGGCGCGGGCTGCCCTGGTGGGCTGCCGTCCTGGTCGGCTTCGGGCTCGCCATCCTTGGCGCCTTCGTCGACATGATGATGCAGAAGGACCTGGGCCTGCTGTTCAAAGCCTGCTACGCGCTCGGCGCGGTGGCCGCCGTGGTGGCCGTCCAGCGCCGCGGGTTGTTCGGCCCGATGGTGCAGCCGCCCCTGGTCCTCGCCGTGACCGTCCCGGGAGTGATCCTCCTGACCTCGGACGGCAGCAAGGGCACGGACCTGCTCTCGAGAGCCTTCGACGTCGGAACGCCGCTGATCAACGGCTTCCCGACGATGGCCATCACCACCGGCGTCACCTTGGCGATCGGCGTCTTCCGGATCTACCGGGAACGCGATCCCGACGCCCCGGTGAAGGTGAAGCCGGGTACCAAACCGGAACGTCGCGACGAGGCCAAGCCCGCCGTCCGTCCCGCGGCCGCCGCACCGGGTCGTGGCCGCCCCGCGTCCCGGACCGGGCAGACCCCGCCCCCGCCTTCCCGCCGTGGCGCTCCGCGAGACGGTGCCCCGCGAGAGGGTGCGCCGCCCCGCCGTCGTCCTGTCGACGACGAGCGCCGCCCCCGCCGCGACGCCGAACCCGGCGCCCGCAAACCGCCGCCCCCGGGGCGTCAGCCTCGACGGCCGCGGCCGCCTGAAGAGGGCGAACCCCGCCGCCGCGACCCGCGTGGCGAAAGCGCCCCCGGTGCCCCGCGTCGCCGTCCGCCGCGCGCGGACGACCCGCGCCGCGGAGGGCAGCCTCCCCGCCGCCGCCCCTGGGACGACGAGCGGTGAAGCAAGGGACCTTTGCTCTCGCCTGAGCACCTGACCAGCAGAAAGGGCCGCCCGAGGAACTCCTCGAGCGGCCCTTTTTCGTAGCGGGCGTCAGGCCTTGGCGGCCTTGCGCAGCTCGTGCGGCAGTGCGAACGCGATCTTCTCGTTGGCCGTGGTGACCTCGTCGACGTTGTCCCAGCCGCGCTCGGCCAACCACGCCAGCAGGTCCATGACCAGGACCTCCGGCACCGAAGCACCGCTGGTGACGCCGACGGTCTCGACGCCTTCGAGCCACGCTTCGTCGACTTCGTGCGCGAAGTCGACGAGGTGCGACGCGCGCGCACCCGCCTTCAGCGCGACCTCGACCAGCCGCTTCGAGTTGGACGAGTTCGTCGAGCCGACCACCAGCACCAGGTCGCACTCGGCGGCCATGGCCTTGACCGCGACCTGACGGTTCGTGGTGGCGTAGCAGATGTCGTCACTGGGCGGGTCGGCCAAGCCGGGGAACTTGTCCCGCAGCTGATCGACGCGCTCCATGGTCTCGTCCACCGAAAGGGTGGTCTGCGACAGCCAGATGACCTTCGACGGATCGCGGACCTCGACCTTGTCGACGTCCTCGGCGGTGTCGACGAGCTGCACCTTGTCGGGAGCCTCGCCGGCGGTGCCTTCGACCTCTTCGTGACCTTCGTGGCCGATCAGCAGGATGTCGTAGTCGTCCTTCGCGAACCGGTTGACTTCCTTGTGCACCTTCGTCACCAGCGGGCAGGTCGCGTCGATGGTCCGCAGGTTGCGCTCGGCCGCCTCGGCGTGCACCGCGGGCGAGACGCCGTGCGCGGAGAACACCACCAACGCGCCTTCCGGCACCTCGGAGGTCTCGTCGACGAAGATGACGCCGCGTTCGCGCAGGGTCTCCACGACGTGCCGGTTGTGCACGATCTCCTTGCGCACGTACACCGGTGCGCCGTAGAGCTCGAGTGCCTTTTCGACGGCGATGACCGCGCGATCGACCCCCGCGCAGTAACCGCGGGGCTTGGCGAGCAGGACACGTTTGCCACCTGCCGGCACACCGGACTCGGTGATCGTCGGACTGCCGGCTGGCGTGATTCCGGGACTCGCAGAACTCATGCCCCCAGGGTACGGGCTGCCCTGGGGGCTCCTCGCACTCACGTTCAGGTGACCAGGGAACCCCTCGAAAGGATGTGCGTGGAGTCACGTCGGGTGAGCCGACCCACCCGTTCGGTTGGGCAGGATGGCCCGAATACGGCAGGCTGGACGCATGAAGCCTCTCCCGCTCCCCCTCCGGGTCGCCGCGGGCCTCGCCGTCACCACCGCCGAGCGGGTTCGCGAACTCCCCAAGCAGCTCACCGGGCTCCCCGTCACGGTGGTCAGCCAGGTGCTCCAGTTCTCCATGCGCGTGCAGCAGCACGTCACCGAACTCGCGATCAAGGGCGACGACGCGCTGTCCGTCCTCCGCCCGGTCGAGGACACGCCCAGCTGGGCCACCTTCGACGAGGATCTCCCGCCCGACGTCGGCGAACGCCGCTACGAACGCGACTCGTGCGTCATCCCGCTGAGGGAGGACACCGAGAACCCCGAGGTTCCCCGGCCGCGCGCCGAGACCAACGGCCACCTCCCCGACCTCGAAGCGCTCACCGAGGATCCGTGGGCCGAGGAGGAACGCGCGCTCGCCGAGGACCACGCCGACGGCGAGTTCGACAGTTCCGCGCCACTCGTCGACGCGAATCCCGCCGGGCTGGACGACTACGACACGCTCACCCTGCCGCAACTGCGTGCCCGCCTGCGCCGGTTCGACCTCGCGCAGCTGGAAGAACTCCTGACCTACGAACGCGCGAACGCCGACAGGCCGTCGTTCGTCGGCATGCTCGCGCGCCGTATCGGGAACGTGAAGAAGGCCGAGAGCGACGGCGACAGCGCGGAAGGCCAGTGAGCGCCGAGCCTGCCGCCGCTCAGGCCGGTCCGTCCACCACCGCCGAGAACCCGTGGCCGGTCCGCACGGTCGCCCGCAAGGTCGGCGAGTGGATCAACCGGCTCGGCGCGGTCTGGGTCGAGGGCCAGGTCACGCAGATCTCGGCCCGCCAGGGCACCAACACCGCGTTCTTGACGCTGCGTGACCCGTCGGCGGACGTCTCGATGTCGGTGACCTGCCCGATGGGGCTGCTGCGCACGATCGAACCGCCGTTGCGCGAGGGCGCGAGCGTCGTGGTGCACGCGAAGCCGACGTTCTTCATGAACCGCGGTTCGCTGAGCCTGCGTGCCAACGAGATCCGTGCGGTCGGCATCGGCGAGCTGCTCGCGCGGATCGAGCGGCTGCGGCGGCTGCTGGCCGCCGAGGGCCTGTTCGCGCCGGAGCGCAAACGCAAGATCCCGTTCCTGCCCAAGGGAATCGGGCTGATCACCGGACGCGCCTCCGCCGCCGAACGCGACGTGCTGGTGAACGCTCAGGCCCGCTGGCCGCATGTCGCGTTCAAGGTGATCAACACCGCCGTCCAGGGCTCGCTGGCCGTCCCGCAGATCCTCCAGGCACTGTCCAAATTGGACCGCGACCCGGATGTCGACGTCATCGTGATCGCGCGCGGCGGCGGCAGCGTGGAAGACCTGCTGCCGTTCTCCGACGAGGCGCTGTGCCGCGCCGTGTCCGCGGCCGGGACCCCGGTGGTCAGCGCCATCGGGCACGAACCCGACACCCCGCTGCTCGACCACGTCGCCGATCTCCGCTGCTCGACGCCGACCGACGCCAGCAAGCGGATCGTGCCCGACGTCCGGGAGGAGACCCAGCGCGTCCACCAGATGCGCGATCGCGGCCGCCGCGCCCTGCACGGCTGGGTGGACACCCAGGTCAGGCTGCTGACCCAGATTCGAAGCCGTCCCGTGCTCGCCGATCCGCTCGGCCCGATCCAGCGGCGCTCGGACGACGTCGAGATCCACCGCGAACGCGGCCGCCGCGCGATGCTCACCCTGCTCGCCAAGGACCAGGCCGAAATCGCCAGCGCCCGCGCGCGGCTGACCGCGCTCGGCCCGGCGGCGACCCTCGAACGCGGCTACGCCGTGGTGCAGTACACCGACGAGCAAGGCAACCTCCAGGTACTCCGGTCCGTCTCCGAAGTCGCGGACGGCGCGAAACTGCGCGTCCGCGTGGTCGACGGCGCGCTCGGCGCCGTCGTCTCGGGCGTGCCGGAGGAGGAGCGTTGACGGCGAGTTTCCTGCCTTTGACCATCGACGCCGCGAAGCGCGCGGACGCGCCAGAGGTACTACGCAACGCGTGGCTGACCGACCGTGCCGCCGCCGAGTGCTGGACGGTGCTGCTCGCGGGGTGCCAGGCCGAGGCACTCTTTTCCGCCGAGGGCTCATCAGCGCCGTTCTCCACGAAACGCGGTCTCGACGCGCAGCTGCGCAAACTCTCCGAAGCGACGGCCGAGCACGTCGGCACCCGATGGTGGTTCGCGGACGGCACCGTGCACCGCAAACGGGTGGCGCGGGCCCAGGAGAACCTCGTCTCGGCGATCGCGGAGGGTGACGGCCAGGAGTTCGCTCTCGCCTTCGTGGGTTACGACAACGCCATGGCCAGCGCGGTAGTGTGCGCGGGTATCGGCAAGCACCGACGTCCGGTAGAAGGAAGCACAGCGTGAGCAAACCCGGTGGCGAGACCGCCGAACTCGGCTACGAGCAGGCCCGCGACAGGCTGGTGGAGGTCGTCCGCGAGCTCGAAGCGGGCGGGCTGTCCCTGGAACAGTCGCTCGCCCTGTGGGAGAAGGGCGAGCAGCTGGCGAAGGTCTGCGAGCACCATCTCGAGGGCGCGCGTGAGCGGATCGAGGCGGCGCTGTCCTCCGTCGAGGACCAGACCGGCAACGGTCAGTGACGTTCACCATGCTCCTGCGCCACCGAACCACCGTGGGTATCTGAGAGACTGTGACCCCGCCGAGTTCCTGACCCGGGAGGCCTCATGCCCACCCCCACCTCGTCCGCCAGCTCTTCTCGACGCCCTGAAGCGCCCGATCGCAACCTCGCGATGGAACTGGTCCGAGTGACCGAAGCCGCCGCGATGGCCGCGGGCCGCTGGGTGGGGCGCGGGGACAAGATCGGCGGGGACGGTGCCGCCGTGGACGCGATGCGCCAGCTGGTCTCGACCGTGTCGATGCGCGGTGTCGTCGTCATCGGCGAGGGCGAGAAGGACGAAGCCCCGATGCTGTTCAACGGGGAAGAGGTCGGCAACGGCGACGGGCCCGACTGCGACGTCGCGGTCGACCCGGTCGACGGCACGACCCTGATGGCCAAGGGCATGCCGAACGCGCTGGCCGTGCTCGCGGTCGCCGAACGCGGCGCGATGTTCGACCCGTCCGCGGTGTTCTACATGGAGAAGCTCGCCGTCGGCCCCGACGCCGCGGGCAAGGTCGACCTGGCGGCCCCGGTCGCGGAGAACATCCGCCGGGTCGCGAAGGCCAAGAACTCCAGCGTCTCCGACGTCACCGTGTGCATCCTCGACAGGCCGCGCCACGAAAAGCTGATCCAAGAGGTCCGCGAGGCGGGTGCCCGGATCCGGTTCATCTCCGACGGCGACGTCGCCGGCGCGATCGCCGCGGCCCGGCCGAGCACCGGCGTCGACATGCTGCTCGGCATCGGCGGCACCCCCGAAGGCATCATCGCGGCCTGCGCGATGAAGTGTCTCGGCGGCGAACTGCAGGGCCGCCTGTGGCCGAAGGACGACGCGGAGCGCGAGAAGGCGCTGGCCGCGGGCCACGACCTCGACCGCGTGCTCGGCAACGACGACCTCGTCCGCGGCGACAACGTGTTCTTCTGCGCCACCGGCGTCACCGACGGCGACCTGCTGCGCGGCGTGCACTACCGCGCGGGCGGCGCGACCACCCAGTCGATCGTGATGCGCTCGAAGTCCGGCACGGTCCGGATGATCGACGGCTACCACCGGCTGACCAAGCTCCGCTCGTACTCGTCGGTCAACTTCGACGGCCACCTCGACGATTCGCTGGAAGACGACGTCGTTCCTCCGCTCCCCTAAGGAGAATCCGTGCTGAAGCGCGTGCTCGTGGTCCTGCTCGCGGCGATGGTCCTCACGCCGGTCGGACAGGCCACGGGCGCGGGCGACCTCGTCGGCGGCAGAGAGGCCGACGAGCCGTATCCGTTCATCGCTTCCCTGCATTCGGCCTCCGGCAAGATCTTCTGCGCCGGGACGCTGATCGCGGCGGACTGGCTGGTGACGGCCGGGCACTGCGTCGAGGGCAAGAACCCGGCGAACCTGAGCGCGCGGATCGGCAGCAACGACAACACCCAGGGCGGCAAAATCGCGAAGCCCGCCGAGATCGTCGTGAACCCGTCCTACAACCCCGCGCCCGAGCACGCGGGCGGCGATCTCGCCCTGGTGCGGCTGGCCGCCCCGGTGAAGACGGCGCCGATCACGCTCGGCGCCGTCGTGGCGCCGGGGACGCCGACGCGGCTGCTCGGCTGGGGTCAGACGTGCCCGACTTCGGGTTGCGGCAAGGGGACGGCGAAACTGCAGCAGCTGGACACGAAGATCGTCGAAGGTGTGCGCTGCACCGCGAAGTTCGACGGCGCCGTCGAACTGTGCACCGACAACCCCGGCGGGAATTCGGGCTCGTGCTACGGGGATTCCGGCGGTCCGGAGATCGCCAAGGTCGACGGGAAGTGGGTGCTGCTCGGGCTCATCAGCCGTCCGGGGAACGCCGACCCGGTGTGCGCGACCTCGCCGTCGATCGCGACTTCGGTGGTGGCCTACGCGCAGTGGATCGCGGAGAAGGTCACTCCGCCTACGCCCGCTCCGCCTGCCTGAAGTGCAATGAAAGGCTCTTTCCTTGCAAAATTTGCAAGGAAAGAGCCTTTCCTAGCGCGCTACTCCGCGTTACTGGAGTGCCCAGGGAACAGATGCGCGTCCGGATCCAGCATGACCGCGATGTTGTTCACCGCCGTCGCCGCTTCCCCGAATCCGGTCGCGATCAGCTTCACCTTCCCCGGATACGCCGCGACGTCGCCCGCCGCGTAGACCCGCTCCCGCGGGGTCGCCATGGTCGAGTCGACGGCGATCGCGCGATGGTCGATCTGGAGTCCCCAGCTTTCGATCGGCCCGAGGTCCGCGGTGAAACCGAGCGCGGCGACGACCGTGTCGGCGCGCAGCACCTCGGGCTCCGAACCCTTGACCCGGACCTCGACCTCCGCCAGCGCTCCGTCGCGGTCGAGGAACCGGGTGACCTCGGCGTCGGTGATGATCCGCACGCCGAGTTCCCGTGCCTGCCGCACGATCGACTCGGCCGCGCGGAATTTCGCGCGCCGGTGCACGAGGGTGACGTTCGCGGCGACCGGGTGCAGCGCGAGCACCCAGTCGAACGCCGAGTCCCCGCCTCCGACGACGACCACGTGCTGCTCTTCGTGTGCCTTCAACGAGGGCACGAAATGGACCATGCCGCGCCCGTGCCAGCCGTCACCGGCGGGCAGCGGCCGCGGGGTGAACTCGCCGATCCCGGCGGTGATCAGCACCGCGCCGGCGTGCAGGATCTGCCCGCCGTCGAGCGTGATGGTGACGCCGCCCTCGGCGCTTTCGAGTTTTTCTGCCTTGCGCCCGAGCAGATACGCGGGTTTGAACGGCGCCGCCTGCTCGAGCAGGCCCTGCACCAGATCGCGGCCACGGACCTCGGCGAACCCGCCGACGTCGTAGATCATCTTTTCGGGGTACATCGCGGTGATCTGGCCACCGGCCTCCGGCAGTGAATCCACGACGGCCATCGAAAGGCCGCGGAATCCCGCGTAGTAGGCGGCGAACAGACCCGTCGGACCGGCCCCGATGATGACGAGGTCGTACGACGTTTCCCCAGCGGACTCGCTCATTCGGCACTCTCCCGGCCGGTGGTGGGCGGCGTGATCGAGAACACATTCGATCCTAGCCCTCGCGTGCCGAAAGACACGGAGCGCGCCGGAGGTCCCTGCGCGAAACTTGAGGCATGGCTGAACAGGAATACCGGATCGAACACGACACCATGGGCGAGGTGCGCGTCCCCGTCGACGCCCTCTACCGCGCGCAGACGCAGCGCGCCGTCGAGAACTTCCCGATCTCCGGCCGGGGCCTGGAACGCGCCCAGATCCGCGCGCTCGGCTTGCTCAAGGCCGCGGCGGCGCGGGTCAACGCGCGGCTCGGCGTGCTGGACGCCGAGGTCGCCGAGGCCATCGCGAAGGCCGCGGACGAGGTCGCCGAGGGCAAGCACGACGCGCATTTCCCGATCGACGTGTTCCAGACGGGTTCCGGGACCTCGTCGAATATGAACGCCAACGAGGTCATCGCCACGCTCGCGTCGAAGGCGCTGGGCCGTGACGTGCATCCGAACGACCACGTCAACGCTTCGCAGTCCTCCAACGACACCTTCCCGACGACGATCCACGTCGCCGCGACGGAAGCAGTGCTCTCGGACGTGATCCCTGCTCTGGAGTATCTGGCCGTCGCCATCGAGACGCGGGCGGCCGAATGGGCGGACATCGTGAAGTCCGGCCGTACGCATCTGATGGACGCCGTCCCGATCACCTTCGGCCAGGAGGCGGGCGCGTGGGCGTCGCAGGTCCGGTTCGGGGTCGAGCGGCTGAAGTCGGGTCTGCCGCGGCTCGGCGAACTGCCGATCGGCGGGACCGCGGTCGGTTCCGGGCTGAACGCGCCCGAGGGTTTCGGCGGGGCGGTCTCACAGGAACTGGCTTCGGTGACCGGTCTTCCGCTGACCGAAGCGCGCGACCACTTCGAGGCGCAGGCGACGCAGGACAGCGTCGTCGAGACGTCCGGGCATCTGCGCACGGTCGCGGTGTCGCTGAACAAGATCGCGAACGACCTGCGCTGGCTGGGTTCCGGTCCGCGCACCGGGCTCGCCGAACTCGCGCTGCCGGATCTCCAGCCGGGTTCGTCGATCATGCCGGGCAAGGTGAACCCGGTGATCCCGGAGGCGACGCTGCAGGTGGTCGCCCAGGTGATCGGGAACGACGCGGCGGTGGCCTTCGCCGGCGCGGCAGGCAACTTCCAGCTCAACGTGAACCTGCCGGTGATCGCGCGCAACGTGCTCGAATCGGCGCGGCTGCTCGCGGCGGTCTCGCGCCTGTTGGCGGACAAGGTGTTCGCGGGCGTGACGGTGAACGCCGACCGCTCGCGCGAGTACGCCGAAGGTTCGCCGTCGATCGTGACACCGCTGAACTCCTACATCGGCTACGAAGAGGCCGCTGCCATCGCGAAGCAGGCCCTCAAGGAGCTCAAGACGATCCGCGAGGTCGTGATCGAACGCGGTCACGTCGCGAACGGCAAGCTCACCGAAGCCCAGCTGGACGAAGCCCTCGACGTGCTCCGCATGGCGCGCGGAGGCCGCTAAACACCGAGAGCGACCACAGCCGCGTGGAGCGGTGAGGCGAGCGAAGCCGCCAGCCCACCCGAAGGTGGTGTCTCGGTGAACAGGTGCAGCCACGTCAGCACCGGGCCGAGCAGGATCGCGTGCACGAGAGCCGGCTCGGGCCGTCGAGAGAGTTCCCCTCTCACGACGGCCCGATCCAGCATCTGGACCAGATAGCCACGTTCGCGGCCGAGGAACACCTCACCGAACCGCGCTTCCAGCACCGGATCCGCCCGGACGTCGGCGAGCAGCGAAGGCAGCGCCTGCCGCAGTTCCACACCGTCCAAAGAGGACTGGATCACGTCGAGGACCGCCGCCACGTCGCCCCGCAGCGAGCCGGTGTCCGACGGCGGTTCGAGCTCGACGGGGTGGATCACCGCGGCGAACACGAGTTCCGCCTTCGACCGCCATCGCCGGTACACCGCCGCCTTGCCGACCCCCGCCCGCGCCGCGACCGCGTCGATCGTGCAGCGCTGGTAACCGGTTTCGGTCAGCAGCGCCCGCACGGCCTCGCGGACCGCGTCGTCGATGCCCTCTTCCCTCGGCCTGCCTCGCACCATGCGCCCCAGTTTACGAGACTGACAGTTCCGTATATCGTCCGGGTATGACCTGGACCAGAACCTCCCGCGAAATCCTGCCCTGCCCGCCGTCCGCGCTCTGGGCACCACTGGCCGATTTCACCCGGTGGCCCGAGTGGGATCCCGACCTCGTCGGCGTCGAACTGCACGGGCCTGCCGAGGTGGGCTCGACCGGCTTCCTCGTACCGAACGGATTCCGCGGCCGGGTGCACTCACGGATCGCCGAGCCCTTCACGATCACGTCCCTGACCGAGCACCGCGAGATCGCCCTCCGCCAGCCGATTCCGCTCGGCGCCATGGATCTCGTGCTGAGCCTGACCGAGGTCGACGGCGGGACGGAGTTCGCCCAGAAGGTCACCGTCGGCGGGCCGCTGCGCTCGGTCATGGTCGCGATCATCGGCGGCGACGTCGTGAAGCACTTCGACGTCAAATGCGCCAGGCTCATCGAGCTTGCGACGGCGCAGGCCGATCACGACGCCTGAAGACACCAGCGCGACCCCGATCACTTGGGAGAAGCGGAAATCCTGCATGCCCAGCAGGAGCGAGACGGCGAGCCCGGACACCGGCATCAGCCCCACCAGCACCCCGGCCCGATCCGCGCCCAGCATCGAAACCGCCGAGTACCAAAGAAGAAACGCGATCGCCGTGACGACGACCGTCAGGTAGCCGAGCGCGATCAGCTCACGCCCGTCCGGCCACCTCCAGGCGCCGGACGGGTCGGCGATCGTCCCGACGACAGCGCCGCCGGCACCCGCGGCGAAACACCCCCAGGTCGCGGTCGCCAACGGCCCGAGCCTCTCGAGCACGCCGACGGCCAGCAGCGTGAACAGCGCTTCGCACACCATGGCCAGCGCCGCGAGCACCAGCCCTTGCCAGCGCGCCGCGCCCCCGCCGGACAGCACGGCGATCCCGAGCCCGGCGAGCACCGCCCCGGTCACCGGCGCCCACGACGGCCGTTTCCCCTTGGCCAGCGGGCCGGCGAGCGCGAGCACGAGCGGCGTGCCGCCGAGGAACGCCGCCACCAGACCCGGCTCGGCGTAGCGCTGCGCGTACAGCAGGCACGCCTGGAACCCGATCATCCCGGTCGCCGCCAGTGCGATCAGCGACGGCACGTCGCGCGCTCCCGGCAACGGCAGCGGACGCCCGCTCAGCCGCGCCCACGCCAGCAGGAGGACTCCCGCCAGCGCGTAACGCAGCGCCTGTCCGGTGATCACCGGGTAGCCGTCGAGCATTCCCGTCACCGGCACGGACGCGCCGACGATCAGCACCCCCAGTACGCCGATCGTCACGCCTCTTCGTTCGTTGTCCATACCTTGACGATGCCTGCCCTTTGGTCCAAACCGAAGAGCCAAATAATGCTGGGTAGACAGGACCATAAGTCAGCCGAATGTCCCTGGGTCTGTCAGGACCAGGCACGCACCCCGCCCGATCCGGGATACTCGACGCCATGACCGAGACGGCCGAACTGGGCGACTTCCTCAAGGCACGCAGGGCCGCGCTGGACCCGGCGGACCTCGGCCTGCCGACGGGGTTCAACCAGCGGCGGGTCGCCGGGCTCCGGCGCGAGGAGCTGGCGCAGCTGGCCGGGATCAGCGTCGACTACTACACGCGCCTGGAGCAGGGCCGGGCGCGCAACGTGTCCGATTCCGTCCTCGAATCGCTGAGCCGGGCGTTGCGCCTGCACCGCGACGAGGAGACCTACCTCCGCAACCTGGCTGCCCCGAAACGCAAACGCGTCGCGCGGCCGAAGGCGCGGCGGATCCGGCCGGAGCTCCAGCTGATGCTGCACGCGATCCAGACCCCGGCACTCATCTTCGACCGCTATGGCGACGTGCTGGCCTGGAATTCGCTCGGCGCCGCGCTTTCACTCGATTTCGCCGAGCGGCCGGCGGGTGAGCGCAACATCCCGAAGATGTTCTTCCTCGACGAACGCGCCCGCGAGCTGCACCCGGAGTGGGAAACCGTGGCGAAGGAGATCGTGGCGAACCTGCGCGCCGAGAGCGGGAAGTATCCGGACGATCCGCGCTTCGCCCAGCTGGTCGGCGAACTCTCGCTCGGCAGCGAGGCGTTCCGGAAGCTGTGGGCGACGCAAACCGTGCGCGAGAAGGCGCACGCGTGGAAGGTCGTGATCAACCCGATCGTGGGTGAACTCCGGCTGCGCTACGAAACGCTGCGGCTGCCCGACGATCCGGGCCAGGCCTTGGTGATCTACACCGCCGAGCCCGGCTCCGACAGCGAACGCGCGCTCCGCCTGCTCGCCAGCTGGGTCGCCGATCCCGCGCACGCCTGAACCCGCTCGGCGCGAAACTGTCGGTGCCCGGGGTCATGATGGACCCATGTTGCTCACGGCGGTGGTGGCCGCGTCGGCCGAACTGGCCGCCACGAGGTCCAGGAAGGCGAAGATCGCCACCCTGGCCGCGGTGCTGCGTGCCGCGGGCGAGCTGGAACTGCCCGCGGTCATCGCGTTCCTCACCGGGCAGCCGACGCAGGGCCGCATCGGCGCGGGCTGGCGGACGCTGGCCGAGCTGAAGACGGCCCCGGCCGCCGAGCCGTCGTTGACCGTGGCCGAGGTCGACACGGCGCTCGGCACGGTGGGGGCGGCGTCGGGTTCGGGGTCCGTGAAGCTGCGCGCGGAGACGTTGCGGACGTTGTTCGCCAAGATGACCAAGGAGGAGCAGGACTTCCTGATCCGGCTGCTCACCGGCGAGCTGCGGCAGGGCGCGCTCGAAGGGATCATGGTGGACGCCATCGCGGCGGCGTCCGAGATCCCGGCCGAGGACGTCCGGCGGGCGTTCATGCTGTCCGGGCAGCTGCCGGTGACGGGCCTGGCGGCCATGGCAGGCGGCCAGGAGCGGTTGGCGGAGTTCAAACTGGCCTTGGGCAGGCCGATCCGGCCGATGCTGGCTTCCCCGGCGGAGTCTCTGGACGAGGCGATCAGCGAGCACGCCGAGGCGATCGTCGAGTACAAAATGGACGGTGCGCGGATCCAGGTCCACCGTGACGGCGACGAGGTGCACATCTACACGCGGACGCTGCGGGAGATCACCGGCAGCGTCGGCGAGCTGGTGGATCTCGTGCGCTCCCTGCCTTGCACGTCGGTGGTGCTCGACGGCGAGACGCTGGCCCTGACCGACGACGGCAGGCCGAGGCCGTTCCAGGAGACGATGAGCCGGTTCGGCAGCAGCCGCGAGGAGCAGGTCAAGGCGCTGCTGCTGCGGCCGTATTTCTTCGACTGCTTGCACCTCGACGGCGTCGACCTGCTGGACGCGCCCCTGTCCGAACGGAACGTCGCCCTGCGGCAGGTCGCGGGCGAGCACGTCATCCCCGGCGAGATCGCGCCCGCCTCGGCCGAGAGCGTGCTGGACGCCGCGATGGCCGCCGGGCACGAGGGCGTGATGGTCAAGGACCTCGCGTCGCCGTACGCGGCGGGCCGCCGCGGGCGCGCTTGGCTCAAGGTGAAACCGGTGCACACGATCGACCTGGTCGTGCTCGCCGCGGAATGGGGGCACGGCAGGCGCACCGGCACGCTGTCGAATCTGCACCTCGGTGCCCGCGACCCCGACGGCGGGCCGCCGATCATGGTCGGCAAGACGTTCAAGGGCATGACCGACGAGCTGCTGGCCTGGCAGACGAAGACGTTCCAGGAGATCGAGACCCACCGCACGGACTGGGTGGTGCACGTACGGCCGGAGCTCGTCGTCGAAATCGAACTCGACGGGGCCCAGGTGAGCACGCGGTATCCCGGCGGGCTGGCGCTGCGCTTCGCGCGCGTCGTGCGCTACCGGCCGGACAAGGAGGCCGCCGACGCCGACACCATCGACACCGTCCGCGGCCTCCTCAAACCCGGCAATTAGTCACCTGCTTGCGATCCTTGCGTGTGCGACGACCGCAAGCAGGTGACGAATCGCGTCAGTAGCAGCGGTCCGAAGAGATCCGGTAGGTGTAGTTGTTCGAGAGGTTGGAGGTCACCTCGAACCGGATCTTGTGATACACCGGCGGCTCCCCGAGCACGCCGTGCTTGACCGTGCGCTCCTTGCCCGGCGCGATGGCCCCGCTCCAGAGGCCCTTGTCGAAGACGTCGTCGATGATCTGGACGAGCATTCCCCGGTAGTCGTGGTTGTGCACGGTGATGTCGATGCTCTGCCCCGCGCTCACCTCGACGACCTTCGTCTTCCCGCCCATCAGCGGTCCGCCCTCGCAGACCTTCGACGCCGCCGACGCGGACGGTGCCATCAGGAGGGCGCCTGCCAGCGCGACCGGGACGACGGCGAACAGTTTCTTCTTCATCGGTTCCCCACAACGGTCTTGACGACATTGGACTGGACGGCCAGGTCGAGGCCGAATTTCATGTTCCCGCCGCAATAGGCCTTCTCGCCGTTCTTGAAATGCACCGTCAGATCCCCGGCGCATTCGAAGACCTTGACGTCCCAGGTGCGCGTGCCCGGTTTCAGGCAGATCGCGTCCTTCCCGGCCCGGCGCATCCAGCCGTGGTAGCCGGATTCGCAGGTAATGATCGGATCACTGCCCGAAGCGGGCGCCGGGGCCGCTTGTGCGGCGGTGGCCGGCAGGAGCGCCACGGTGAGCGCGGCCCCGGCCAATGCGGCGACCTTGACGTACGGACGCATGGATTCCCTTTCCGCAAATAATGTGAGAGTGTTTCGGAAAATCCCCATCCGGAATTCCCGGACGCCGATGACGTTAAAGGCGCCCGAAGCCACTCGGGAAGCGATTCACGGCCGCGAAATGGCCATGGCCGGGGAATCGATGTCCATGCAGGTCAGCGCTTTGGCCACCGGGCCGGAAGGTCAAAGCACGCGGACCGAGAAGAACACGGCGCGGGTGTTCGGCAGCAGGATGTGGCCCTGGTCGTCGGCCATCTTCCAGTACACCTGACAGTGCCCGGGCTTGTCGGGCGCGCGCACCTCGACGGAGACGCGCACGTGCTCGCCGGGCGCGGTCTGCGGGACGGGCACGCGTTCGGGCGTGCCGCATTCGCCGGGGTTCCCGAAGGAACCGGCGCGGACCAGATACCGGCCGACCCATCCGACCGTTCCCGCGTTGCGGAATTCCCAGGTCTTCACGAAGGTCGACCCGGCCGCGACCTCGCTTCCGTCGGGCACGGTGATGTCGGCGACGAACTCCGACGCGTCGCCGGCCGGAACGGAGGGCTCGGCACCGAACGGGACGGCGAAGACGAACACGAGAGCCGCGACGAGGACGAGTGCCACGGCTCCGGCGAGCACGAACGCCGTCCGGCGCGAACGCTCCGGAGCGGGGCCGGGTCCGGCGGTCAGCGCGTCCCGCGCGCGTTCCCATTCGCCGCGCCACTCGTGGCGGACCTCGTCCTCGTCACGGCCGAGCACCCCGGCGGCCAGCACGCGGACGAACTCCCACGACGTCTCCCAGCTGGGCAGACGTTCTCCGCGGGCGGCGGCCGAAAGCGCCGACTTCGACGCGAGCGCGCCGTACTCGTCGCGCATCCGATCGTAGGAAGGGTCACCGGCGGCCCGTTTCAGCTCCCACAGGCGCCGCGCGAATCCGGCGACGGGTCCGCTGTCCTCCGCCGGACCCCGCGCGACCCGTCCGCGGCGTCCGGGCCTCCGCTCGACGTCCATCGGTTCCCACGATATGACCCACCGGCCGGGAAGTCCCGGCGGCGTTCCGCCCCCGATCGAGTGGCGGCGTGCGGTGGTGACGGGACGTCTCCACCCGATCACCCATAAGGTAGGTGGAATGCAGGCTTCCAAGATCGCGCGTGCCTGGTTCGGCGCGACGGCGCTGGTGGTGATCGCCGGTCTCGCCGCCCAGATCCCGGTGTCCGCCGGTACCACCGGCGGCACCTTCCACACCCCGGCCGGGCGGGTGGCCAACCTGCTGGCCTTCTTCACCATCGACTCGAACATCCTGGTCGGCGTCGGCAGCCTGCTGCTCGCGCTCGGTGTCGCGGGCCGGTCGACCCTGTTCGGCGTGCTGCGGCTCACCGGCCTCGTCGGCATCACCGTGACCGGGGTCGTCTTCCAGGTCGCGCTCGCCGATCTCTACGAACTGCACGGCTGGGCCGTCTTCGCCGACACGATGCTGCACAAGGTGTCGCCGCTGATGTGCGTCGCGGGCTGGCTGCTGTTCGGCCCGCGCGGCCAGTTGTCGTGGCGGGTGCTGTCGTGGTCGCTGCTGTACCCACTGGGCTGGCTCGCGGTCACGCTGGTGCGCGGCGCCATCATCGGGTTCTATCCGTACCCGTTCGTCGATCCCGCCATCAACAGCTACGGCGGTGTCGCGTTCAACTGCGTGCTGGTCGGCGTGCTGTTCATCGGCCTCGCGGCGGCCGCGGTCGGCTTCGACCGCACGTTCAGCCGGCGCGATGACACCGACGACTACTTAGCCCCGGACCCGCCGGAAGGCGTTGAGCGGATCCGCGACGCCGGCTCGTACTAGCGTCCGGACCGCGCCGAGCCGCCGGTCCACCGGTTTCCCGGCGGCCACCCGGTGCATCTGCTGGGTGTGCCACTGGATTTCGAGCAGGCTGTCGGCCAGCCGGATGCCGGTCTTCGGGGCCGTGCGCCGGGCGCGGACGTCCTCGCCGCCCAGCAAGCGGCTGGGCAGTGCCGGGTCGACGATCAGCGGCCTGCCGAGGCCGATGACGTCCAGCGAGCCGGAGCGCAGCGCGTCCGCCATTCCCGCCGGGCTGGCGAAGCCGCCGGTGACCATCAACGCGACGTCGCTGATCTGCCGCGCTTTCGCGGCGTAGTCGAGGAAGTAGGCCTCGCGGCTTGCGGTGCTCGACTTGGCCGACCCCATCATGGCGGCCTTCTCGTAGGTGCCGCCGGAGACTTCCAGCAGGTCGATACCGGCTTCACCCAGTTCGCGGACGACTTCGAGCGATTCCTCCTCGCTGAATCCGCCGCGCTGGAAGTCCGCGCTGTTGAGCTTGACCGCGATCGGCACGGCGTCGCCGACCTCGGCGCGCACGCGGGCGACCACTTCCAGCAGGAAACGCCGCCGCCGGACTGCGTCGCCGCCCCAGCCGTCGGTGCGCAGGTTGGTCAGCGGTGAGAGGAACTGCGAGACGAGGTAGCCGTGCGCGCCGTGGATCTGGACACCGGCGAATCCGGCGTCGACGACGGTTCGCGCGGCCACGCCGAACCGCTCGATGATCGCCTCGATCTCGTCGCCGGTCAGTGCCCGCGGCGTCGCGAACACCGAGCGGATGCCGCGGTCGCCGAACGGCACCGCCGACGGCGCGACCGGCTGACGGGTGAGGAAGCGCGGGCTCTGCCTGCCGGGATGGTTGAGCTGGACCCACAACCGGGCCTCGGTCCCGTCCGCCGACCGTGCCCACGGCTTGAATTCGGTGGCGTCCGGCTCCCGGGGCACCGCGACGTTGCGCGGTTCGCCCAGCGCGGTCGGATCGACCATGACGTTGCCGGTGATCAGTGTGCCGGCGCCGCCTCGCGACCACGTCCGGTACAGCTCGGCCAGTTCCGCGGTGGGCCGGTTGCGGCGGTCGCCGAGCTGCTCGCTCAACGCGGCCTTGGCCAGCCGGTTCGGCAGGATCGCGCCGCACCGCAGTTTCAGCGGCTCGGCCAGCAGTTCCTTGGGCTCGCTCATCGCGCTTTCTCCCGCCGTTACCTACCGGGCAGTATCCCTACTCGAAGTAACATACTCGCGGTATGTCGAGTACTCAAGGTGCGCCGACACCGAACGGATTGTCGATCACGTAGCGCCAGAACCCGTCCTCGCCACGTCGGGCGACGTCGGTGGCCGTCGCCGCGAGATGCCCTTCGATGACCCAGTCGACGATCAACAAGGCCAGGTCACCGGCCACGTGCACCTGACGCGGAGCGACCTTGATGGGCTGCCCGAGCGCGAGGATCCCGCCGTTCGCGGCCCGGCGTTCCGCGCCGGTCACCCGCACCCCGTCCCGGCGGACGAACACGGCGTCCGGCTCGTAGACCGTGTCGAGGATTTCGGCGGATCCGGTGTTGAAGGCGGCCTGGAAGACGAAGGGATGTTCGGCCGCGTCAGTGGTCAAAGGCACACTGGGGGAATGCGTCATGCGGACAGCGAAACCGACCGCGAAGCAGGTCACCAAACGGAAACCTTCGACGGCGAACTCGTCCCGGACGCCCGCGGCCGCACCCGGCGGCCCGAGCCGGACTGTCCCGTCGAGGTCGCGCTCGCCGCGATTTCGGGCCGGTGGACGACGCTGGTGCTGCGGGAACTCATGGGCGGGGCACGGTCCTTCAGCGACCTTCGCGCGGCGTTACCCGACTTGTCCGCGAAGGTGCTGACAGAACGCCTCGGCGACCTGACCGCGCGACGCCTCGCCGTCCGCGACGAACTGCCGGGGTTCCCGAGCCGGACCAGCTACCGGCTCACCCCGGCGGGACTGGCCCTGCGGCCGCTGCTGATCGAGCTGTATCGCTCGGGCTCGGCGTTACTGGCGTTGTAGGCGCGGCGCGACGGGCTCCACCTGGGCACGCCCCTTCACCGCTTCGGCCATCTGCCGCGCCCAAACCTGCAGGCCGGGGATGTCGATCCCGTGCGGGCCGGCCTCACGGAACGGCTCGATGTTGTCCGCACCACGCTCCAGCAGCGAGGCCGCGCCGTTCCCGTTCCCCCTGGCCACGTGGGTCAGGCCCACGGCGAGCTGCGCGAGGCCGCGCCACAGCTCCCGTTCCGGCCCGTCGGTGGTCTTCCACGCGTCCTCGAACACCTCGTGCGCGTGGAACGGACGCCCCGCGTCGAGCAGGCGCTGGGCCTCGGAGATGGTGTCCTCCGGGCTCCGTTCGATGCCCTCGGGCTGGCGCTCGACACCGTCGGCGCCGTACGGGAGCGGCCTGCCGAGGCCGTCTCGCGGGCGCGCGTTACGGGCTCGGCCGGTTTCGTCACGGTCCCGGTCGGTCATGCCGACATTGTCCCACGCGGGTATCCTGGGGCCTCGTGCGCTTTCTCGACGGGCATCGGCCCGCTCACGACCTGACCTACGACGACGTGTTCCTCTTGCCGAACCGGTCGGACGTGGAGTCCCGCTTCGACGTCGACCTGTCCACTGTGGACGGCACCGGCGCGACGATCCCGATCGTGGTGGCCAATATGACCGCCGTCGCCGGTCGCCGGATGGCCGAGACGGTCGCCCGGCGCGGTGGGCTCGTCGTCCTGCCCCAGGATGTCGACGTGGCCGCGGTCGCCGACATCGTCACCTGGGTCAAGAGCCGTCACACCGTGTGGGACACCCCGCTCGTGCTGACCGGCGGGGACGCGGTGGCCGACGCGCTGAATCTGGTCGGCAAACGCGCCCACGGCGCCGTCGTCGTGGTGGACGAGGACGGCAAGCCCGTCGGCGTCGTCGACGAAGCGGCCTGCGCCGGTGTCGACCGCTTCGCGCGGCTGGCCGACGTCGCGGAGCCCGCGGTCGTCACGGTGCCCTTGAACACTCCGCCGCGTGAGGTGTTCGAGCGTCTGCACGATCACGGCGGCCGTCTCGCGCTCGGCATCGACGAGAACGGCAGGCTCGCCGGCGTCCTGACCGAGATCGCGGCGCTGCGCGCGGAGATCTACACCCCGGCCGTCGACGACGGCGGCAGCCTGCGCGTCGCCGCCGCGATCGGCGTGAACGGCGACGTCGCGGCGAAGGCCGAGGCCGTCCTCGCGGCCGGCGTCGACGTGCTGGTCGTCGACACCGCGCACGGCCACCAGGAGAAGATGATCTCCGCGCTCAAGGCCGTCCGTTCGGTGAACCCGCGGGTCCCGGTGGTCGCCGGGAACGTGGTCACCGCGGAAGGCACGCGCGACCTGATCCACGCGGGCGCGGACGTCGTCAAGGTCGGCGTCGGCCCCGGCGCCATGTGCACCACCCGGATGATGACCGGCGTCGGCCGCCCGCAGTTCTCCGCCGTCGCCGAATGCGCGGCCGCTGCCCGTGAACTGGGTAAACACGTCTGGGCGGACGGCGGCGTGCGGCATCCACGCGACGTCGCGCTCGCGCTGGCCGCGGGCGCGTCGGCCGCCATGGTCGGCTCGTGGTTCGCCGGCACCCACGAATCCCCCGGCGACCTGCGCTACGACGAGCAGGGCAAGCCGTACAAGGAATCGTTCGGCATGGCGTCGAAGCGAGCCGTCGGCGCCCGCACGCGCACGGACAACGTCTTCGAACGCGCCAAGAAGGGCCTGTTCGAAGAGGGCATCTCGGCGTCGCGGATGGCGCTGGACCCGGCCAGCCCCGGCGTCGAAGACCTGCTCGATTCCATCGGCTCCGGTGTCCGGTCTGCCTGCACGTACGCGGGCGCGCGGACACTGGAGGAATTCCACGAGCGCGCGCTGCTCGGGATCCAGTCCGCCGCGGGCTTCGCGGAAGGACGGCCGCTGCCGTCGGGCTGGTGATCCCAGGCACCTGAAGCACTAGGGTGCACCGGGTGAGACGCCTGAGACGGATCGTGGCGGCGGCACTGGATCGCCGCCACGCGGAAAACGGGGAAATCGCCGCACTACGGTCCGCGATCGCGGACCAGGCCGCGGAAATCGAGCGGCTGCGCGCGGTGCTGGAACATCACAACGCCTGGCTCGAGGATCACGGCGGAGCCCTGCGCGACGGCGACGCGCGCGCCACCACCGTCGAAGCCAGGCAAGCCGCCCTCGACACGCGGCAGGAAGCCCTCGACGGCTGGCTGAAAAGCCATGACACCGCCTTCGAAGGCCTGCATCTCCGGGCCGGAAGTCTCGAAGCCGCCCGCGACGTCCGCACGTTCACGCACTGGCTCGATCAGCACGAACTCCGGGCCACACCGAAGATTTCGATCGTCCTGCCGACGCACGACCGGGCCGCGCTGCTGCCCCGCGCCGTCGCTTCGGTGCGTGCGCAACGCTATCCGCACTGGGAACTGGTGATCGTCGACGACGCCAGTTCGGACTCCACCCCCAAGGTGATCGCCGGTTTCGAAGACCCGCGGATCCGGTCGATCCGGGTCGAACACGGCGGCGTCTGCGCCGCCCGCAACGCCGGGCTCGCCGAGGTCACCGGGGACGTCGTCGCCTACCTCGACGACGACAACACCCTGCATCCGTTGTGGCTCAAGGCCTTGGGCTGGGCGTTCGGTGAGCATCCGGAGATCACGGCGGCCTACGGCGGCTTCGTCATCGACGACATCGGCGGCCTGCCGGAGCTGTTCTTGCGGCGCTACGACCGGGAAACGCTGCTGCGGGAGAACCTCGCCGACATCGGCGCCGTCGCACACCGGGCGGGTCTTCCCGAGGCCCGGTTCGACGAGTCGCTGGTCGAGATGGGCGACTGGGACCTGCTCCTGGCGCTGACCGCGGACCGCGAACCCTTGGTCGTCCCGGCGATCTCCTGCTACTACACCACGACTTCCGGGGACAGGCTCTCCCACGGTCCGACCTACGACGACGACTTCGCCGCCATCCGCCGCAAACATTCAGGACCGGAGCACCGATCATGACCGAACCCGCCAAGATCCTCGTGGTCGCGCTCGACGCCTGCGACCCCGGCACGATCCGCGATCTCGCCGCGGCGGGTGAGGTACCGACGTTGGCGCGTCTGCTCGAAACCAGCGCTTCGGCGACCACGCACAATCCCTACGGCCTGTTCGTCGGCTCGCTGTGGAGCAGTTTCTTCACCGCGCGCACCGCCGCGCGGACCGGATTCCACTGCTGGGAAGAGGTCGACACCAAGACCTACGAACGGCGGCTGACCAGCCCGCTGGAAATCCGGGGTACCCCGTTCTGGGAGACGCTTTCCGACGCCGGGAAACGCGTCGCCGTACTCGACGTCCCGCATTCCCGCGCGGACAAACCGCTCAACGGGGTCATGGTGAGCGAGTACGCCTGCCACGACCGGCATTTCGGCTTCCACACGTCACCGCCGGAGCTGGCGAAGGAGATCGAAGCCGACATCGGGCTCACTCCCATCCTCACCGCCGAGCCCGATCTGGTCCGCGACTGGGCACCGGACGACTATCTCCACCGCGAAGGTCCACATCGGACACCCGACGAGGAGCGCGCGCTGACCCACGGCCTCGTCGCCGGGATCGGGCAGAAGACGCAGGTTTCGACCAAGCTGCTCGCCGAAGGTGACTGGGATCTTTTCCTTTCGGTGTACGGGGAATCCCACAGCATCGGCCATCAGCAATGGCATCTGCACGATCCCGCGCACCGCGACCACGACGCCACGCTCGCGACCGAACTGGATCCGATCCGCTCGGTCTACCGGAGTCTCGACGACGCGATCGGCGGGCATCTCGCACTGGCCGGGCCGGACACGACGGTCTTCGTGCTGCTGAGCCACGGCATGGGACCTCGGTACGAGGGAAGCCATCTGCTGCACGAAATCCTGCGGCTTCTCGACACGGTGGAGACCGAAGGACTGCGTGGCGGCGGCGCGATGACGCTGGCCAAACGCGCCTACTCCGCACTCCCCGGTCCTTTGCGGACGAAACTGGCGTCGGCCGCGATGCCACTGCTGCGCAAGCGGCTGGCGGCGGCCCCGCTGCCCGCGGTGCCGAACTGGGCGACCGCCGAACAGCGGTCGAAGCAGCGGTTCTACCTGTCCCCCAACAACTTTGTCTTCGGCGGGGTGCGGATCAACCTGGCGGTCCGCGAACCGCACGGCGTCGTCCAGCCCGGCGCGGAGTACGAGGCCGTCTGCGAGCAGCTGACCGAAGACCTGCTCTCGCTGGTGAACGTCGCGACCGGGAAGCCGGCCGTACGCGAGGTTTCCCGCACGAGCGACCACTACGACCGCGAGGCCGACGACACCCTGCCGGATCTGCTGATCGACTGGGCCCGCACCGGTCCGATCGAGACGGTCTGGTCGCCCAAGACCGGCGTCGTCTACGGACCGGACGAGCACTGGCGCACGGGAGACCACCGGCCGGACGGGCTACTCCTCGCCGGCGGGCCCGGTTTCGAACCGGGCGCGAAACTGCCGGACCTGGACGTCGTCGACCTGGGCGCGACGCTTTCGGCCATGCTCGGCGTCGAACTCACCGACGACGTGGACGGACGGCCGCTCCCCTGGGCGAAACCGGTCACCTAGCCGCCATGAAAGGTCCTTTCCTTGCAAATTTTGCAAGGAAAGGACCTTTCATGGCACGTGCTCAGCCGTGATCCTCCAGCATCTCGGTGACGAGCGCCGCGATCGGCGACCGCTCGGACCGGGTCAACGTGACATGCGCGAACAACGGGTGACCCTTGAGCTTCTCGATCACCGCCGAAACGCCGTCGTGCCGCCCGACCCGCAGGTTGTCGCGCTGCGCGACGTCATGCGTGAGCACGACCCGCGAGGCCGTGCCGAGCCGCGAAAGCACGGTCAGGAGCACGTTGCGCTCCAAGGACTGCGCCTCGTCGACGATGACGAACGTGTCGTGCAGCGACCGGCCGCGGATGTGGGTCAGCGGGAGCACCTCGAGCATGCCGCGGTCGAAGACCTCGTCGAGGACGTCCTGGCTGACCAGGCCACCGAGGGTGTCGAACACCGCCTGCGCCCACGGCTGCATCTTCTCGCTCTCGGAACCGGGCAGGTAGCCCAGATCCTGGCCGCCGACCGCGTACACCGGCCGGAACACCACGACCTTGCGGTGCTGGCGGCGTTCCATCACCGATTCCAGGCCCGCGCAGAGCGCGAGCGCCGACTTGCCGGTACCGGCGCGTCCGCCCAGCGAGACGATGCCGACATCGGAGTCCAGCAGGAGATCCAGCGCCACCCGCTGCTCGGCGGAGCGGCCGTGCAGGCCGAACGCCTCCTTGTCACCCCGCACGAGCCGGATCCGCTTGTCCGCGGTGACCCGGCCCAGCGCGCTCGAACTGCCCGCGAGCAGCCTCAAACCGGTGTGACAGGGCAGTTCACCGACTTCGGGCATCCCGAATTCCGCCGGATCCGCGGACGACGCGCTGAACAGCGCGTCGATCAGGGTCTGCGGGACGTCCACGTCCGCCATTCCCGTCCAGCCCGAGGGCGTCACCTCCTGCGCGCGGTACTCGTCGGCTTCGAGACCGACGGCGCCCGCCTTGACACGCAGGGGGATGTCCTTGGTCACCAGCGTGACCGACGCGCGTTCCGCCGCCAGGTTGAGCGCACAGGCGAGGATGCGGTGGTCATTGGAGTCGGTGCGGAAGCCGACCGGGAGCACCGTGGGATCGGAGTGGTTCAACTCCACCTGCAGGGTGCCGCCGTGCTCACCGATCGGGAGCGGCGCGTCGAGCCTGCCGTGCTGACGACGCAGGTCGTCGAGCATGCGAAGCGCTTCGCGCGCGAACCACCCCAGTTCGGGATGGTGACGTTTCGCCTCCAGTTCACTGATGACGACCAGCGGAAGCACGACCGCGTGTTCGGCGAAACGAGTCACCGACCAGGGGTCAGAGAGCAGGACCGACGTGTCGAGCACGTAAGTGGACCGCTGGGATTCGGGCGAGATCGAGGCTTTCTCCGGGCCAGGGGCACCGGTCGAAGAACGGCCAGAGGCCTTGCGGGGTGAACGCTGCGCAGTCACGACGGCATCTCCCTCGTGGGCGTGGCACCACGCCCGCACTCGCTGGGCCGGGCACTTCCCTGGCTAACCGTTCCTCCCGACGCTCACCGCGTCAGTCGGCACGGCCACGAGGGCCGGGTGCCGGCCCGCTCGTGCATCCACTGGGCGGCTGTGCCGCCCTGTCGACTACCGCCACGACCAGGGCCTCCCGTGAGAGTCCGCATGGGACGCGAACCCTCACTTCCGGAAGGTACCTGCGTCCGGCCGATCGCGCAGGCAGCCACCACGGTGATTCGCCAAACCGTCATCTCACTGTCGGTCGCGTGACATCAACGCCTCGTCACCATCACGGTGTGTAGTGATGATCTCCATTCAGGGACGCTCGTCGACGTGACCCGGATGGATTAACGCGACGCAGGGCGTTCACCTGATGGGATCGAGGGTTCTACCACGCTTGGTAGCGGCCCGCATTTTGTGGCCGAGACAGAGAACCTTACCGAGTGAAACGCGCCTTTTCGGCCTCACACAATGGGCTTACGAGACGGTCACAACTTCTGAATAGCGAGTAATTTTCTCACTGCGGGACACCCCCACCGGATTTCGGTGCCCCCGATCCCTGAATATCTCTACCAAGGAGTGTGCGAAGTGCTGAAGAAGGCTGGTTTCGTTTCCGCCGTCGCCGCGGGCATCATGATGGTCGGCGGAACCGCGTTCGCCGCGACCGGTGACACCACCGGCACCCCGGACCCGACGTTCGGCGACGCCTACAACACCTTCATCGAGGGCGGCGGCGCGCTGGGTTACGGTGCCGCTTCGCTGGTCGCCGGTGCCTACACGGGCATCGCCACCACCCCGGCCCTGATCCTCCACTCGCTGGAGCACAACCACTGATCTTCAGTGACGACGTCGAAGGCCCCGGAGTGCACGCCGGGGCCTTCGTCATGTCACGGGTCAGGAACCGAAGCGCCGGTGCCGCCACGCGTAATCACGCATGGCCCGCAGGAAATCGACCCGGCGGAACGCGGGCCAATAAGCTTCGGTGAACCAGAATTCCGAATGCGCCGATTGCCAGAGCAGAAATCCGGAAAGCCGCTGCTCACCCGAGGTGCGGATAATCAGATCCGGATCCGGCTGACCAGAGGTGTACATATGCTCGGAAATATGGTCGACGTCCAGGATCTTCGCGAGCTCGCGGATCGACGTGCCCTCGTCGGCGTGCTGGAGCAGCAGTTTGCGGACCGCGTCGGCGATCTCCTGACGCCCTCCGTAACCGACCGCGACGTTGACCTCCATCCCGGAGCGCCCCTCCGTGCGCTCCGCGGCCGCGCTGAGGGCCTTCGCGACCTCCGGGGGCAGCAGGTCGAGGGCTCCCACGATGCGGAGCCGCCAGGGCGTGTGCGGCGCGGCCAGTTCGTCGGTGACGTCGGTGATGATCTTCAGCAACGGGCTCAGTTCCTCGGCCGCGCGGCCGAGGTTGTCGGTCGAGAGCAGCCACATGGTGACGACCTCGACGTCGGCCTCGTTGCACCAGCTCAGGAAGTCGGCGATCTTCTTGGCGCCCGCGCGGTGCCCGTCGGCGACGTCGGTGAAGCCCGCTTCGCGCGCCCAGCGGCGGTTGCCGTCCAGCATGATGGCGATGTGGCGTGGATGGCGCCCCTTGGCCTGCTGGATCAGGCGCCTGCCGTAGGCGCTGTACACGACGTCTGACAAGAAGGACCGAAGACTCACGCCATTGGAGAGTAGTCACCCCGCGGACCCCAGTGGGACGCGCCACGGACACTGGCGAAAAACCTACGGTGCCGTAACCTGGGAAGAGTGAGCGTAGAGTCCGAACAGCAGCCGTCCGGCCCCGCGCCCTTGGTGGACACACGTCCTCGGTTGCGGGGGCACATCCACTTCTGGTCCTTCTTCGTCGCAGTCGCCGGAGCCGTGACCCTCATCAGTCTCGCCGCGTCCACCGTGTCGCCTATAGCCGCTTTGTCCACTTCGGTCTATGGGCTGACCGTGCTCGGTCTCTTCGGCGTCAGCGCGCTCTATCACCGTCGCTTGTGGAGCCCACGAGCATACGAATGGATGAAGCGCGCCGACCATTCGATGATCTTTCTGTTCATCGCCGGCACCTACACGCCGTTCACCCTTCTGGCGATGTCCCAGCCGACCGGGTACATCGTGCTGGCGATCGTCTGGGGCGGCGCGATCGGCGGCGTCACCCTGAAGATGCTGTGGCCGAACGCGCCCCGCTGGCTGGGCGTGCCGATCTACATCGCACTGGGCTGGGTCGCCGTCTTCGTCCTGCCCGAACTGGGCTCCCACGCCGGCGTCGCGGCACTCGTCCTGCTCTGCGTCGGCGGGCTGTTCTACACGCTGGGCGCGGTGTTCTACGCGGTCAAGTGGCCGAACCACTTCCCGGAGACCTTCGGGTACCACGAGTACTTCCACGCCTGCACGGTTCTCGCGGCGACGTCGCACTACGTCGCGATCTGGCTGGCGATGTACGCGTAACTCGGCGTCAGCTCTCCTCAGTCCAGAACAGCTGAAGCCTCGCGATAGCCTCGGCTTTGGTCATGGCCGCGACCTCGGATTCAGGCAGACCGACCCGCGATAGCAGCATGTGCACCAGGTCGGCAGGCAAAGCTTCAGCCTGCGGCACTGGCACTCCGCGGTCAGGTTTGACGCCGTCCCGCACACACGACCAGAAGCACGGCTCGTCAACGTCGAGCTGGTCGCGGAGGATGTGCCTCCAGATACTCTTGCCGTACCCGGTCCGGTCCACCGGATGCGAGATCCGGGTTCGCAGGATGCGGCCGTCCAGGAGGTCGAACTCGTAGGTGACGTGGTGCGTGCCCGTCCGGCCGCGGGCATCGCGAACTCGGCGCCACTCCTCGACTTGGCAGAACGACTCGTGGTCCTTGCGGGTGGGTTGTGGCCAGTTCACCGCGCGGTACCCGCCAGCCAATCGCGCAGCTGATCGTCATCGCTCAGGCTGATCAGCTGGACCAAGCCCCAGTTGTCACGGTGATTCGGAGCATCGAGCAGCCGCGACTGCCAGTCTTCCGCGTACTCCCGCAGAGCGTCGACCATCTCGGTCAGCGCTTCGTCGAAGGTGGCACCGTCCGCGGCTACCGGCAAACCTGGAATGAACACGGACCAGCCTCCATCCTCGGCTACGACCTGGGCAGACGCCGGCAGGAGCGACGCGAGGAAGTAGCGCAGACGCTCGACGTCCACGACAGCGGCCTGAGCCGAGTCACGCCGAACCGTGGCGACGCGACCTTTCTCCGCGGCATCCAGCAGATCCTTCAGATGCGCGCGAGCTTCGGTGTAGCTGTCGTAGTGGAGCGCTGACACAGGGCCTCCCGATAGGTCGTAACCCAGTCTGCCCAAGTACGTCAAGTACGTCAAGTACGTCCGCTGTTCACGCGACCACGGTGACCAGGACGGACACACGCGTGTTCCCTCTGGCACAAGAAAGTGCCTTCTTCCGCGCCCCCACCGCGCGAGCCATGATCACGACCATGGCCAAGAACGCACCGCCCCGCCCCCTCGACGACGCGGCTCTCAGCGACTTCCTCGCCGAGCACGCCTTCGGCGCCCTCGCGACCCTCAAGCGCGACGGACGCCCTCACCTCTCCACGGTCGTCTACACGTGGGACCCCGAGGCCCGGACGGTCCGGATCAGCACGACCGAAGACCGCCTCAAGGTCAAGCAGCTCCGCGACAACCCCACCGCCTCGCTCTACGTCTCCAGCGCCGACCACTGGAAATTCGCGGTCGTGGAAGGGAAAGCGGAACTCTCCGAGGTCACCCGGACACCCGGTGACACGGCCGGGCTCGAATATCTCGCCGCCCAGAGCCAAAAGCCGGAGGACGAGGCCGTGTTCCTCGAGACCATCGCCGCCGAACGAAGGCTCTACATCACCCTCAAAACCGACAAACTCTATGGAACGGCCCTCGACATCGCTTAACGTGCACCTGGAAAAGGCCAGGTGAGGAGACGCCCGATGTGGGAAAAGCGGATGGAGTGGCCGCTCAACGCCGCCGCCGTACTGTTCCTGGCTGCCTACGCGTGGCCGATCCTCCAGCCCTCGCTCGGCCACACCGGCCGGGTCTGGTGCGAGGTCGTCACGTGGGTCGCGTGGGCGGTCTTCGCCCTGGACTACGGCGTCCGCCTCAAGCACGCCAAGGACAAGCGGGACTTCCTCAAGAAGAACCTCTTCGACCTGCTGATCATCGTGCTCCCGCTGATCCGGCAGCTTCGGCTGCTCCGGCTGGTCACGGTGCTGAACGTCCTCAACCGCAACGCCGGCCTGTCGTTGCGCGGCCGCGTCGTGGTCTACACGGTGGGCGCGACGGCGCTCGTCGTGTTCTGTTCGGCGCTCGCCGTACTCGACGCCGAACGCACTCAGGCGGACGCGCCGATCACCGACTTCCCGGACGCGGTGTGGTGGTCCATCACGACGATCACCACGGTCGGCTACGGCGACCGCTATCCCGTCAGCGGCACCGGCCGGATCGTCGCGGTCGGGCTGATGGTGGCCGGGATCGCGCTGCTCGGTGTGGTCACCGCGACGCTGGCGTCGTGGCTGATCCGCCGGGTGACCGAGGCCGACGAGAACGCGCAGGCCGTGACGCGCGAGCATCTCGACGAGCTGACCCGCGAGGTCAAGGCGTTGCGGGCCGAGCTCGCCGAGCAGCGCACCGGGATCAGTCCCGCAGCATCGGAGCCGCTAGGTACTGCTCGGGGATAGCGAAGGCGTCCACGAGTGTCCGCGCGTGCGGGCGCAGGTCGGCGCACAGGGCGTTCACCGCGGCGGTGACGGCCTTCGAGCGCCCGGAGGTCAGGCGTCCGTGTTCGAGGAACCAGCCACGATCCGCCTCGATGTTCGCGAGCGCGTAGAGGTCGCACACCCGCTCCAGCAGTTCGCGGGCCTCGGCGTCGGCGCAGCGCTCGATGGCGTCGACGAACGCTTCGAGCACCACCCGGTCGACGTGCGCGCGTCCGGCGCGAAGCACGTGGTCCTGCGCGTCGTTGAAGACACCGAAGACGCCGGAGGGGTCCGAGCTACCTTTTCGCAGGCGCTGCGCGACGCCGCCGAGTACGTGTTCTTCGCGGTCTTCGAACAGCTTCAGGTGCCACTCGCGGGAGTACAGCACGTCGCCGTCGTCGGCCTCGGTGAGCCGTTCGACGACCTTGCGCGCGGACGTCCGTTCGATCACGGCTTCGACGAGCTGCTCCGCCACGAAACGTGCGGTCGCGAGCGGGCTGAGGTCCTCGAAGTGGTCCTTGTAGCTGGTCAGCAGGCCCTTCGCGACCAGCTGCAGCAACACGGTGTTGTCACCCTCGAAGGTGGTGAAGACGTCCGTGTCGGCCTTCAAACCGGGAAGCAGGTTTTCCGAGAGGTAGCCCGAACCACCGCACGCCTCACGGGCGGCCTGGATGGTCGCCGTCGCGTGCCAGGTCGAGACGGCCTTGATCCCGGCCGCACGCGATTCCAGCTCCCGCTGCTCTTCCTCCGGCGCGTCCTCGGCGATGTCGTTCAGCTTCGAAACGAGTGCTTCCTGCGCGAAGTGCAGGGCATACGACGTCGCCAGTGCGGGCAGCAGTTTCCGTTGGTGTGCGCGGTAGTCGAGGATCACGACCTCCTCGCCGCCGGGCCGCGCGAACTGCCGCCGCTGCTCGCCGTACCGGATGGCCAGCGCGAGCGCGCGCTTCGTCGCGCTGCCGGCGCTGCCCGCGACGCTGACCCGGCCACGGATGAGGGTGCCGAGCATCGTGAAGAACCGGCGACCGTCGCTTTCGATCGGGCTGCGGTACGTGCCGTCCTCGGCGACGTCGCCGAACCGGTTGAGGAGTGCCTCGCGCGGAACCCTCACCTGGGTGAAGGTGAGCCGTCCGTTGTCGACGCCGTTGAGGCCCGCCTTGCGGCCGCAGTCCTCGATCTCGACGCCGCTCACGCCCTCGCCGCGGATCGGCACCAGGAACGCGTGCACTCCGCGTGATTCACCGCCGGTGATCAGCTGCGCGAACACCACCGCGAGTTCGCCGTCGCGGGCGGCGTTGCCGATGTACTCCTTCATCGCGCCCCGGTCCGGCGTGTGCACGACGAATTCGCGGGTGGCCGGATCGTAGGTCGCGGTGGTGCGCAGATGCTGGACGTCCGAGCCGTGGCCGTGCTCGGTCATCGCGAAGCAGCCCAGCAGCTCCAGATCCTTGATCTTCCGCAGGTAGCGCTCGTGGTGGCGTCCGGTGCCGAGCAGTTGCACCGCGCCGCCGAACAGACCCCATTGGACACCGGCCTTGACCATCAGCGAGAGGTCACCGAAACCCAGCATCTCGAACGACATCACCGAGCCGCCGACGTCGCCGCCACCACCGTGCGCCGGGTCGAAACCGAGCCCCGGCCGGTCGGTGCGGGCGAGCAGGCGCAGCCATTCGAGCACCTGGGCGCGGTGCGCTTCGACGTCGAGGTCGACAGGGTCCTTGAAGTCCTCCGCGGCCATCTGCGCGCGCACCGCGCGACGGAGCTCCGCCCACCGTCCATCGAGGACGGTGGTCAGCGCGTCCGGGTCGATCTTCGCGGGAAGTCCTGGCGTGTCCACGATTCCTCCGATGCGGTGCGGTCTGCGTTCAGCCTGCCGCACCGCATCCGGGGACGCAGCACGAACTCCGGCCTCAGGAAAGGTCCGGTCCCTGTGAGCGGAGATCGTCCACCTTGGTCATCGCCTCCCGGAGCTCGGCGAGCCAGGCGTCCGCGTGTTCCCCGACCAGCCGGACGGCCCACGCGAGCGCCTCCGACCGCGACCGCGCGACGCCCGCGTCGACGAGGGTGTCGAGGACCAGGCGTTCCGGCTGCCTCAGCCTGGTCATGACCGGCGCCGAATGGGTGGTGAACAGGTGCCTCGTGCCGCCGAGGCTCGCGCCCCAGGCGACCTTGCGCTGATACCGGTGCTCGGCCTGGCGCGCGATCTCGATCCGCTCCTCGCGGGTCTCCTCGCGGAACCGGCTGATCCGGCCGTCCTCGGCCGCCGCACGGGCGGCGTCGTCGGCGTACTCACCGGTGAGCGGCTGGAGTTCGCCGACGATGACGATCTCTTCGCGATCCACCGTGACCTCGGGGTCTCCGGTGAACCAGCCCTCCGGGAGCCGTCCGCCGAACCACGCGGCCGCGTCGTCCGCCGAGGGGATGTCCGCCTGCTGCCAGCCGCCCCGGCCCTTCCAGCCACTTCGTCCCATATGCCTCGCCGCCCTGAAGTAGGTGTGCATGCTCGCCTCCGCGATTACATGATTACAACGCTACCGACGCTACGCTCGCAACGGCCGAGATTCACTCGTGTTCTCCCCCGGCGAAACCCGAGGCAACCTGATGACCTGCGCCGACGTGTTCCCACCAGCAGATGACGGAAAAGGGGAACCTCATGCTGAAAAAGGCCATGATCGGCGCTGTCATGCTCGGAGCGGCCCAGCTCGCCGTGGTCGCACCGGCGGCGGCGGAAGCCAAGGACGTGTCCTGGTTCTTGCATCCGACCGAAGTCGAACCCGGCGGGGAGCTCTACGCCGAGACGAAGGCCGCGATGGGCGGCTGCGGACCGGCGACCCCGGTGACATCGCCGGGGTTCGCGGCGCCGCTCCAGTGGACGATCGGCGGCAACTGGGGGAAGGCCGCCGGCTACGGCAAGGCAGGCAAGACGCCGGGCAAGTACACGGCGACGTTCACCTGTTCGGACGGTACGAAGACCTCCCGCGCTTTCACCATCATCGGAACGCCGCCGACCACCACTACCAAGCCGCCGACTTCCACGAAGCCGCCGAAGCCGACGAAGTCCACCACGACGAAACCGAAGGCGCCGCAGGTCGCGGTCAAGCCGGCGGGGGCTCCGCAGACGGGCGGCGGCGCCTTCGGCCCTATGGCGTGGGATTGGTGAGCTGAGCGCGCAGATCCTCGGCGGTGGTGACCGGGCGTTCGCAGACATAGCCGCGGCACACGTACGCGGCGGCGGCGCCCCCCACCAGCGGCCGGTCGGCGAGCAGCGGCACTCCCTCGGCGTCCGGGACACCACTCACGACGACGGCGCCGTCCGGTGCCGACGCGACGGCCGCGGCCAGCAAATCCTTGCGTGCAGCGGCATCCGGCCCGACGACGGCCACCTGCACCGGACCGGCGGCCGCGGCTTCGGCGACCGTGAGCCAATGCCCGGCGAACCGCGGCGCGTGGGCGGCGAGCCGTCCCGCGCGCGCCAGCGCCTGCTCGGCCGCCTCGCGGTAGCGGCCCACCTGGTCGTGCCCCGCCAGCACGGAGGCCGTCAGCAACGCGTTGGCCAGTGCCGAAGCCCCCGCCGGGCTCGCGTTGTCGGTCGGGTCGGAGGGCCGCTGCACCAGCACTTCCGCGTCGTCGGCCGTGTCGTAGTAGGCACCCGTCGAGTCCGGGACGCCGAAATGGGCCAAGGCGAGGTCCAGCAAGGTGACCGCGTCGGCCAGCCAGCGCGGCTCGCCGGTCGCCTGGTGGAGTTCGAGCAGCCCCTCGGCGAGGCACGCGTAGTCCTCCAGCACGCCCGCCGTCGTGCCGACGACGCCGTCGCGCGAGGTCCGGCGCAGCCGCCCGTCCACGAAATGGTCGTCCATCAGGAAAGCCGCGGCACGAGCCGCCGCGTCGATCCACTGTGGATGGTTCAGCCGCGAGCCCGCCTTGGCGAGCGCGCCGATCGCGAGCCCGTTCCACGCGGCGATGACCTTGTCGTCGCGGGCGGGCTGAGGACGCTCGTTTCGCGCCGTCAGCAGCGTGCGCCGCACCCGCTCGTACCGTTCCGCGTCCTCAGGACGCGGCTCACGCAGCCGCAGAGTCGACGCGCCGTGCTCGAAGTTGCCCCGTTCGGTCACCTGGAACAGTTCGGCGGCCCAAGCGCCGTCCTCCTCGCCGAGCACTTCGGCGAGTTGCGCGGGAGTCCAGACATACGTGAGGCCCTCGACGCCGTCGGTGTCCGCGTCGAGCGAAGCGGCGAAGCCTCCTTCGGCCGTCCCGAGGTCGCGCAGCAGGAACTCCGCGGTCTCTTCGACCGTCCGCCGCGCGTACTCGAGCCCGGTCACGCCGTGGAACTGCGCGTAGAAACGCAGGAGCAAACCGTTGTCGTACAGCATCTTCTCGAAGTGCGGCACTTCCCAGCGCGGGTCGACGGAGTACCGCGCGAACCCGCCCGCCAGCTGATCGTTGAGCCCGCCGAGCGCCATCGCCTCCGCCGTGTGTTCGACCGGTGAAAGATCGGAGCCGGTGCGTTCGTGGTGCCGGAGCAGGAAGTTCAACGCCATCGTCGGCGGGAACTTGGGCGCTCCGCCGAATCCGCCGCTCGCGGCGTCGTATTCCTCGCGCAGTGAAGCGACCGCGGATTCCAGCGCCGCACCGTCCACAACGGACTCCGGCAGCGGTCCGCTCTTCTCCGTGAGGTGGGCGATGATCTGCCGGGCGCCGGAACGCAGTTCGTCCGGGCGCTCACCCCAGGCTTCGGCGACCGCGACGAGCAGCTGCGGGAACGACGGCATCCCCGGCCGCGGCGACGGCGGGTAGTAGGTGCCGCAATGGAACGGTTCACCCTCCGGGGTCAGGAAGCACGTCATCGGCCAGCCGCCCTGACCGGTCATCGCCTGGGTGGCCGCCATGTACACCGAGTCGATGTCCGGCCGCTCCTCACGGTCCACCTTGATGTTGACGAAGTTCGCGTTCATCAGCGTCGCGGTGGCTTCGTCCTCGAAGGACTCGTGCGCCATGACATGGCACCAGTGACAGGCCGCGTAGCCGACCGAAAGGAGAATCGGCACGTTCCGCCGTTTCGCCTCTGCCAGCGCCTCTTCACCCCAGGGCCACCAGTCCACCGGGTTCTCGGCGTGCTGCAGCAGGTACGGACTGGTCGCGGCCTTCAGGCGGTTCGACATGTCACCAGGGTCGCACGCGGAAAAGCGGGCGCGCCGAACGGCCGTCTGCGCGACACTCATCCGGTGCTCCTGACCATGACGACCACCCGGAACCCCGCCACCGACCTGGGCTTTCTCCTGCACAAGCATCCGGAGAAGGCGCAGTCGTTCACGCTCTCGGCCGGGAAGGCGCACGTCTTCTACCCCGAGGCGGCCGAGCAGCGCTGCACGGTGGCCCTGCTGGTCGAGATCGACCCGGTCGAGCTCGTGCGCGGCGGCGGGACGTCGCTGACCCAATACGTCAACGACCGGCCGTACGCGGGCGGCTCGTACCTGGCGGTGGCGCTGCGGGCGGTCTTCACCACGGCGCTGGCCGGGCGGTGCGCGAACCGGCCGGAACTGGTCGACGAGGCGTTCCCGCTGGAGATCCGCGTGCCGTCGCTGACCGCGCGCGGCGGCGCGGAGGTCGTCCACAAGCTGTTCGAACCCCTCGGCTGGCAGGTCGAGGCCAAGGCCATCCCGCTCGATCCCGAGTTCCCGCAGTGGGGCGATTCCCGCTACGTCGACCTCCGGCTGACCGGGACCCAGCGCGTCGTCGACGCGTTGCGGCACCTGTACGTCCTGCTGCCCGCTCTCGACGGCGACAAGCACTACTGGATCGGCCAGGACGAGGCCGACAAGTTGCTGCGCGTCGGCGAAGGGTGGCTCGCGGGACATCCGGAACGGGAGCTGATCACCAACCGCTACCTCGAACGCCGGCGTCCGATCGTTTCGTACGCGCTCACCCGGCTGGCGGAAGCGGACGACGTGCCCGCCGAGGCCGAAGCGCGGGTCACCGAACTACCGGACCGGCCCGAACCGCTGGCCGTCCAACGGCACGGAAGCGTGCTCGCGGCTCTTCGGGCGGCGGGCGCGCGGCGGCTGCTCGACCTCGGCTGCGGCGGCGGCGCGCTGTTGCGCGTACTCCAGAAGGAACCGTCGTTCACCGAGATCGTCGGAGTCGACGTGTCCGCGAGCGCGCTCGACATCGCCGACAAGCGGCTGAAGGACAAGTCGCGGATCACCCTGAAGCAGTCCGCGCTGACCTACGCGGATCCGTCGCTGGCCGGATACGACGCGGCCGTGCTGATGGAGGTGATCGAGCACGTCGACGAGGAGCGCCTGCCCGCGCTGGAGCACGCCGTGTTCGGTGTCGCCGCGCCGCGGACCGTGCTCGTCACGACGCCGAACGCCGAGTACAACCGGCACTTCGAATTCCTCGGGGAAGGCCGGTTCCGGCACGCCGACCACCGTTTCGAGTGGACACGCGAGCAATTCCGCTCGTGGGCCGACAGCGTCGCCTCCCGTCGCGGCTACGACGTCCGCCTGCTCCCTGTGGGACCAGAGTCCCAAGAATCAGGACCGCCGACCCAAATGGCGGTCTTCACGTCTCGGAAGGAGGCCGTGGCATGAAACTGACCATTCCCGACATGTCCCTCGTCGTGCTCGTCGGGGCCTCCGGCTCCGGCAAGTCGACCTTCGCGCGGACGCATTTCGCGCCGACACAGGTGCTGTCCAGCGACTACTTCCGCGGCCTGGTGGCCGACGACGAGAACGACCAGAGCGCGTCGGCCGCCGCTTTCGACGTGCTCCACTACGTCGCGGCGAAGCGGCTCGAAGCGGGCCGGATCACGGTGATCGACGCGACGAACGTCCAGCGTGCTTCCCGGGCGAGCCTCTTGAAGCTGGCCAAGGAGTACGACGTCCTGCCGACGGCGATCGTGCTCGACCTGCCGGTGAAGGTCTGCCAGGAGCGCAACGAATCCCGGCCCGACCGTGACTTCGGCGAGCACGTCGTCCGGCGCCAGCGCGGCGAGCTGCACCGCTCGCTGAAGTCGTTGGAGCGCGAGGGTTTCCGGCGCGTGCACGTGCTGCGGAGCGAGGCCGAGGTCGCCGAAGCGGAGATCGTCGTCGAGCCGCTGCGCAACGACCGGCGTGAGCTGGCCGGGCCGTTCGACGTCATCGGCGACGTCCACGGCTGCCGCGAGGAACTGGAGGAACTGCTCACCGAACTGGGTTACGTCGACGGCGTACATCCCGAAGGCCGCACCGCGGTCTTCGTCGGCGACCTCGTCGACCGCGGACCCGACACGCCCGGCGTGCTGCGCCGCGTGATGGCGATGGCCGAAGCAGGCAGCGCGCTGGTCGTTTGCGGGAATCACGAACAGAAACTGGTCCGCGCGCTCGACGGGCGCAAGGTCAGGACGGCGCACGGACTCGCGGAGTCGCTGGAGCAGCTTTCCGCGCAGGACGAGGACTTCCGCGCGAAGGCGCATGCCTTTTGTGAAGGACTCATCGCGCACTACGTCCTCGATGGCGGCAAGCTCGTCGTCGCGCACGCGGGTCTGCCCGAGAAGTTCCACGGGCGCGCGTCCGGCCGGGTGCGGAGCACCGCGCTCTACGGCGACACCACCGGCGAGACCGACGAGTACGGTCTGCCGGTGCGGCTGCCGTGGGCGCGTGACTACCGCGGCAAGGCGATGGTCCTCTATGGACACACGCCGACGCTGGAGCCGGAATGGGTCAACGGGACCATGTGTCTCGACACGGGCTGCGTCTTCGGCGGCAAGCTGACCGCTTTGCGTTACCCGGAGCGGGAAGTCGTCTCGGTGAAGGCGAAGAAGGTCTGGTACGAGCCGTCACGTCCGCTCGAACCCGCGCGGCCGCTGGGCGGACGTGAGCCCGCGGTCCTGGAACTGGGCGATGTCACCGGGAAGCGAATCGTCGAGACACGACACCACGGCCGGGTCGGGGTCTCCGCCGAACAGTCGGCGGCGGCACTCGAGGTGATGAGCCGCTTCGCCGTAGACCCGCGCTGGCTGCCGTACCTGCCGCCGACGATGGCGCCGTGTTCGACGTCCGCCACGGAGGACTACCTCGAACACCCCGAGGAGGCCTTCGCCGAGTTCCGCGCGGCAGGTGTCGATCATGTCGTGTGCGAAGAGAAGCACATGGGCTCGCGTGCCGTCGTGCTCGTATGCCGTGACGACGACGTGGCTCCCGCGCGGTTCGGGACCCAGGGGCCGGGCGCGGTGTACACCCGCACCGGGCGGCCGTTCTTCACTCCGGAACAGAACGCGCGGCTGCTCGATGGTGTGCGGGCAGCGTCGTCGGAACTGTTCGAGGAGCTGGACACCGGCTGGCTGCTGCTCGACACGGAACTGCTGCCGTGGAGCGCGAAAGCGGGCTCGCTGATCTCGGGACAGTACGCGGCCGTGGGTGCGGCGGCCCAGGCCGTGCTGCCCGCCGCCGTCGCTTCACTGGACGCCGCCGCGGCTCGCGGGGTCGACGTGGCGGAACTGATGGAACGGACCCGGGTCCGCGAGTCCACTGTGGACGCGTACCGGCAGGCGTACCGGCGTTACTGCTGGCCGACCGACGGCCTCGACGGCGTCCGGCTGGCACCGTTCCAGGTGCTGGCTTCGGAAGGACACGCGTACCACGACCGGCCGCACGAGTGGCACCTTTCGCTGCTGGACCGGCTTACCGGCGACCTGTTCACCCGCACGCGGACCCTGCCCGTCGACACCACCGACCCGGCGTCGGTGGCACGCGGCGTCGACTGGTGGCTGGACCTGACCGGCGCGGGCGGCGAGGGCATGGTCGTCAAACCGGCGGCGAACCTGACCCGCGGCGCGCGTGGGCTGGTGCAGCCGGGAGTGAAGGTGCGCGGGCGGGAGTACCTGCGGATCATCTACGGGCCCGACTACACGCTGCCGGAGAACCTCACGCGGCTCCGCAAACGCGGGCTGAACCGGAAGCGGGCGCTGGCGTTGCGCGAGTACGCGCTGGGGCTGGAGGCGCTGGAGCGGCTGGCACGCGCGGAACCGCTGTGGCGGGTGCACGAGTGCGTGTTCGCGGTGCTGGCGCTGGAGTCGGATCCGGTCGACCCACGCCTTTGACGCGCTTCGGGAATGCAATGAAGGGGCCTTTCATAGCAAATTTTGCTATGAAAGGCCCCTTCATTGCAGCGCTCAGTCGGACTTGGCGGTCGGCTTCTCCGTCTTGGCGACAGGCTCGGAGTCAGCCTTCGAAGCCTCGGGAGCCTCCTCGGCAGGCGCCTCCGAAGAAGAAGGGGCCGCAGGCTCGTCGAAGCTCTCCGGAAGCCGCTTCAAGTGCTTGGTCATCGACCGCACCAGCAGCGCGACGGCGATCAAGAACAGGATCAGGATCAGGAACCCCACCGGCGACGACTTGCCGAAGTCCTCACCTTGGCCGCCGTTGTCGCCGTTGCCGGGCTGCTGTGCCAGGAACTGCGACGACACCGTCACCGGAACGACGGCGAACGCCGGCACCACGAAACTCATCAGCCCTCCTTCAAGCCGGCGAACAGATCGTCCTCCGGCAGGGTGCTGTCCACCAGTGAGCGGACCAGCTCGTACTCCTCGGTCGGCCAGACCTCGCGCTGCAGATCGCGCGGGACGGCGAACCAGCGGCTGTTCGGGTCGATCTGGGTGGCGTGCGCCTTCAGTGCGTCGTCACGCTGCTCGAAGTAGTCACCGCATTCGACGCGGGTGGTCACCCGCTCCATGACGTCGGCCTTCTCCGGGTCCCACGACTTGAGCCACTCCTCGTACGGCGACTCCAGGCCGCGGGCGAGCAGGGCCTCGTGGAACACGGTCATCCTGGCGCGCGAGAACCCGTGCACGTAGTACAGCTTCATCGGCTGCCACGGCTCGCCCGCGTCCGGGTAGCGCTCGGCCTCGCCCGCCGCGTCGAAGGCCGCGACCGAGATCTCGTGCGTGCGGATGTGGTCGGGGTGCGGGTACCCGCCGTTCTCGTCGTAGGTGACGATCACGTGCGGACGGAACTCGCGGATGACCTTCACCAGGGCACCGGTGGACTCCTCGAGCGGGACGACCGCGAACGAGCCCTCCGGGACCGGGGGCAGCGGGTCGCCCTCGGGCAGGCCCGAGTCGACGAAGCCGAGCCAGGCGTGGCTCACCCCGAGGATCTTGGCCGCGCGGGCCATCTCCTCGCGGCGGACCTCGGTCATGTTGGCCAGTACTTCGGGACGGTCCATGGCCGGGTTCAGCACACTGCCCGCTTCGCCGCCGGTGCAGGTCACGACCATGACCTCGTGCCCTTCGGCGGCGTACCTGGCCATGGTGGCCGCGCCCTTGCTCGACTCGTCGTCGGGGTGCGCGTGCACCGCCATCAGGCGGAGGCGTGACTTCGGCGGTTCATTGGCTAGCACCATGCTCCGAACGTCCCCTTCTCGTTCCCTATTCCCCTGCGACCCTGCCTGACGGCCCGCCCTGCCGGGCGCGGATACTCGAGGGGACCACTCGCATACGACCCCTATTGTCCCTGCGAGCACGACGACACCGACCGGGAGGCCCGGGTTGAGCACGGGACAGGACGCTCCCACCGCGGAAAGCACCCGGACGGACGTGCCGGAAGGCCGGTACGGCAAACCCCGTGCCGCGAAGCCCGCCGGCTGGCGGCGCCTGGTGTTCGTGGTGATCGCACTGCTGGTCAGCGGCGGTATCGCCTATGTCGCGTACGCGAATTTCGGCAGCGCGCCCATCGAGGGCGAACGCGTCTTGTTCGAGGAGAAGCCGGGCGACGCGATGGAGATCACCATCAACGTGACCAGGGACGACGTGAATCGTCCAGGAGTGTGCGTCGTCCGCGTCCGTGACAAGGCCGGGGCGGAGAGCGGGCGTAAAGAGGTCCTGATTCAGCCTGGTTCGAAGAACAGCAGGGTGACTACCACCATCAAGAGCATCGGAAAGCCGGTCACGGCTGATATCTTCGGATGCTCATACGACGTACCACGGTACCTGTCAAGGCCATAGCGGCCAACGGGGTGAAACGGGCGCCCAACGCCGAGGCGCGACCGAATTCGACCGGCGGCGATGCCTCGCGCCGTGTTACTCTGATCTACCGGCACGGCCCAAGACGGGCCGTGTTTTTCCTTTATCTCAGCCAGGCCGGCGCGCCATGCCGGCCCGGTGGCCGGCTTGTACACCCAAGCCTGGCAGGCCCTACTAGGAGATGGTGACCGTGAGCGACACAAAGGTGACCTGGCTGACCCAGGATGCCTACGACAGGCTCAAGCAGGAACTCGACCACTACATCGAGCTCCGCCCGGTCATCGCTGCGAAGATCAACGACAGCCGGGAAGAGGGCGACCTCAAGGAGAACGGCGGTTACCACGCCGCCCGCGAAGAGCAGGGTCAGCACGAGGCCCGCATCCGCCACCTCCAGGAGCTCCTCCGTTCGGCCAAGGTGGGCGAGCCGCCCGCCAATGACGGCAGCGCGGGACCGGGCAAGGTCCTCACCGTGCGCTACGACGGTGACGACCAGGACGAGAACTTCCTCTTGGCGACCCGCGAAGAGGGCACCGAGGGTGGCCTGGACGTCTACTCGCCGGAGTCCCCCCTCGGCAAGGCGCTGCTCGGCGCCAAAGAGGGCGAGACCCGCGAGTACGAGCTGCCCAACGGCAGCATCCAGAAGGTGACGCTCGTCAAGGCCGTGCCGTACACCGCCAAATGAGCACTCCTCGCGCCGCTTCGCGGCCGAAGGCCCCGGAAACTCGATGAAGGGGCGTCCTCCGCACGCAGCGCGAGTCGCCTGCGAACCGGCGCCTCTTCGGCGAGTTTTCGTCGGCGCGCGACAATGAACACTGCGCGCCCGGCCCGATATGGCCGGGCGCGCATATGAGCCGTTAGCGTGACTTCCGGAGAAATCTGGAGGGAAACGATGAGCGAGCTACCGATCTGCGTCGCCTGCGGCATGCAGTACGCGGAACCCCGGTCCGACTGCCCGATCTGCGACGACGAACGTCAGTACGTCCCGCAGGCCGGACAGCGGTGGACCGATCTGAACACCGTCCGCGCGAGCGGGACGTACCGAGCGCGTGTCGAGGAGCAGGGACCCGGCCTCATCGGAGTCGGGTCCACCCCGAACTTCGCGATCGGCGAGCGCGCGCTGCTGGTCAAGGCCGAATCCGGCAACTTCCTGTGGGACTGCGCGGGTTACCTCGACGACGAGCTGGTCGCCGAGGTCCGCGAACTCGGCGGGCTCACCGGCATCGCGATCAGCCATCCGCACTACTACACCACCATGGTCGAGTGGGCCCACGCCTTCGACGTGCCCGTGTACCTGCACGAAGGCGACCGGCAGTGGATCGGCAGGCCGGATCCGGCGATCAAGCTGTGGAGTGGCGCGACCCTCGATGTCGCCCCCGACCTGCGGCTGATCAATCTCGGCGTGCATTTCGACGGCGGGACCGTGCTGCACTGGCCCGCCGGGGAGAACGGCCGCGGGGCGCTGCTCTCGGGCGACATCCTGCAGGTCATCCCGGACCGACGCTTCGTCGGCATGATGTACAGCTACCCGAATCTGATCCCGGAACGCCCGGAGGTCGTCCGCCGCGCCGCCGAAATGCTCGAACCGTACGAGTTCGAGGCGATCTACGGCGCCTGGTGGGACGCGATCATCCGCGCCGACGGGCACGAGGCGGTCCAGCGGTCGGCGAAGCGGTATCTGAGCCAGATGAGCTAGGCGCTGCCCGGTAAGTCTGTTCGATGGGCTTCGTGATCCAGGTGGTTCGTGGCGGTGCGGGCGGATCGGCCTCGTACCGGGTCGTACTCGGCCGCATCCGCCCGTGCCGTCAGGGACCGCCTGGGCGCGAAGACCGCGAACATGACTTGCAGGGC